>JAFLVQ010000073.1 GCA_022508205.1 Spirochaetales bacterium
GGCGGCTTGGCACTGCCTCACAGTATTTTACATTTGCAGGGGACAGACTCTAATCCCAATTCAGCATACAGTTCTGCCCCCAATTCAATGGCGGCTTGGCACAGCCTCACAGTATTTCACACTTCCGCAAGGGACAGACTCTAATTCCAATTCAGCATATAGGTCTGACCCCAATTCACCCCAATTCAATGGCGGCTTGGCACAGCCTCGCAGTATTTCACATTTGCAGGGGACAGGCCTTAATTCCAATTTAGGATACAGGTCTGACCCCGATTCAATAGCGGCTTGGCACAGCCTCGCAGTATTCCACACTTCCGCGAGGGACAGGCCTTAATCCCAACTTAGCATACAGGTCTGACCCCAATTTAATGGCGGCTTGGCACTGTCCCGCAGTATTTCACTTGCAAGGGACAGGCCTTAATCCCAATTCAGCATACAGGTCTGACCCTCGATTTAATGGCGGTTTGGCACAGCCTCGCAGTATTTTATACTTTCGCGGGGGACAGACCTTAATCCCAATTCAGGATACAGGACTGACCTCAATTCAATGGCGGCTTGGCACTGTCCCACAGTATTTTACATTTGCAAGGGACAGACCCTAATTCCAATTTAGGATACAGGTCTGACCCTCGATTTAAAGTATAAATCGCATTTGCATAAATGCAGACATTTGAGTATAAAGCGTGTAACTATTTTACAAGGAGTGAAATTATGAGTTGTGAAAAAAAAGTTCCGTTTACATTGGCGGACATCGATAAGATTGCGTCAGAGTTCCCGACTCCGTTTTATATCTATGACGAGCAGGCAATTCGCGAAAATGCCCGTCGCTTTAAAAAAGCTTTCGACTGGGCGCCGCTGTTCCGTAATTACTTTGCGGTGAAGGCGATGCCTAATCCGTCGATTTTGAGGATACTGAAAGAAGAAGGCTTCGGTGCAGACTGCAGCTCGCTGCCCGAGTTGCTGTTGGCTCAGCAGGTAGGGCTTCCGGGCGATTACATTATGTTTACATCTAACGATACGCCTGCAGAAGAGTATAAGTGCGCTCGTGAAATCGAAGCAATTATTAACCTTGATGATATTTCGCACATTGATTTCTTGAAAAAAAATGCGGGTTTGCCGGAAATTATTTGCTTCAGGTATAATCCCGGCCCATTGCGTAAAGGAAATGTCATAATTGGAAATCCGGAAGAGGCTAAATACGGATTCACGCGGGAGCAGCTTTTTGAAGGGTATAAAATACTTCTCGATACGGGAGTAAAACGTTTTGGACTGCATACAATGATTGCTTCAAATGAGCTGAATGCAGACTATTTTATCGAAACAGCCAAGATGATTTTTGAACTTGCTGTTGAGATTAAAAACAGATTGGGAATTTCGCTTGAGTTTGTCAATTTCGGCGGCGGAGTAGGGATTCCTTACAAACCGGAACAAACGCCTGTTGACTTAGAGTATGTAGGCAAGGGGATTCAGGCAAAGTACAATGAATATATTTTGCCGAATGGACTTGATCCGATTCGCATATATATGGAATGCGGACGTGTGATTTTGGGACCTTATGGTTATTTGGTAACAAAAGTTCTGCATGAAAAAAACACGTACAAACACTATGCGGGACTTGACGCCTGTATGGCAAATCTTATGCGCCCTGCATTATACGGAGCGTATCACCATATAACGGTATTGGGGAAAGAAAATCTTCCCTGCACTGAAAAATATGATGTGACCGGCTCGCTGTGTGAGAATAACGATAAATTTGCAATCGACAGAATGCTGCCCAAACTCGATATAGGCGATACGTTGGTAATTCATGATGCCGGTGCGCATGGCTATGCAATGGGATTTAATTATAACGGCAAACTGCGCTGTGCCGAATTTCTGATGACGGCACAGCATGATTTCAAAATGATTCGGCGTGCGGAAACAATCGAAGATTATTTTGCTACACTGCGTTTTTAGTATTTATTTTTGAAATGGGACTGTTCTATTGTTCGGTAGAGCAGTCCTTTTTAATTTTGGCAGTGAACAAAAAAACTGCCCGGCTGCAAAGTGCCGAGCAGCTTTTGTCAAAAATCAAACGTATCTATCCTGTATGATTTTTTTTCCTTTTCAAAATAAATATTATTGCTTTTGTTATAAATCCGTCCGATACCGTTGCCTTTTTCATCCCAATTCGGTGCATCGGTTCCGGCAGCACATCTTGCAACAAGAAATGCAGCTGCATCATTGTAAATTGTAAAATTGGCAGTATTATCGGAACCGACGTTCGCTTTTACCCATTGACCTGAGCCATATAAACCGCCCCAAACCCATGCGAAAATCACCGCATTATTATTCCAAATCCAGTCGGCACTGTTGAAATCAACCGCAATATTTACGAATATCGGTTTTGCACCGTGATTCCCTTTCTGCCAGATTTTAAAATTAATTCCCTGATAAATAGGGTAATTACCGGTATAACCGTCGCCGGTAGGCGTGTAAGCGTCTCCGCCGATTGCCACCACGATCTCGCCTTTTGTTCCGATGATTTTTGCGACGTACAGAGTGGTTGAACTGCTCAAAACGTTTACGGTGCTGGCATATTCGATTCCGAGTGATTTTCTAAGATCAATTAAGTAATCGATATGCTTCTTAAATGTGTTGCCCGTACCGGGAACTGTTTCACCGCCTCTGTACTGCCAGCCGTCGCCCGTAAAGTAATGCTGCCAAGCGACGCACGGGAAGCCCGGATGAGTCAGAATAAAAGCATAAGCGACGGGAATATCACTCCAGCTTAATTCCCAATGCTGCTGCGTACTTCCCGTATCGTGATTATCGACAAAAGTAACTGCCGATGCGGGATCGCTGCGCATTAACGATTTTTCATCTGCGAGCAAGCTCAGATCCCATAGGTCTTTGTGATTTTCACCGACTTTGTACCAGCCGAACGCATGGTTTAAATTTTGTTTCAGAACAAAATCGAAAGCGCGTGATTTTTTTCCGTTTACAGAATTTATTGAATCAGAAGTTGCATTTATCCAGTTTGCCAGAGTACTGTGCCAATCATCGCTGCTGCTTGGCCAATATTCACCTACGGAAAAAGCGGCTTCACTCATTGCGTTGTAATAACCCACATACTCACCGCCGAACCCTTTCACAAAATCGTAGCGCCATCCGACAAAACCCGCGCGTTTGAGTACACTGTTCATCCAGCTGTAGATCCCCTGCTGAACGGCAATGTTTGTGTGATCGATATTTCTGTATGCAGGGTATAAAACACCTATGCGCGAGTTGCCTCTTTTTTCACTGTGTTCGCCCGGATTTCCCGCCTTGAAAAAATCGTCGTTACTGCAAATCGAATAATAATCATCTGTCCAACGAGGATTGGTAAAATCACCCCAGCTTGCAGTTCCCGCGCGATGATTTATAACGATGTCTGCAATCGCCTTTGCCGGTTTGATTGCCTGAATAACGCTTTTAAGCTCCTCTTCCGTTCCGTAACAATTGTTTAAGTCATTCAGCTGTGTCGGAGCATATCCTTCTGAACTTGCGGTATCCGTTTTGCTCGGAGGCGGGAACCAAACATATTCAAACGTATTTTTTATGGCATTGGCGTTACTGTGCATTACATCGTACCATTTATACCATTTCGGACTGGGATTTTCGGCATTGTACGCACTGTCGCGCGGTGCGCTGTCCCAGTTGAAGCCTTGCAGCATTACGCCGCTTTTGTTTTCGGTGTACGTTTGAGAACCCTGTTTTACGTAATCGGCCGCCACAATCGGCGAATTTTCCAATCCCGATTTTGTTGCGACAACTTTCAGCGTCGTTGTGTTATCGATTTTGATTCCGCTGTCGGTGTAAAGCGTGCTTGCGCTGGTTGGGTCAGCTCCGTTTGTAGTGTAATAAATGGTTGCATCTTTCGTATCGGAAAAAACAAAAACCGTAATCGTATTCCAAAAATCGCCTGCGGGAACGGAAAGAATCGGTGTTTCAACCGTATTGAAAATTACCTTATCCGTGCCTGCGGGAGTTGTCGATAATGCCGATATTGGCTGTATATACTGGGGTATTGACTGTATATGTAAGTTGCTTTTGGAAAGAATAGATTCTGCATTTGCGCAGCTGCATAATAATATCGGGAGAATTAACACCGAATATTTGTTCATCTTCATTTTTTACCTCCTAAAAACATGTAATATTCTTATTGACATTATTCATTTTCAGTATTATTTTTTGCGTACGGCATGTTTTATGCCGCAAAACGTGTTTTTGTGATTTGCTTCATGGCTTTTGAGAAAACCGAAAGTGTGGTTTTATGAAGTTACGGCTCCTTCCAGAAAAAGCGAAAAACGAAAGCCGCGCCGAAAAAGTAGAAATGCCGTTCTTCGTGCAATGTTGAATGATACCGAAATTCTTTTGCAGCTGCGATTTCGTAATGCCGATTCTGTTTGTATTGAAATTCCTTTTGTGAATATCCGAATATTAGCATTGCAAAATACAACACGGAAGATTTTTTTCAGACTTTTATATTTTACTCATCTTAGACGTTCTGTTTAAACAGTTTACCGATTGGCCGTTTGGTTGTGTAATGTGTATATACTTACATAATATTTTAATTCGGAATTATTTCAGCTGAATGATTTTTCCGATTTTACACATCTGCGATGATTTTTATCAATGCGCTGCCGTGCCGCCGCTGAACAAAAAAAGCCCCTCTCCGATTTGAAGAGGGGCTGTTTTTTTGTTAGTTTGGAAGTCTATGTTTTGGGGTAGTCATAAAAATAGGTGTTATATGTAGTACCTGATATAGTAATATTATCTGTCTGACTATAAATTCGTCCGTTTCCATTGCCATTCATTATACCCCAGTTCGGTTCAGTCGTTCCACCCGGACAACGAACCAGAAGGAACTCTGTTGCATCCTCTGGTACATCCACTTTTACTGTCGTACCGGAGCCGGTCGCTTTTATCCAGACACCTCCTCCGGCAGAACCGCCCAAAACCAACGCAAAGACATCCACACCGTCCCCCCAAGTCCATGAGTCAGCAGTAATCGTCAATGTCTTAGTAGCAACTTGACCATATTCATCTTCTGCGCCTTCTTTCCAGATTGTGAAGTTTGTTCCCTTGTAGATTCTGCCGTAATCGCCGCTCGGTGTGTAGCTTCCGCCGATTACTGCTACAAGAGTTCCGTTTATTCCCTCAATTTTTGCGGCGTACACAGAAGACGAGCTGCTGAGCGTTGTCCGCACGCTGTCGTACTCAATGCCGTTTTCCTTACGGATTTCTATGAGTTTATCAATATGCGCTTTAAGTATGTTTGATGTTCCGGGAACGGTAATGGCCGCCTTATACTGAGCGCCGCCGTCAGTACCGTTGCTTCCGCTTTCCGCATACGTAAAGTAATGCTGCCATGCAACGCACGGAACACCCGGATGCGTCAATATAAGAGCATACGCCGCACCGAGTTTGCTGTCATTCAGCGGCCAGTGACCCTGCGTAGAGCCTGTATCATGGTTATCGATGAAAGTCACCGCATCCGTCGGCTGGCTTATATAAAGATTCGCGGAATTTGCAAGCAAATCATAACCGGCACCGTTATTGAACACGGCATTCATCGCGCCTTTCAACGCAAAGTCAAACGCCTTTGAGCGGTAGCCGCCCTGCTCAGTCTCAGTAATCCAGTTCTTTATCTCATTGCCCCATGCGTTCGGATTAGATGATGAATATCCGGCAGTCGGCCAATACTCACCGACGCTGAACTCCGCATTTGTTGCCGCGTTATACTGACCGACATATTTTCCGGCATAACCTTTCACATAGTCATAACGCCAGCCGACAAACCCTGCGGATCTCAGCACATCGTTCATCCATGCGATGATTCCTTCTTGAACTGCGGTGTTCGTGTGGTCAAGGTCTCGGTATGCATCATAATAGTCTCCGGTGTCTGGTTTGCCTCTTTTAGGTGAATTGTACATCGGACTCTCAGAGTTAGTGAAGCCCTCATCATCGGAACAGATTGCATAATAATCTTCACACCAGCTTGGGTTTGTAAAATCTCCCCAGCTCGTAGTTCCCGCGCGGTGATTTATAACGATGTCGGCAATCGCCTTGGTCGGCTTTATCGCAGTAATCATCGATTTCAATTCAGCTTCCGTTCCGTAACAGTTGTTCAAGTCATTCAGCTGTGTAGGTGCGTAGCCTTCGGAAGAAGCGGTGTCTGTCTTGCTCGGAGGCGGGCACCACAAATACATGAAATTACCGGAGATTGCCGAGGCATTATTCGTTACCGTCTTATACCACTTATCCCAATACGGACTTCGGTTTGTCTCATTATACCCGTTACCTCTCGGCGCGCTGTTCCAGTTGAAGCCTTGCAGCATTACACCGCTTTTGTCTGATTCTGAGGTCGAGCCTTTTACATAGAACGTCTTGCTTGCAACGGTTGAGTTTTTATATCCGCTTAATACTGCGATTGCCTTTACGGTTGTCCTTTCGGTAACAGTGAACGAACCTGTATATTTTGTACTGCCGGCAGTCGGGTTTGTTCCGTCGGTTGTGTAGTAGATTGATGCGTCAGGTGTATCGCAAGTAATGGTTACGTGTGAGCTTCCCTCAAACGGAGTTTCTCCGCTTATTATCGGAGTTGCAACTGTTCCTTTGTTAATTACGGCTTTGAACACAACGATTGTGTACGGACCGACTCCGTATTGCGTAGAAGCAGAGAATGAATACGCATCCGAATCATCCTCGTTCCAGCAGTTGAAGTGGTCTTCCGCCCAGCTGCCGGTATCGATAATACGTACCCATTCTCTTCCGTTTGGAGCAGCCGGCACGGTAAACTGAGTGTCCCCGCCGTTCATATTCATCATTACGTAATATCTTTCCGTGTCGGAAATCATAACGGCTTTTGCAACGCCGTCATTGGAATCAAAACCTGCCGTACCGGCTGTTGAATACCAGAGGTGAGTTGACTCGCTCATAATAAGCTGCTTAAGTGTATTGTTTTTCTGTCGCTCGTTCATTACGAAACTTGAGAACACAAGCTGACCGTTTTTGTTTTCACTGTTTGCGTACTTGCCGAACATATTTTCATATTTGCCGCTTTCCGCACTGGTGCCGTTTCCGGTGCTTACCGCCTGCGGACTTGCGCTCGATGCCATAAGGTAGTTGTTCCATGTGGCAACGCTGTCAAGGTTGTACGGATTATTATTGCCGTTCTGCGTACGTCCCAGCTCATCGCCGTAGACAATCATCGGGATTCCGCCGCTGAACATCAGGAATGTCATGTAGTTTCGCGCGCGCTGCCGTCGGCTTGCTTCATAGTCGCCAGGTTTATCTGTACTGATATTGTTGTTATCGCTGTTACCGCCGTCGCTCTTGCCGAACGGCCATTCACGCTGATCATTATAGTAGTTGCCCGTGCCGCCGTAAGAGCAGAGGTCTGCAAGCGTAAAGCCGTCGTGCGCCACGATGAAGTTCACGCTCGGATCGTTCGCGCTGAAATGTGCACTGGTACCCCAAAGCGCATCGGTGTAAGAGATGTCCTTTTGGAACTGCGCATTGCCGATATATTCGCGGACAGTGTCGCGGTAATAGCCGTTCCAGCCTGCCCAGCCGTCAGGGAAATTGCCGACCTGATAACTGCCGCTGCCTGTGTCCCAGCTTTCGGCAATCATCTCAACATTCTTTGATTTCCCGAGAGTGGCAATCTCTGTCAGCGTCTTGGCATTTTTTTGGTAATTCCAGTCATTTCCGGATTTCACGCGTCCCAAAACAGTCGCAAGGTCAAATCGGAAGCCGTCAACGCCCATCTTGTCAATCCAGTATTCGAGCGAATCAAGAATAAACCGACGCACATAGTCGTTATCGCACTGCAGATTGTTTCCGCAGCCCGTAGTTTCCCAGTAGGAGCCTTTGCTGCCGTCAACGAGGGAATAATACGTGCTGTTGTCGATTCCGCGCATGCTGAAAATTTCTGCGGTTTTGAAATTGTCCTCCTTACCGTACCAAGTGCCGCCCTCGCCCGAGTGGTTGTACACAACGTCAAGGTAGACTTCCATTCCCGCATCGTGGAACGCCTTAACCATTTCCTTGAATTCTTTTGTAGGACCGCCGGCTGATGTATCGTAACTGTAGCGTCTGTCCGGCGCAAAGTAATCAAACGTCATGTAGCCCCAGAAGTTTCCGCCCGGGCTGTTATCGGGATTTGCGTCATTGTCGGTTTCGTGAACGGGAAGCAGCTCAATTGTGTTGACACCGAGCGCTTTCAGATACGGAACGAGCAGAGCCGCGCCTTTATACGTTCCGCGGTATTCGGCAGGAATGTCATTAACTCCTTCAAATCCCGCATAGCCGCTTAGCAGGCTTTTGAGATTTGCCGAAGAGCTGTGCTGTGTGATTCCGCGAACGTGCGCTTCGTAAATAATCGCATCTTTCTGCGCAATATTCGGTTTTGTTCCGAAATCTGTGCCGTCGGTTATGATGTAACCTTTCGGTGCCCATTTTCCTGTGTCAAGCTCGCGGCGGATAACGGATGTTCCGTTATTCATTTTGTAAGTTTCGTCTCCGGTTCCGAACATGCCGGCATTTTCCAAGCCAAGCGCGGTCGGATTGCTCTTGTCGTGCGTCATTTCCCGCGCGTACGGGTCGAACACGACTTTATTCGGATTGAAGCGGTTCCCGTTTTCATCGTAATCGGATTTGAATCCCGCTTTGCTGTTGCCGCGCCCCCAGCTATCTGAGTATTCCCAGTTCGGCCCCCACACACGGTACGCGTAGATTTTGCCGTTTAAATTGCCTGAAAGTTTTGCGTTCCATGTGTTTGTGCTTTTGTTTTTTTCGAGCCAGTAGTCGTATGTTGCGTCTTCGCCGTAAGCCTTGTCGTAAATTTCAAGCAGAACTTTTGTTGCATTTGCGGAGTACAGGGCAAATGTTGTTTCATTGCCCGAAACATGAGCACCGAGACTGTAGTTCGCGGTTCCCCATGAAGCTTGGTCTACAGGGCTGTATTCGCCGGTGGTAGGATAATTAAAGCCGAGTTTTGATAATTTATATTCTTTTGTAACAATGTCGGATGGATTAAGTCCGGATATTTCGGCAAACGCTTTTACTGTTGTGTCCACTTCGATTGGAAACGGATCTGCATATTTTTGACTTGAAGTTGTCGGCTCATCACCGTTGGTTGTGTAGTAAACGGTTGAGCCTTTTGTTGATTCGATCGAGATTGTTAATGAATCGCGGAAAAACATATCTTCCGGTAAAATTTTCGGATTAGGTGTTTTCAGGTTGATTCCCACCGTGATAGGGTCATCATCACCGTTTTTAACATTATCTTCGGTTACGGTAATTTCTTCTCTATACCATTCGTAGTCGTCTTCATTGGACTTGATAATAAAATACCATGTTCCCGCAGCGACCGATTTTATTTTTCTATCCCCAACGTTACCCTCTCGGGATGCGGGGTCTGTTACCATTACAGTATAATCATCAAAGGAATTACCGTTTACCTCGAATTTAACAGTAGCTCCCGGAAGAGTGTACTCTGCTGTATCATTTTTTAAATTGCCGCTTGCGAAATCTTCGGCTATCTGTTTGCTGTTGATCAATGTCGCGTGTATTGCGGGATCAATGGCATTTTTAAGCTGCGTTTTTTGTGCGTCGGTAATGTCCGAAATGTTATATTCCAATTTATAGAGTTCGTAAAAAACGTTTCCCAATGCAGTGGAAGCCCAATTTACCTTTACTCTGTTTGTTCCTGCTTTAATGTCGGTAACGGCACGCATCAGCACATTGCTTATAAAATCCTTGTCGGTTATGGCACTTTCCGATTTTGCAGCCTGCACACTTACAATTCGGTTTTTACCGATAGGGATTCGGTTTATTGTCACACTGGAAATTGTTTTTCCGCCTGTAATGGAAGTTTCTGCCGATAATTCGGTAAAGTCGTTTCCCAATACGCTTACTTTTGCGCCTAAAATTTCTTCTATCTGCAAGGCTCGGGAGTCGGAAGTGTCGCCTATGGTAAGACTTCCGAAGAGGTTGTTTGCCGATAGTTTCACGGTTTGAGTCGATGGATTTTCACAGCTGAATATCAGTGCGATAAGTATTAAAGGTAAAATCAGAATTTTATTTTTCATTTGTACCTCCTTGGGTAAAATCAATCTCAATGCCTGTACTTTTTACTTTTACGGTAAAGACAATGTGGGAAGCTGCTGTTTTTGTTGTTCCGTTACGTTCCGCGCTGTTTGTAACCGTGCATCGGTAATAAAAAGTTCCTGCTTTTTCATTGGCAATTGTAAGAGATTCGGTAGTTTCGCTTAGAGCTGTGAAGGGTTCATTATCGAGAGATTTTTCCCATTTATATGAAAGATTATTGTCACTGCCCCCCCCCCATAGAAACCATTACGGTAAGAGTGAGTGCTTTGTTGACTTCGATTTCGTATTCTTTCTGTTCGTTGGTGATGCTTGGCTTTTCGACTTCTTTATTCTCGTTGTCTTCGCCGTCATCTCCATTGTCTGTGTCATCTTTGTCTGTAATTTTTACGGTAAAGACTTCGGATTTGGCAGAAGCGGTTTTTCCGTTTAATGTATTTGTAACGGTGCATTTGTAGTAAGCAGTTCCGATTTCGGAGGTGTCCGGAATGTATGTGCTGCTTGTTGCACTGTCAATCGGAGTGAATGCCCCCTCTTTGGAATCGGATTTACTCCAAGCGTAGGATAATTGACCGTTGTCGGTAACTTTTGCTTCTATTTCAATGGCAGCCGCAGTGTCACCGACTTTGTATTCTGAAATTGTATCGGAAACAGTTGTTATTTCCGGTGTTTGCGGATTGCTAATACCCTCCGATGATGGCGTTTTCTTCGGTTCATCTTTTTGGGTCTCACAGCATGAAAATAGTATCATCATCATGCAAGATAAGAAAATACTGATAATGAAAATGGTTTTTTTATGCATATCTCCTCCTTGTTGGTATGTAATGAACGGCGTCAAGTGTTTTTACTCTAAAAATGATTTTATATCTTTCGATTTAAGATTGGCGCATTTTGGCTGTTTTTTTGTTTTTATTATCTGCAATTTTACATTTAACTATTACTTTGTTTTTTTGGAACGGTTGGGGTCAGACCTTGATTCTGTTCTGGAATAATGGTCTGTCCCTGCGGTTGGGGGTCAGACCTTGATTCTGTTCTGGGATAACGGTCTGTCCCTGTAGTTGGAGTGCTGCGGTTAGGGTCAGACCTCAATTCAGCTTTGGAATAATGGTCTGTCCCTGTAGTTGGAGTGTTGCGACAGGGTCAGACCTTGATTCAACTTTGGAATAACGGTCTGTCCCTGCGGTTGGAG
>JAFLVQ010000074.1 GCA_022508205.1 Spirochaetales bacterium
CGGAATCAAGATAATATCTAACAATATTATTGACATTTTTTTTTTTTTTTTTACAAGTTCATAACTTTTTATTTTATGGAGATCATATCATGACAAAAAAAATTGCGATTTTATTGACAATGCTTGTAATCGGAACCGTAACGGTATCTGCGGAATCATTTGCAGGTGCAGAAAAAATGGGAGAAAAAATGCTTAATACATTTATGCAGCGCGGCACGTATGTAAAAGTAATCGACTCTGAAAGACATATAATATTTTATATACCTAAATCATCACTTCTTTATATCGCGATAAATGAAGATGGTATTAAAATAAAGTTAGACGGTGATTCGGTTTATAGTGGCACTCCTATATCTCTCGATAATCCAACGCTTACTCCTATATCTCTCGATAAAGACTGCAATCTTATATTAAAAACAAGTCTTCCTAATTATGAGTTCACACTAAAAAAAACAACCTATCCATGGGAATGATAAAGACTGTAATCTTATATTAAAAGCAAATCTTTCTGATTAATCCGTCAAAGCATAAAGTGTCAGACCTTAATTCCAAACCGGAATACAGACCTGACACTTTTTTTGTCTAAACAGGGACAGACCTGTATTCCAATTCGGTATTGAAGTCTGTCCCCTTGCGGAAAATGAATTGCCGGTTGGCGTTCGGCGTCAGCCTATTTTTTCCGTAAAATTATGGGTTTATTTATATAATCATTGATTTGAATAAGCGTATTACGAAAATCGGCATAATCTTCCACCGGAATGTTCGTGCCGCTTCTCGAGTACCTATTTTCGTAATAGACACTGTTTTTATCCTGCTTAAAACTTCCTTTATACTGCAAATACGGTGATTCAATCACCAATTCTTCGGGAAGCCCCGCAACTTCCATTCCCGGCGGAATAACAATTTTTCCTTTGTGCGTCTTTTCCAGTACCGAGTTAAATCTCACTTCCGTATTTCTTACATCAGATGCCGCAAAATCAAACCCGAAAGGCTGCCTGATTGTTATTAGGTACAAATCGGCTCCTATTTTATTCCAAAGTGTATCAACTTTATAATTCATCTGAAATTTGTAATCCTTTGTTTCATCAAAAGGATCGGCAAAATTATAATTAGTCAAATGACTTGATTCAAAACTTGCATTTGCCAAACTTTCCAACTGCGGATGTATAAAATCTTTCGGTGCATTTTGAAAAAAATACCTGTAAGTAACTTCGGGATTTCCCCGTGTCGTCACCGTTTCTTTCACATTCGCGCTGCCGTTTTTCTGCAATACAATATCAAGCTCCGAAATAATAGATTCGTCTTTTACATCGGGAAATCCGGTATTCCGCAAAGTATTTTTTATCGGATTCCAAGCAACAATTCCGTAATCATCGCTTCTGAAGAACGGATAACGATAACAATTCGATGTCGAATCCAAATAGATTATTCTGCCGTCTTTCAAATGCAGTTCATTTATTGCATGATTCCCGTTAAGTACGCCCAATTTATGATACAAAGGCTGCGGATGATCGTTAGTCATTATCACTACCGGGTAAGCTTCCACTCCGGCATACTGCAGCATCGTTGCAAATAAAATCGCCTTATCGATACAATCTCCATAGCGGTTGCCGAACGTTTCCGCAGCTTTATGACCAGCCAATCCCGATGATAAACTTGTTTTTATCGATACATAACGAATTGTATCCTGTACAAAACGATACAGTGCGGCAATTTTTTCATCTTCACTGCTCTTATCTGCCAAAAGTTCATCTACCGTATTTTGTATTTGTTCGTTTGCCGTCATTCGCTCTTTGAAAAAATTGCCAAGCCAATCGGACAAATAAGTCTGATCTGTAAACGGACTTCCCTCAATGTAAGCGGCAATTTCATACGTATCAGGGCCCATTTCTTCCGCAATGATCGGCGCACTTTCACCGTATTCAAAATAATACGCACGATACCCATTTTCCACTGCTTCACGCTGTTTCAGTTTGCCGCTTTCAATATTCATCTGTGCAAAGTAATACGGTTTGTTCTGCGGAACCATAACTTTAAAAGTAGATTGATAAACGGGTTTTTCGGAACTGAACCACCATTTCACATAGTATTGATTCGGGTCTTCCTCACTGTAGGAAATCCTCTCATACTCGTAATCGATAATCGAACCGACCGCCACTTCGGGAATAACGTACTGGGCAATTTTGTATTCTTCTTTATTATTGCCGAAAAAATCTTTGCCGCGCGACGGCGTTGTATAAGTAACATTGTCCAAATCAAGAAAAACTTCCTTGCCGTCAGGCGAAATGCTTCTGGCATAAATCAATCTCGATTCGCTTTTACCCTGCAAACTTCCGAGTTTCAGTTCGGCAAACGACAGCTGCGATTCATTGCAGATTTTTACCGCCCAGCGCGCGCGAAAATACTGCGCTCCGTCCATGCGCAGCTGCTCCGTTCCGTCATCAAGCAAAACCAAAAGCGGTTGATCGGGATATGCATCCGACATTTTTTTTGCTCTGTTAAGCAGTTCTTCCTTGCCGATATTTCCGGTTTGCAATTCATGAGAATCGATACGTTCCTGCTGTTTTTGAAATATTATATGAGAAATTTCATCAGGCTGAATTTCCTTTTCGCCGATGCGGAAAGAATTTTCTTTAAAATCAAGTGTTTCGGCAGTAATTGATTCTCCGTTATTCATCTTTATAATAGAAGAAACCGCAGATTCACCGTTAAGAAAAAACGAACAGCCGAGCAGCCATAAACAAATAAAGTTTTTTCTATTCATTTTATTTTCTCCAAAATTATGTATTGTTTCGATAATTCCATTCTGCGCTTTATATACGCCTGCATTTTTTTGTAATCACTCAATTTCACAAACGGCGTATTGCTTTCCGATGTATACGAAACGTTCAAAACAGTATTGTCATCGCATTGATAGATGATGTGAAATTTTTCATTGTCAAATGAAAAATCCTGTGATGCCGGCATATATTTTATCCTCAAACTTTCGGGCAGTTTTATTTCATAATGACACTCATCGATTCCTTTTTTCTGCCAATTTACCGTATAATCACGATGATTCGACGTCAAATCGCCCAAATCATATTCAAAGTGCGGCAAAGAAAACAAATAAATATCGCCCGAAACAACGCAGTAATCGGGAATCAGCAACGAATCGGAAAAATTCACCGGACTATTTTTATCTTCCAAATTGCTGTCGATGCTCCACTCTTTCGACACGCTTCCTATTTTTACCAGCGAAACAATTTCGCGGAAAAATCTGTTTTTTTCTTCATCAGACATAAAACGCAGTTTTCTGTAACTGCCGGACGCGTATCCGTCCACTGTAAAATTTCGATTCAGATGCAGCGTTCCGTCCTCGTCCAAAGTTCCCGTCATACGTATCGCAATTTTATTATTTTCCGGCGGCACATCTGGCAGCAATCTGTACTCAACGGCATTCTTCCCGATAATCATTGCCGATGCAGCTGAAGATTTATCGGGAAGTTTGCCGAAACCAAGCCATTTATTCTCAAACGAAAGCATTATTTCATTGCCGTCAAGCGTAATAAGCAGTGCGGTTTTGGGATACAAAGCAAGATTTTTTTCTTTGTGCAGTTTTGTCGCCGCTGTTTTCTGCGGAGAATAAAACACAAAACTGCTTTCGATTCCGCTGTTAAGCAAAACATCCGCAAACAGTGCGGTTTTATCAAGCGGCGAAAGTTTCTTTTCATGCAGCATTTTATCCGTGTTGCTGATTTTGTAAGCCTGTGTACTCGGCTGATACTGTATTTGAATTATTTTATCCTGAAAATAGGCGTACACTTTTTTCAAGTCATCCTGCGTTTTCAAATTACCGAAATTATGTTCATTTATAAATTTATTGAAAGACAAAGAATCAGGAATCTGCGGCTGAAAAAATTTTACGGCGGAAGATTCATCAAAACAGCTGCTGATTCTGATATTGGGCAAAAGAACCGAATCTTCCGGCAGGTAAGGCTCGCTGATTGTCACACGTTTTATATTCTGAGCTTTCACGGTAATATTGTTTTTATCTTTGATAATCTGCGCTTTTGCACCTTTCACTTCGCCTTTTTCCCGATGAATTTCCAAAGGATACGGCATATCGACAAACGAAAGCTCCTGCTTTGCAATAGTGTAATCATCACGCAAATAAAAATACTCGTTAATCGGAGAAAACAGCGAATCGGCCGGAAATTCTTTTTTCCATTCGTACACAAAAATATTGCCTATTTCCGGATTGGGCATACTGAATTTAATACGCCTTTTGCCTTGATAAAGTCCGTCCTGAACTGTCGGCTCATTATTTATCGCATCATCCTGCAGCGAAAATACGTTTCCGTCCGGTGTAATGGTAATCGCATAAATCAAATCGCAGTTTTCGCCGCTTTTTGTATTGTAATAAACCATCTGAATCGAATTTTCCTTTCCGGCTTCGCTCAATATCTTGATTATTTTCTTTTGAGTGCGGATGATATTTACTCCGTCATACCTGTAATTTATTTTATCAAGCAGAATAAGCTGACTTTCATTTTGTTCCGGCTTATAAACCGACGCTTTTTTTACAGCCTCCGCAATCTCATTGTCATCAATCTGCGAAATATCGCGAATATCCCGATACATACGCTCCTTTGCAAAACTCAGCATATATATTTCGGACTTGTCGAATTCCTTCTGACCGTCCGGTAAATCAAAAACAAACCGTTCTCCGTTTATATCTGCCAATTTTCCCCGATACTCGCTTCCGTTGTTCAGTATTACCATGCATTCCGTCTCTTTCCCAAAAAACGGTAAAGCAGTTATCAATAACAAAAAACAAGCTGCTATTTTTGTATTCATTTCAACCTCCGGTGTATGAACATACATAATTTTTTAATTTAAAACATAAACCATTAAAAAAAAATTACCGCAAGTTTAATCAATAGAGAAAACAAATAAAAAAAACAATTTTATTTGTAGATTGATTTATTCTTTAATGGTACATATCAGCTGCTTATTTCAAATTAAGAAGGTAAAAAATGGAATTATTAAAAGTAATTTTTATATCAGTGATACAAGGCATCGCCGAATTTTTGCCTATATCGTCATCGGGCCACATTTTGCTGTTCAAACGGATTTTGGGGTTGGACTTCGATATTTCTTTCGATCTGACAATTCATTTCGGAACATTATTGGCAGTAATTCTTGTATACCGAAACGACATCGCGGAATTGGTAAAGGGACTTTTCTGCAAAGAAATAGAAAGCAAAACATTCGGCAGGACATTGAAAAGAAGCGAAGTCGCACATATTTATCTTGTATTCATAATTGCCACAATTCCGGCAGGGTGCGCCGGACTGCTGCTGAAAGATGTAATCGATTCCTGCTTTGTTATCGACAATTCAAAAATATTTTTCCTATTAGCTTTGTTCTTCATCTACACGGCACTGATTCTTACTCTCAGCAGCCGCATAAAGAAGAAGAAAACAACTTTAATCGACAAAATGAGTATAAAACAGGCGTTAATTGTCGGATTTTTTCAGGCAATCGCTGTTTTACCGGGAGTTTCTCGTTCCGGCTCGACTATTTCCGGCGGGCTTTTCTGCGGTGTGGACAAAAAAGACGCAGGTCGATTTTCGTTTCTGCTGAGTATTCCGCTTATACTCGCCGCATTTTTATTGGAAGTAAAAGATTTTATTTCGGGAGATCTCACTTTGGCACCAGATAAGGCTCTTTGCTACATCGCAGGACTTATCGTTTCATTCGCAGTCGGATATATTTCGCTGAAACTGCTGCTGAAGATGATTCAAAATGGCAAAATAGGATTTTTCTCGCTTTATTTGATTATTCCGGCAGCAGTATCAATTGCATTGGGATTTGTAACACCGTAATTTTACAAGTTATTCCGTTACGCAAAGAAATCAATGAAATGCACAATTTTCATTGATTTCTTTATTTACGAATAAATTCCGTGAAGAAACAAATGCACTATTCTGTAAATCAGCGCTTCGGATAATTCGAGTTTATTGTTCAGCAAAAGCAGTACGTAAGAATTTATCATTCCCAAGTATGACATTGTAATTTCTTTTTCGTGCCCTTTCATATTGCCGTTATCCTGAGCCGCTTTTAAGAAAAAAGTTTCGACAATGCCGATAAGCTGTTCACAAAACGGAGTAATGCACAAAAACGACGTTGTATTGACGGAACTTGAACTCATAGACAAATACATTCTGTAAAAGAGTGCTTTTTCCTTCGCAACTGTCAAAAACATTCGCGACAATTGAGTAATCGTATTGACAGTATCGCCATTGTACGCTGCGGCATGTTCCAATTTTTCCGCAAAATCGGAAAAATGATATTCAAGAATGGCTTTCAAAAGTCCCTCTTTATTGCCAAAATAATAGTAAAGAGTCGGTTTGGTAATTCCGGCAGCGCAAGTAATTTCCTGTATGCCGGTACCTTCGTATCCTTTGTCCGAAAATAATTCCAACGCGCACTGCATTATTTTTTCTCTGTTATCCATACTGAGACCATACATCAGTTTTGAAAATAATTCAATACTTCAATTTTCCGGCAGATACTTAGCTTTTCATTACAATCTGTAAACTTTTTCAAACTTTTCATTGCGAAAACTTCGCATCATCTTTATAATGCTGCAAAATTTTATCCGATTAAAAGGAGCTTTACATGGTTCAGCTGTACAAAAACGGAGCGTATCTTTTAAACGGCAATGAATTGGTTGAAGACAATCAAGATGCCGCAAAAATTTTAGCTTCAAAAATGAAAAATGTTCCGTCGAAAGAAGAAGCCGCAAAAAATACTATGGCTTACAACATTCTTAAAAATCACAATACATCAGGCAATATGGACAAACTTCAGATTAAGTTTGACCGCCTTACATCTCACGATATTACATTTGTGGGAATTATACAAACGGCACGCGCGAGCGGACTTGAAAAATTTCCCGTTCCTTATGTGCTGACAAACTGTCACAACAGCCTCTGCGCCGTGGGCGGAACAATTAACGAAGACGATCACATGTTCGGACTTTCCTGTGCGAAAAAATACGGCGGAATCTATGTGCCGCCTCATCAAGCCGTAATTCACCAGTTCGCAAGGGAAATGCTTGCCGGCTGCGGACGCATGATTTTAGGTTCGGATAGTCACACTCGCTACGGCGCACTCGGAACGATGGCGTGCGGCGAAGGCGGTCCGGAAATCGTAAAACAGCTTCTTTCCAAAACGTATGACATCAATATGCCGAGTGTGGTTGCAATCTACCTTACCGGCAAACCGGCAAAAGGCGTCGGTCCGCAAGATATTGCATTAGCCATAATCGGTGCTGTTTTTGAAAAAGGCTATGTGAAAAACAAAGTTATGGAATTTGTCGGTCCCGGTGTTGCCAATCTTTCCGTTGATTACAGAATCGGCGTAGATGTAATGACTACGGAAACAACATGTCTTTCTTCGATTTGGACAACCGACTCTCAGGTGAAAGAATTTTATGATATTCATGGTCGACCGGAAGAGTATAAAGAGCTTAATCCGGGCGACGCGGCATATTACGACGGTGTTGTGTATGTCGAACTTGATAAAATAAAACCTATGATTGCGATGCCTTTCCACCCAAGCAACACTTATACAATAGAAGATTTAAATGCAAACCTTGAAGATATTCTTGCCGATGTGGAAAAGAAAGCACTGATAAGCCTCGACGGAAAAATCCCTTTCACACTGCGCGACAAAATTCGCAATGGCAAATTATACGTAGAACAAGGTGTGATTGCAGGATGTGCCGGAGGCGGATTTGAAAATCTTTGCGATGCGGCAGATATTTTACAGGGGAAAAGCATCGGTGCCGATGAATTCAGCTTAAGCGTTTATCCTGCATCTCAGCCGATATTTATGGAACTTATCAAAAACGGTTCCATTGCGAAATTTATGGAAAGCGGAGCTACAGTCCGCACGGCATTCTGCGGACCATGCTTCGGTGCCGGAGATGTCCCTGCCAACAAAGGACTTTCCATTCGTCATTCCACAAGAAATTTCCCAAACAGAGAAGGCTCGAAAATCACAAGCGGACAAATCGCGTCTGTTGCACTGATGGATGCTCGTTCCATTGCCGCCACAGCTGCAAATAAAGGATATTTGACAGCTGCCACCGACATTGATGCGGATTACGGTAAACCGAAATATTTCTTCGATAAATCTATATACGACAATCGCGTTTATAATGGTGTAGGCAAAGCAGATCCGTCGACAGAAATAAAGTTTGGACCGAATATCAAAGATTGGCCCGCAATGAGTAAACTGCCGCAGAATTTGGTGCTTAAAGTCGTATCCGAAATTCATGACCCGGTAACGACTACCGATGAATTGATTCCTTCCGGTGAAACATCATCTTACCGTTCCAATCCTTTGGGGCTGGCGGAATTCACATTATCAAGAAAAGATCCCGAATATGTGAGCCGTGCAAAAGAAATCCAAAAGGCGCAAAAAGCAATTGAAACAGGCAAAAAACCTTTGGATGAAGTAGCCGAACTTAAACCGGTAATGGAAACGGTGAAAAAAATCTGCCCCGAAATCAACAAAGGAAACATTGGATTCGGCAGTACGATTTTTGCGGTAAAACCGGGCGACGGTTCCGCGCGCGAACAAGCGGCATCATGTCAAAAAGTTCTCGGCGGCTGGGCAAATATTGCAAATGAGTATGCGACAAAGCGGTATCGTTCAAATCTGATTAACTGGGGAATGCTGCCTTTTACTATCGATGCGGGCAAACTGCCTTTTAAAAATTTGGATTATATTTTCATACCGGGAATAAAAAAAGCAGTAGAAGAGAAAGCTGCTGCAATAAAAGCCTATGTCGTAAAAGATACGCCGATAGAATTTGATTTAAAAATAGGCGATCTGACTGATGACGAACGCAAAATCATTCTGGATGGATGCTTGATTAACTTTTACAGAAACTGACGCCAATTCAGCTGTCTTGAAGTTTTTTTCAAACTTCCACAGACAGCTTTTTTTATTTTTCTGCAAGCGGCAATTCGGCTGCCGTTTCACCGCGGTCAGACCTCAATTCCAAAACAGAATGAAGGTCTGACCCTTATTTCCCGAATTCCAAAAACATTTTGTGAATGCGCAAATCATCATTCAGCTCCGGATGAAAAGAAACTGCAAGCTGATTTTTGTACCGTGCAGCGACTATGTGATTGTCAACTACGGCCAAAACTTCGACTTCATCGGAAACAGACCCGATGTACGGTGCACGGATGAAAGTCATAGGAACTGTTCCCAATCCTTTGAAATCCGATTCGGTATAAAAACTGCCAAGCTGTCTGCCGTAAGCGTTTCTGCGAACTGTTATCGGCATTGATCGCAAATAAGTTTTATCGTCATTTTCGATTTTATCGGCAAGCAGAATCATGCCCGCACAAGTAGCAAAAACAGGAATTCCGCTTTCAATGCGAGCTTTCAGCGTATCGAACATTCCCAAATCGTTAAGAAGTTTTCCCTGTACGGTACTTTCCCCGCCGGGCAGAATAAGCGCATCATAATGAGCGTGCATATCGGAGTGATTCCTCAGCTCAATGCAGTCAGCTCCAAGCTGTACGCATTTCTGTTTATGTTCGGCAAAAGCTCCCTGAACGGCAAGAATTCCCACAGTCATTATTTACCCCTTTCCGCCATTAGAATTTCGATTTCATTCTCATTAATTCCTACCATTGCCTCGCCTAAGTCTTCGGAAAGTTCGGCAATCAATTTTGCATTGGTAAAATCGGTAACTGCTTTTACAATCGAAGCCGCTCTTTTGGCCGGATTTCCCGATTTGAATATTCCCGACCCGACAAAAACGCCCTGCGCACCAAGCTGCATCATCAATGCCGCATCGGCAGGAGTCGCTATTCCGCCGGCTGCAAAATTTACAACAGGAAGCCGTCCGTTATCATGAATGTATTTTACAAGGTCATACGGAACTTGCAGTTCCTTTGCTTCATTAAAAAGTTCATCATCACGCATACTTACTATTTTTGCAATCTGGCTATTCATCCTGCGCATGTGACGAACCGCCTGCACAATGTCTCCCGTTCCCGGCTCGCCTTTTGTCCGAATCATACTCGCACCTTCATTTATACGGCGCAATGCTTCTCCTAAATCTTTTGCTCCGCACACGAACGGTACTTTGAAATCGTGTTTATTAATGTGATACAAATCATCTGCCGGAGACAAAACCTCGCTTTCATCTATATAATCTATTTCTATCGCTTCAAGAATCTGCGCTTCCGCAAAGTGACCGATTCTGCATTTTGCCATAACAGGAATGGAAACCGCATTTTGGATTCCTTTAATCATCTTCGGATCACTCATACGCGAAACGCCGCCGGCAGCTCTGATGTCCGCAGGAATTCTTTCCAATGCCATAACGGCGCACGCACCGGCATCTTCGGCAATTTTTGCTTGTTCCGGCGTAGTAACATCCATTATTACACCGCCTTTCAGCATTTGGGCTAAATTTTTGTTTAGTTCATATCTGTTTTCATTCATGTCAATACCTCGCTTTTATTTTGTCGAGAGAATAACGCAGATATGACATTATTAAAAGGTTCAAATTAAATATTATTTATAAGGTCAGATGAACTGTATTATTTGCAGCTGACATTATTTTTTGGTCGCTTAAACTTTTCGGGAACAAAAATATTCATCCACAGATAAACAGAGCCGCTGCTTTACAAATTGCGCACGCTCGTCACTTTCTTCAACAGT
>JAFLVQ010000075.1 GCA_022508205.1 Spirochaetales bacterium
CTTCTGTAGATTTTGTTTGTAAATTATGCTCAGAGCTTAATTCTGAACAAGAATCTTGCCCAGAGCATTATCCCAACACAGAATAACAGAAGTGCAAAGATTTTTAATCCTACACACTCCTGCTAACTATTAATTAAAAGATTAAACAATGCCCTGCGCAATCATAGCTTCGGCAATCTTCAGGAATCCGGCAATGTTCGCTCCGGCAACATAATTTCCAGTCATACCGAATTCTTTTGCAGCATTATAAGCCGCATCATGAATATTTTTCATAATACTTTTAAGTTTTGCATCAACCTCTTCTGCAGACCATGAAAGTCTTTCTGAATTCTGGCACATTTCCAATCCCGATGTCGCAACACCACCGGCGTTGGAAGCCTTTCCCGGTGCATAAAGAATTTTCGCAGCTACAAATGCATTTACCGCATCTACTGTAGACGGCATGTTTGCACCTTCAGCTACAAGTATACAGCCGTTTTTCAATAATGTTTCGGCTGCCTTTCCATCAAGCTCATTCTGCGTTGCACATGGGAATGCACAATCAACTTTTATAGACCAAGGTTTTTCACCTTCAACATATTTAGCATTAGGATATTTTTCAACATATTCCTTAATTCTGCCGCGTTTATTGTTTTTAAGATCCTTTACCCACTCCAGTTTCTCTTGAGTAATTCCGTCCGGATCATAAATGTAACCGTTAGAATCAGACAATGTAACCGGTTTTGCCCCCAATTGAAGAAGTTTTTCGACTGCATATTGAGCAACATTACCGCTTCCGGAAATAGAACATACTTTACCTTTAAACGTATCTCCTTTGGTAGCAAGCATATTTTCAGCAAAATAAATAAGACCATAACCTGTTGCTTCTGTACGAATTAACGAACCGCCGAATGTAAGTCCCTTTCCTGTCAAAACACCGGTAAATTCATTGCGCAGTCTTTTGTACTGACCGTACATATAACCAACCTCACGAGCTCCAACGCCAATATCTCCAGCCGGAACGTCTGTATCGGCTCCAATATGTCTTTGAAGTTCAGTCATAAAAGATTGACAAAAGCGCATAACTTCAGCGTCACTTTTTCCGTGAGGGTCAAAATCAGCACCGCCTTTACCGCCTCCCATAGGAAGAGTTGTAAGACTGTTTTTAAAACACTGTTCAAATCCTAAGAATTTCAGAATACTTAAATTTACCGACGGATGAAAACGAAGACCACCTTTGTAAGGTCCGATTGCACTGTTGAACTGTACTCGGTATCCTCTGTTTACATGGATTTTTCCTGCATCGTCAGTCCAAGGCACGCGGAACATAACAACACGTTCAGGTTCTACCATTCTTTCAAGAATGGCATTCTTTTCAATCTGAGGCATTTTTTCTACAACTGGCTCCAATGATTCGAGAACTTCCTGAACTGCCTGCAAAAATTCCGGTTCATTGGCATTTTTTGCTTTGACCTGTTCAAAAACGCGGTTTACATAAGCATTTTTCATTTTATGGTACTCCTGTTTCAATAATAATTTTGTGGAATGGTTTTACCATAAAATAAATAAAGAAAAAAAGTAAATTCTTTAAAAAAATGGAGTTTCAATTTTTTTTCAGCTCATTTCTGTTTCTTTTCATAGAAACATATACACAATCCGAAAAATTAACCGCCTCCGGTTTTGCTATCTTGACTTTCGCCTTACATACAAGCGGCTGCCGAAGTACCAATTCCAATATTTTGTCACACAATGTTTCAATAAGCGCAAAATGAGAATTCTCCGTAAATTCAAGAATCGATTTTTCCAGCATACCGTAATCGACTGCTTTGAAAACAGTATCGGCAGAACACGCATCTTCGGCATTGTAATTCAGCTTCAATGTAATAAAAAGCGGCTGGCGCTTCCTCTGTTCAAAATCATAAACTCCGATTGTTGTCATAACCTTGAGATTTTTTATTTTTATCACAGCAGTTTTCATAATTCCCCCGTAAATACATGCATTCCGCCGTCGGCATACAAAATTTGTCCGGTTACTTCACGATTTTCATGCAGAAATCTTATCATCGAACAAACTTCTTCCGTACTTCCCGATTTTTTCATCGGAGCTTTTTTTCTGCGCATTTCAAATTTTTCATAACTTTCACCGATTGACGGAAGAAGTGTTCCCGGACAAATTGCATTTACTCTGATTTCCGGCGCAAATGCCGCGGCAAACTGAAGCGTCATATCAATCAGAGACTTTTTCGACAGTATATATGCACTGTAGGCAGTCCCGTTTTTTGCGGCTTTGCTGTCTGCGATATTTACAATGGAACTTCCGGGCAAAGCATATCGCGCAAACGAACACGACAGCTGATACGGCGCAAAAAAATTTACCCTAAAAGTTTTATTCAAAATTCGTGCTGTCGTATTTTCCGGCGGACAGCGCAAAAAAACAGACGCATTATTAACAAGCAGTCCCGTTCCTTCCAAAACGCCCTGTTTATTAAAATTTTCAATCAATAACGAAATTTTCTCGTAATCAAACAAATTAAAGCTGAAAGCCTCGCAGTTCACTCCGCATTTTCTGACATCGTCAACAGTCTGTTGTGCATTCGATTTATAATAAAGCAAAACAATATCGTAGCCATGTTTTGCCAAATCCAATGCAATTTCACGTCCCAAACGGCACGCACCTCCGGTAATCAGCGCATATTTTCGATTCATTTGTCGACCGCCGTCAATTTTCTTTTACAAGAAGTCCGCCGTGCAAAACATAATGCTGCCGACTCATTGCAGCAATTGTCAATGAATGAGTAACAATTATCAGCGCATGACCTCTGTCACGGCTGAGGTCAAAAAGCAATTCGGCGACACGCTGCGCATTTTTGGCATCAAGATTTCCGGTCGGTTCATCGGCAAGAATCAATGACGGATCATTCATAAATGCACGCGCAATTGCGATTCTTTGCCGTTCGCCGCCCGAAAGTTTCGACGGATGATGAGATAGACGTTCACCCAATCCTACTTTCACAAGAAGTTCGGTTGCTTTGCGCCGAGCTTCTTTTTTATCATAAGTATTAATCAAAAAAGGAAGCATTACATTTTCCACAGCATCGAATTCTTCCAAAAGATAATGCGACTGAAATATAAAGCCAATCTTCCTGTTGCGAAGTTCCGATAATGACGTTTCATCAAGCTGCGTAATATCTGTTCCGTCAATATATACCGAGCCCGAATCTGCCGTATCAAGTCCGCCGAGAATATGAAGCAGTGTGGATTTTCCGGAACCGCTTTCTCCGGTTATGGAAATTGTTTCTCCTGCATTCAGCGATAAATGAACACCGTTTAGAATATGAAGTGTTTCGTCTCCGCTGGAAAAAGTTTTGCGGATATTTTCAATACGCAGCATCTCATTCATTTTTCAATACCTCGTTGGGTTTTATATAACCGGCTTTTAATGCCGGAATCAATGCAGCCGACACGGAAAAAATAAATGTCAGACCGGTTATAAATAAAATCTCATTTACACTTATGGATGTGTACATTTTATCCAAATAAAAATCGCTCGAAAAAAATTCTATTGCCATCGGCTTTGGAGAGTTAAAGAACAAATTTCCTACGTGATATACAATACTGTTTACTGCCGACAATATTTTTCCTGTACCGATAATTATATGATTAAGATTCCCGGAAAGCAGCAAACCGACCGTTACGCCCGGAATAATTCCCAATGCGGCAAGATAAAGCCCAAAGAACAGAAATAAACTTGTAATTTGAGCAGGAACGAATCCCATCGAACGCAGGATTCCGATTTCCCGCTTTTTTTCAAAAACCGTGATGTTAATTGTAGAAAGTATATTCAACACGGCAACAAACAAAACCAATATAACAATCATTGCAATAATATTGCGCTGAAAACGAAGTGCGGAAAGTTCATTGTAATTTTCTTCTTCCCAGTTTGTCAGCGCCATATAACCTTTTGTCCGATACAAAGCGCAGAACTTCTTGGCATTGTCATAATGATACAGTTTCAGCATAATATCATACGGCAATTCGGTAAACATTCTGCGCCCTGTTTCTCTGCCTATAAACGCCAGCTGTTCATCAAGTTCCGACAAACCGCATGAAAATATTCCGCTTACGGTAAGTTTTCTGATTCGTACCGATGCCGTATTGTCATTTTCCATAAATGAAACAAAAACAGTATCACCTACTCCTATTTTCAGCTTCTGTGCCGTTTTTGAACTGATCATAATTTCACCGAAAGCAAGTGTTTTATTCCCGTCACACAGCTTTATTATCTTATCAAAGCCATCGTCATTCAAAAAAATATCTTCCGGAATTTCCCGCAGAAATGCTACCGCCGCACTTTTACCGGAATACTGCAAAACAACGTTTGTTTCACGATACAGCGCACTGTATTTCACGTCCCTATCTGCCGCAAGACGAATGCGTATTTCTTCGGTTTGCGTATAACCTTTCCCCTTAACTGCTTCACGTCGTTTTTCTATACTGCCGGTCAGCGGAACATTTTCCACTCTTGAGCCATCATATCGCACATGAAACGATTTCACTTCACACGACAGCTGCATAACACCGTAAATATAACCATTCATAACAGACACCGCGCAAATGTAAAAAATAATTCCCACTGCAATGGAAATTATGACCGTCGCAGCAGATGATGAAATTTCACGGTTTTCTCTCGAATATCGAATATAACGGCGGGCAATCAAATTTTCCAATCTCATAGCGGCTCCTGCAAAATTTTATTCGGACGCAAGCGAGCAGCTTTAGCAACCGGGATATAAGCAGACAGCAGAGTGAGCAAAACAATCAAAAAAAACATTGCCGCAAGCTCCGCAAATGTAAATTTTACGAGGAAATCAGTTTGGTAATAAATGCTTGTATCATAAATTACAAGCGGTTTAAAAAAATCCGTCGGTACAGCAATCCGCAATGCGGAATTGATTATACATTCAACAACCGCAAAAATAGCAAGTATATTGTAAGAAATGAATGTTCCGGCAAGCAGTCCGACTGCCGATGCACCGAATGCCAGAATAAGACTTTCAAATAAGAAAATGTGCTCAACATCACGCGGCATGGCACCTAAAGCTTTGAGTATAAGTATTTTTTCCTTTTTCTCCAAAATGACAAGACGCAGAGTTCCGAAAATATTCACGGCAACCATAAAAAAAATTATCACAAATAAAAACAGTATCATTGTTTTTTCCAACCGAAGCGCAGCGAAATACGCACTGTTAATTTCTTCAGCCGTTTTTATTTCCAATCCGTATTTTTCAAGTTCAGGCAAGCTGCGAATTTTTTCTGCCGCTGTCCGCCGATTTACTTTTTTTTTAAATTTCAATCCTATACCGTCAATCTGATTTGTACCTGTAAGCCCGAAAAAAGATGATAATGAAACAAAAGCCCAATATCGGTCGTAATCATAACTACCTGTATTGAAATAACCGCCGACACGAAATTCTTCGGCTTCTTTTTCTTTTCTGCCTGCCAAAGTCTGCAAACTTATATCGGGAGTCAAATAAACAGGCGAATTAAGACGTGCAAACGATAACTCCCGCCAGCCGAGTTCTTCGCCCAATATCACTTTGTTATCGCACAGATCCAATTTACCGTGCGTAATACTGAACAATTCCAGAAAACGACTGTCTTTCTGCATTTCTTCGGCGTCTATTGCACGCAGTTTTACCGGCTGACGATCAGAATCGATTTTATTGCGGAATAAAATTAATATATCACGGTCACAAAACGGAACTGCCGCCTCTATTTCCGGTACGTTGCGGTACAGATATTCAACAACCGCCTTATCATAAACATATCCCAACTTATCATTAACCGGTCGGATTACCGCATGATACGAAGCTATTTCGATACGGCGTGTAATATAATTGTCCTGAAATCCATTCATTACCCCGATAACGACAATCAGTACCGCAAAACTTCCCGCAATGCCGGCAAACAATGCGGCAAATACCGAAGCTCCGGATTTCCTTTCCGCCAGCTTTTTCCCGGCGTATATACGAAATTTAAAATTGTGATTTTTCATTGTTTTTCAAAATATCCTCTCATCATTGTTGCCGTAACGCCAGTCCCTTTAACATCAAAACAGTCAACTCCCGCATCTTCAGATTTAATCAGAAGCTGCATATTTTCCGGTGACGACAAAGGCCAATCATTGCTGAAAGAAAATTCGGTCTGCCAAATTCCGTAACTGTCATCCGTTGTATCGCTATCCGCAGCTTGCACAATGCGGCACGTCAAGCTATTGTTGAATAAATCAAGTTTCCATTTACCCGGGAAATTATTGTTTATTATGTAATCCGATGCACTCGGAGACTCTTTAAAGTAAATCAAAAATTCCCCGTCGGCATCAGTTCCTGCCCCGTTATCGTTAAACACAATATAAAAATTATCGGTAATTTCGGGACTGAAAAAAAAATTTCCGAGTACCGGCTGTCTGGATGAAGGTTCTGTTGCACCTACAGGCAGGGTTGCTGTAGAATAGCAAATATAACTGTCGGCACCTTTATGATATTCAAAAAATTCCGTAGTGACCAATTTCCATCTGCCGATTATCTTCCCCGTATCCAAAATCGTTCCGCAAGATACGAAAAAAATAATCGGTATCAGCAATAAAATATGAAATGCTGCTTTTTTAATATGTAAACATTTCATAATCAGTCGTGAGATGGATTCTTTTTGATCTTATCGATAGCAACTTTAACCGCATCACGGTAGATAGCATACTTATCTTCTTCAAAATACAAGGCCTGCGCATATAAGCGTCCGCTGAAAGTACATCTGTACGACGCCGGAACGTGATTCAACGCATACGCAACAATATCAAGAACACAATCTTGACATCGGCAAAGGGTATTGTTTTCTTCTAAATTCAACTGTCGTTCGGTTTCGTTAATAACGAGATTTTCCGCCTCATTCACAAGATTAGTAAAATTGTATTCGTCTTTAAATGCCATTCACTTCTCCTTATAGTTTTTATTAAATTATGATTAAAATAAACTTATAACACAGATTTCGTCATTTAACAGAAGTCCTTGAAGTATAAAATAAAAATAAGGAAAAGAAACTTCTTTTTACTAAACAGAAATAATGTTATTTCGATAATTTAATTAAAATATCAGGGAGGGAATATGAGAAAATATGTATTACTGCTCGGATTGTGCGTATTTCTCTGCGGCTGTCCGAATAAAAAAGCAGATTTCACAAACGCCGATTTAACCAGAAAAAATTTAATAAATTCAAAATACGGTAATACAAAATTCAATAATGCGGATTTAAGCTACAGTATTTTAACCGGCAGCAAATTGGAAAAGTCGAATTTTACCGATGCCGATTTAAGTTATTCTATTATGAATAAAGTAAATATGAACCGCGCAATCGCAAAAAACGCAAAGCTGATAGGAATTAATTTTACCGGAGCGGATTTACGCAACGCCGATTTTTCAGACAGCGATCTGGAAAGCTGCATTTTTACAGATGCAAATTTATCCGGTGCAAAATTTTGCAATACAAACCTCAATAATGCTATATTTCATGCAGCCGTTTTGAAAAACACCGACTTTACCGGTTCAAATGTAACTCTTGACGCTTTGGCAAACGCGCGTGATTTAGAAAAAGCTACACTTCCATACGGCACTCATTATCAAAAAAGGAAATAAGTTGGAGGAATTATATTGAAAACTATCATAAAACTGGTCGTACTTTTGGTTGTTATCTTCTGTTCCGGTTGTATAAGCGGCTTTCTGTTGCTCAACAGAGCAAGTCCTGAGATTCCCGAAAAAGGTACGGAGTTCGATATTCAGCAAGGAGATTATGCCTCAGCAGTCGCTGCACGTTTGAAAAAGGAAAAACTTATTACATCGGCGTTATTTTTTAAGGTAATGACAAGAATATCGGGGTTGGACAAACGCCTGCAAAGCGGTTACCTGCAGATACAGCCCGGAGAAAAAACTACCGATATAATAAGAAATATTCTTAATGGAAAATTTTCCACTGTTACATTTACGATTCCTGAAGGATATAATTTTAAAGAAATAAATCGCGTTCTGACTGACAGAAATATTTTGACACAAAAGCAAATCGACGATTTTATATCGCAGCCGGATTGGATTGTAAAAATCGGACTGCCTGCATACTGCAAAACACCGGAAGGTTTCATGTTCCCGGAGACATATACAATCCGCAAAGGTGCCGGAATTGCAAAAATTTATCATACAATGGTTGATGAATTTTATTCAAGGATGAAACAAGAAATTCCGGATTACGAAAAATTTTCACCGGAACAATTTTACGACAGAATAATTCTTGCATCTATTATAGAAAAAGAAGTTCGCGCACCAAGCGAAGCAGCAATTGTTGCAGGAGTATTTTCCAACCGCCTGAATCAAAACATGAAGCTGCAAAGCTGCGCTACCATTCAGTATATTTTAGACAAACCGAAAGAACGGCTTCTTGAAAAAGATTTGTTCATTGAAAGTCCTTACAATACGTATTTAAATGAGGGCTTGCCACCTTCGCCTATTTCCAATCCGGGGATAAACGCATTGAAAGCCGCATTTAATCCGACAAAGTCCGATTATTTGTACTTTGTAGTAAAAGATCCGGCAAAAGGTACTCATCAATTTTCAAAAACGTATGAAGAACATTTAAAGGCACAAAGCAGATACAAATCAATAAAAGGTTTTTATTAATCGAAAATATCATTGAAAATCATCCTGCTTAATTTTCAATGATATTTTTTTGCCGCAATTTTTTCCCGTTTTACTGCTGTTTCGCAGTATCAAACGAAAAAATTTTCTCTGCTTTCTCTGATTTTTGTTTATCGAAAAAACTTCCACTTCTACTTGGTTTCAGCACAGAAAATATTTTATTTAACCGACTTGTGCAAATTGTTTTCTCAAAATATTACACATTGACTTTCAATACGTTTTTTGGTAGTTATGCCGTTACACTTTTAAAAATTTTATTAAGGGAGAGAAAAATGGAAATCGGCGGTAACGGTTTTGAAGCTAAAGATATTTTTAATCAGGTTATTGGTTACACTTACAATGATATTATCCTAATGCCCGGTTATCTGGATTTCGCAGCGGGAGATGTTGATTTACGAACGAGACTTACCAGAAATCTTTCGTTAAACGTACCTTTTGTGTCATCTCCGATGGATACTGTTACGGAAGCAAATATGGCTATTCACATGGCACTTCTCGGTGGTATCGGTATTATTCATTACAATAATACAGTAGAAGAGCAGGTTGAAATGGTAAAAAAAGTAAAACGTTTTGAAAACGGTTTTATTACTGATCCGGTCGTACTGTCTCCGGAACACACGGTTTCCGATGTTCTCGATTTAAAAGAAACTCACGGATTTTCAGGAATTCCCATAACCGAAGACGGAACATTGAATACAAAAGTAATAGGTATTGTTACAAACCGTGATATTGATTTTGAAAAAGACCCTACTCAAAAATTGAAAAATGTTATGACAACACATATCGTTACGGCTCAGGAAGGCATTACTCTTTCGGAAGCAAATGCGCTTTTGAAAAAAACAAAAGTCGGCAAATTGCCGGTTATTGACAATGAAGGTAAATTAAAAGCATTGCTTGCCAGAACCGATTTAAAGAAAAACAGAGATTTCCCTCTTGCCACAAAAAATAAGAACAAGCAGCTGGTTGTTGGTGCATCAATTTCCACTCAAGGCAGAGATTTGGAACGTCTCGACGAACTTGTAAAAGCAAAAGTCGATGTAATATTAATCGATTCCGCACAAGGTTTTACAAAGTGGCAAATAGAAATGCTGCAGCACATTAAGAAAAAATATCCGGAACTGGACGTTATCGGAGGCAATGTCGTAACCGAAGAACAGGCAGAAGGTTTGATAAAAGCGGGAGCAGACGGGCTTCGTATAGGAATGGGACCCGGTTCTATTTGTACGACACAGGAAACTATGGCGACAGGACGTTCCCAAGCAACAGCTGTTTATCACACCGCGCGCACTGCCAGAAAATATGATATTCCAGTTATTGCAGACGGCGGAATCAGTCAAATCGGTCATATAATGAAAGCTCTTGCTCTCGGTGCAAGTACCGTTATGATGGGAAGTCTTCTCGCCGGAACTTCCGAATCTCCGGGAGAATATTTTTACCGCGACGGCATAAGAATGAAAAAATATCGTGGAATGGCAAGCTCCGAAGCCCTGAAAGTCGGAGGAGACAAACGGTATTTCGCAGAAACATCAAAAATTAAAGTCGCACAAGGTGTAGTCGGCGCGGTAGTCGACAGGGGAAGTGTAGATAATTTTGTTCCGTACCTTGCGCAGGGTGTGCGTCATGCATTCCAAGATGTCGGCGTCAGAACATTGCCGGATTTACACGCTGCTTTAATAAGCGGAAAATTAAGAATGCAAATCAGAAGCCAGTCTTCAATTATCGAAGGCGGAGTGCACGACCTTTACAATGTACAAAAAAATCCTATGTAAACAGTTTGGGTATAGTTAGCAGCTATACCCATTTTATATAACAAACCACTATAAAATTAAGGACAAAACTATGTATCACTATCCGATTCATGTAGAA
>JAFLVQ010000076.1 GCA_022508205.1 Spirochaetales bacterium
AGAATAATAATGAGAATTGCTCGCAAACAGATGCAAAACGATAACGAACCGGGAATATTCAGCGATTTAGCATTTCTTTTAATTATTTTTTTTATTGTGCTGGCAGTATTTAATGCAAAATACATGTTTCAATTGCATTTTCCCGTCTCAAAATATTCCGATGATACATCTTCAATCATCGAAATTATTCTGCCCGGAAATAATACCGCTATATATAAAGAAGAAACTATATTTTTAGATCAGTTGGGCAGCTTTTTTAATAAGGAACATTTTCCGACACAGAGCGTTATAAAGCTGCACATTGCCGCAACGTGTCCATATCAGCAGGCTGTAACATTTTTGGATTTTGCGGGAAATGCAGGCATAACATCTGTAAATATCGAGTTATCGGATAATAATGATGAAATTTCGCAAGCAAAGTAACTTTTTTTCGTCGCTCTCCACAAATACAATGGCTGATATAGCTTTTCTTCTGCTAATTTTCATTATAATTTTTATGCAAAATCCTGTTCAGCGGAAAATTAATTATGCGCTGACACAGGGAAATAAAAAAATCGAAGGACAAGCAATTACAATTTATATCACACCCGATGAAACATATTTTCTCAATGGGAAAGAAATCACTCTTCGGCAAGCCGAAAAAGAATTTGCCGAAGCAGTTCAAAGCAGCCACTATCCGGAAATCAGAATTTCGGCAGACAAAGATACATCATTCATCGTTGTCGATAACATTTTGCAGATACTGCGTACTTTGGAATATCCTGCCGTATCGTTAGTTGTGGAAAAGGACTCCGCGCCATGACAAAACGATATTTTTTATTCTTCACCGCAGCTCTTTTTCTGCATTTACTGATATATTTTTGCGCAACGCCGCATGTCAAAAAAAAAGATGTACAAGAAAAAAACGACAAAGCAAAAATCACAACATTCAGAATGGTTGATTTGCCTAAACAAAAAATTGTAAATCCGATAAAAAAAGAAACCTCCGCACCGAAAACAAAGACAGTCCCAAAAGAAAATCACACACCGCAAGCAGCTCCCGTCGAAAGTGCGCAGCCATCCGTCAAATCCACAGAACAAACTGACTCAGCTGCCGAAAAAAGCGACATCGAAAATACTACAATGGAAAACAGCACAAACGGAAGTGAAAAATTTTTTAACGCGGCAGAAGTTTCTGTGTTACCGTCATTACCGACAAGAGCTTTACGCCAACGCCTGCGCTACCCAAAAGAAGCCCGACAGCAGGGAATTGAAGGAATTGTTTATTTGCAGCTTTATATAAATTCAAAAGGCGTCGTTGAAAAAGTCGAAATACTATATGAGAAACCCGATTCTTCGTATGAATTCGGACTTGCGGCAAAAAATGCATTGCTTGGACTTAAAGGCTCACCTGCAAAATACAACGGAAACGCTGTCGGTGTAATTTTTCGGTATCCGGTTCGTTTCACTCTGGAAAAATAAACTGCAGTGCGGAAAATTTCACATTCTGCTTATAAATAAATTGCCCAAATCTACAGTTCCGGGAGGCAGAATCATAGATTCGGGCAGTTTATTTTATTGCAACATACCGAGTTATTGCGCTACTTTCATTCCTTCAAAAAATTTCATCACTTCTTCTCTGGTATTCGCCTTGCATACTACTTTATCATTATTATTCAAAACAATCATTGTAGGCGTAGCTTTTACATCCCAAGCCTTCGCCGCATTCATTCCCAAATCCGTAGAAACATCCACCGATTCATACGTAATGTAGTTCCCGTCCAAATAATCTTTTACCGGTTGGCAATTGCGGCAGAAATCACTGCTGAACAGCATATAACGAAGTTTTTCGGTAGAAATTACGGTAGGAGCAACGGAAGCAGTACCTTTTATATCGGATACAGTCACATTTTTTTCTTCTGTGGCAACTTTCTCTGTTTTAGAATTTTCAATATCAAAGCAAACTCGATGTTTGAATTCTTCACGCTTTCCTTTGTTCCAGTTTCCTACAGCTCGATAATATCCGACTATACGAGAATAAACTTCGGTTGGAGTTCCTTTTACATTTGAAAGTTCATCTTCCAATCGCGCAATTTCGGTATCGATTTCTCTAATTTTTTCTTTTGTACTCATATCCTTTACTCCTTTAAATTTTATTTTCCGGCGTATTGCCGATTTATTTTTTTATTTGCCGAATCAAATTATTTTCTGATTCAACAAATCTTCTTTTTCAGCTTTAAGTTTATTTATTTTCATCTCCAGCTCACGTTCTTTTTCCGATTTACAGTACGGACAATTAAAATGTTCCCCGGGCAAATAGCCGTGTTTCGGACAAATCGAAAATGTCGGTGAAATAGTAAAGTACGGCAAATGATAATTATAAGCAATCGTTCTTACCAGCTTTCTGCACATTTCCCAATCGGAAATCGCTTCTCCCAAGAAACCATGAAATACAGTTCCACCGGTATATCGTTTCTGTAATTCATCCTGATGATCCAACGCATCAAAAATATCATTTGTCCAATCGACAGGCAGCTGGGTTGAGTTTGTATAGAACGGCTCATCATCCCCTGAGGTTATTATATCGGGATAATGTATTTTATCATGACGAGCAAGACGGTAACTTGTACTTTCTGCCGGTGTTGCCTCCAGATTAAACAAACTGCCGGTTTCTTCCTGATAATCGGCCAGTTGCTTACGCATAAAATCAAGAATTTCAAGTGCAAATTCCTTTCCTTCCGGCGATGTAATGTCTTTTCCCATAAAGTTCAGCAAACATTCATTCATTCCGTTGATTCCGATAGTAGAAAAATGATTGTTCAAATGCTGCAAATAACGGCGCGTATAAGGGAACAGCCCATTTTCCATTAACCTATTTATAACTTTTCTCTTTATTTCCAACGATTCTTTTGCCAATAGCATAAAATGGCTCAGTCTTGCGAAAAATTCTTGTTTTGTCGATGTAAGATAACCGATTCGAGGCAGATTAATCGTTACGACACCGATAGACCCGGTAAACTCGTCGGCACCGAACAAACCGCCGCCTTTTTTGCGCAGTTCACGCTTATCAAGCTGCAAACGGCAGCACATAGAGCGCACATCGCTTGGATTCAAATCACTGTTGATAAAGTTTTGAAAATACGGAGTCCCGTATTTTGCCGTAATTTCAAAAAGCAATTTGGCATTTTCCGAATCCCAGTTAAATTCTCTTGTAATGTTATAAGTCGGAATAGGATATTGAAAACCTCGACTATTGGCATCGCCTTCCAGCATTATTTCCAGAAATGCTTTGTTAATCATATCCATTTCATTCTGAAAATTTCCGTAAGTATAATTTTCATACTGCTTTCCTCCGACAATTGCCGCTTTATCACGCAAATCTTCCGGTACGGTCCAATCCAGCGTAATATTAGTAAACGGAGCCTGACTTCCCCAGCGCGACGGAATATTGACACCGAAAATAAAACTTTGAATCGCCTGTTTTACTTCGGTATAATTCAGTTTATCCGCATGAACAAACGGAGCCAAATACGTATCAAAACTCGAAAAGGCCTGCGCACCCGCCCATTCATTCTGCATAATTCCCAAAAAATTCACCATCTGAAATACAAGTGTGTACAAATGACGCGCCGGTTTGGATGAAATTTTTCCTTCTACACCGCCAAGTCCTTCTTCTATCAATTGGCGAAGCGACCAGCCGGCGCAGTACCCGGAAAACATCGATAAGTCGTGAATATGAAAATCAGCGTTAATATGGGCATTTGCCACTTCTTCCGGGTAAATATTTTTCAGCCAATAATTCGCTGTAATAGAACCCGAATTATGAAGAATCAAGCCGCCGAGTGAATAATTAACATTGGCATTCTCATTTACGCGCCAATCGGACTGCCGCAAATATCCGTCCATAGTTTCATTAATGTTAAGCATTAATTCTTTTGTATTACGAATATTTTGATGCTTTGCACGATATAAAATATACGCTTTGGCAAGTTCTACCTGACGATCTTCTATTAAAACAGCTTCCACGCAGTCCTGAACCTCTTCCAACGCCGGAGCCGAATCGGGATGCCTCTTATTCATCATTGCACGAATTTTTTCTTCGGTTAACGTTGCCAGACGTTCCACAAGATTTTCATCTTGTATTCCCACTGCTTTAGCTGCGCCTGCAATTGCATTTATCAGCTTTTTACGACTGTAAATTTCAAGCTGACCGTCTCTTTTTATGATGTGTTTGATGATATATTCATCCTCTTTAGGTTTGATTCCTAAAAAATCTTCTCTCCATGTACTCATTTTGTAAGTTGTTTTCTCCCTCATTTATTTTCTAATTCTTTTAATCTCTTTTATAAACTCTTTCACATCGTCAAACTGTCTGTAAACCGATGCAAAACGAATGTAAGCTACCATGTCGATTTCCTGCAGCTTGTCCATTACCATCTCACCGATACAGCTGCTGTCAATTTCATGCGACTCGCCCGATAACACAACGCACTGTTCTTTAATATCATTAATCAGTTTTGTAATAACCGAAAGCGGAACCGAACGTTTCTCAAAAGCACGGTAAATTCCTTTGGACAATTTTTCTTCGGAAAACTCCTCGCGCCTTTTATCCTTTTTCACAATCATTAATTTTTTTTCTTCAATATGTTCGTATGAAGTAAAACGATAACTGCACCCCATACACATTCTGCGCCGACGAATAGAATCGCCGTTGGCACTCTGCCGAGATTCAATAACTTTATCTTCCAAACACCCGCAAACAGGACATTTCATCTTTGTTTCCTCTATTTGATAATAACCTTTTTTTGATATAAAGATACACCATATATAGCGTTCTTTTAGATATTTTCGGCAAAACGTGCGCTATATAACATATATATATGAAAAACACAATAGCAAAAAATGTAAATATTACGGGCAGAGTATCTATCTGCGCGTGGATACATACTTTACAGTAAATGTAAAAAAATAGATTATCCTACACTGCGCATTCAGCATTATTTTTAATAAGGTTTTATGAATTCACGAATTGCTCTTTTTAAAATCAGACAAAAATTTATTTACAAAAAACGAGTTCTTACGCAAACGAAATTTCCTGCCGCACTGTACTTGAAATTCTTCATTTCCGTTTTGTACCAAACCAAACGGTGATTTATGATTACGCATTATAAAAAAAGGCAAAGCCGAATGACTTTGCCGATAAAATTGCTGAAAGAAAGACGTTTCCGTAAAATCAATCTGTATTCGATAAATCGATTTTTCCGTTGTGTGTATAAACTTCGTTTTTATTGCCGAAATCAGGAAAAACTTCGTCATATCGTCCGCTGTTATTCCAATACATATAACCGACATTCAAACTGTCGCGGACTCCGAGTATTTCCTTGCGCACATATTCTTTTCCGTAGTACTTGCGGTCATACGCTACCGGAAGCGAAAAGGTTTGTATCCAAGGTCTGATCACGGCCCGATTATGAACAACCATGCAATTTCTATATCCGCCCATATAGTATATTCTGTACGTTCTGTCTTCTGCCGGTTCGTGCGCCAGAAAATCTTGTTCAAAATGGCTGGGATAAAACATCGGACAAATTACATCGACATATTTAGACAGCAGTTCCGCATCCTGTCCTGTGCGTATTCCGGAACGATACCAACCATTGGAACCGTAAATATCAATGCCAATCGGAGCATCGATATTTTCCCTTGCATGATACAAAAATGAAATCAACGCAGATTCCCGATTCATTCCTTTTTCATGCCATGTATAAGAAGCATTGGCTAAATTCCAGCCGTCTGTAGGGAAACGAATATAATCAAACTGAATTTCATCAAAGCCACGTTCTATCAGCTCCTGAGCAACCGCAGCATTATAAGCCCAAACTTCTTCACAGTAAGGGTCAACCCAATATTCATCATAATATTCCGGGATTTTTCCGATGACTTTGCCGGTTTCATCATACGTTTTTTTATAACGCTTGATTCCCTGCCACTGTTTTCCCGTATTGGAATCTTTTATGGCGTACATTCCGTCTTTATAATAATAAAGTTTTTTATCTTTAAATACGACGACACGAGCTATCAAATAAATTCCGCGCTGTTTCATTTTTTTGACGAATGGATCCAACGTTACTGCGTAACGGCTGACTGCATCTTTTTCCACAACCGCCGGTGTTCTCGCATCAAAACGAATCATTCCCAAATCATCTTTCATATCTATTACGATTCCGTTCAATCCATTGTTTTCCACTGTCTGCAAATGGCGTTCCAGTTGCTCGCCATAACTTTGCCCTGCCGGGATATAAATACATTTTCGATTTATGGCAGCTTCTCTGTACTTTGTGCGTATTTCATCGGGAGTTAACAGCCATAATTCGGACAATGTTATGGGGTAACTCTTCCCGTCGATATTTTCCGTAAAATATGCACAATTTGGATATTTCGGCTTTTCTTCATTATAAGCAAGCCAGCGGTGCACAAAGTTCGGAGTACCTAAATCGGCACCTGTAGCAGCTGAAAAAGAAGAGAATCCGCCTCGTTTTAAATACAGAATTCTGTCTCCCAATGAAACCATGCTTTCTACAGTGTGGTTTTTCTCATCCTCAGTCCACAGCAATTGAACACGCTTCGATTTCCAATTTAATTTATATATTCCCGGAGAAAAGCTCAGTCCTATATAAACATCTGTAAATTCATTGCCATCTTCGTCTTTTTTCACCACAGGCAAAATATCTGCGATTTCGTCCACGCAAGATGTTCCCGACGGAATTTTAAATCCGGCAGACAATTTTATCCAATTTGGGTTATTTGAATCGGGCAGCATGTAAGAAAGTCCCTGTATTGCGTGAGACAAAAATACTACAAGCTGCGTTCCGCCGTTTCCGTCGGGTAAATCGGCAACCGCAACACATTTTAATCCACTTATAGAAGATCCAAATCCCAAATCAGTCCAATGACGGCCGCTGTCTCTCGATAAAAAGACGGAATTTAGCGACGCTGTCACAAGAATTTCGGGACGCTGCGGATGAGCTTTCAAATCTTTTAATTCTTTCTGGGCAAATGACAATTTTTTCCCGAATGAATCGTAATGCTTGATTGTATGAACCGGCAGTCCGACATTTCTGAATTCAAAAAAATGCAAATCATCGCTTGCCACAATTCCCTTATTCGTAAGCAGGTAATAACGGTCGGAAAAAATTATTTTCTGAACTCCGGCTCCGGTCCACAAGGGCAACAGAATACCTTCATTTAATTGAAATAGACCTTCATCCGTACCGATTAACGGGTAAACTTCCGATTGCCATTCTTGTTGAATATCTTTCGGAAACGCAAAAAAAGTTACCAACAGCAAAAAATTATATATAAATATTTTTCTTTTCATGTCGAAAATTATCGACCGCGCAAATCATTAGCGTAAATATTATGATTAACTTTTTTTATTTTTACTTATTCGGAATAATTGGCGTAATAAGCCCACGCTTCACCGGAAACCAATGGAATTACCATAAAGCAAATATCATCGAAATAAAAAGAAATATCCGCAAGAAATGAAAAAGAAAAGTCACTGCCGGAGAAAAATATCGGCCGCTCCGTATTCCAAACGCTCCCGTCAGACAATGTAATATGCCGAACCGCAGAAACCATGCGGTCTTTCATCAGCAGTACGCATGTGCGATTTTTCAATTCATCCGGCAAATACACTTTCGCCGAATATTTTGTATTTTTCATCAACCGATTTCCCGAATACAACGGCATATCATCGCGATCCATAACCGAGAGGCGGAGTATATTTGAACCGACATTTATCTGATTTGAATAAAAACGTCCGTTAATCAAATAAAACAAATCATCTGCACCGTTTTTCGTAATTTTATAACGAATTTCACGCCTGCCGGTCATTGACACATAATTTTCGGGAAGCGTTATCTTATTCATCGCAGACTGTCCTTTTATCAAGCTGCCGGTACTTTCTGCCGCAGAAGCAAAAGACTGAGACAATGAAAACTCAACTTTATTATTTTCACCGTTTTCCGCATCCGGCAGCAGCTGAATAATTTTTCCTATTGTGCTTTCGGGTTGATTTGCCTGCTTACCCGTAAACAGCCAGCGTTCCACCGGCTGCCCAGCATACAAATAGTCCGTCCCTTTTTCGGTTATTTTCTGACTTTCTTTTACACTGCAATAAAACAATTCCTGACGCAAAGGATTATCGGACAACAATTCGGGGTTACTGCGAAAAAACGATGTGATAGCGGTAATTTTTTTAGGTATTGCCAAATCGGGAATTTTCGATGCTGCATATAAATACAATAATGAAGAATCTATATCGTAATTTTTATCAAAGGAAAAACGGCAAATCAAATCCCGATCACCAAAGAAATTATTCAGAAAATACGGATAGACAAAACCAAAATTGTCATATTCCTCATTGGGTTGCCGTCTTTTTTGCAAGTAACCAAGCAGCGCCTCTTCAAAAACATAGTCCGCACAATTTTCCGTAAGGATTCCTTTTGCCATAGAAACAGCCGAAGTATCCGTCGATAAAAAACAACTTAATTCCAGCGGCATTTCACTATTCGGCAAAACAATCGGAATTTCCGATGTACGATTTTCTATTAATCTTCCTGATACCGTAAACGATTCATAATAGGGGGCAATTGTTTCTATTCGCTGCTGCGGCATCCAAAATACCGCATTTTCGCCATCCGGAGTAACCTCCGTCACAAGAAGATTTCTCGAACTTTTCCCGTCATATTCCAGCGGCAAGTCAAAACGAATTTGCAGCTCTTCTTTCGGTTCAAGAATAACTTGTTGTTCTAGCAAATTTTCACAAATCGCATCTTCCGAGAAAACACTTTGCAACTTTATGCGGCGCTGCTGCGATTTTACATTTTTGATCGAAATTTCCCCGTATACCGCAGAATAATCATCCGTAACACTGCCGATTTTGCAGTAAAAATTCAAATCATTTTCTACGACATTTTTCGACCGCGTTAAAAAAACAACCGATTTTTGAAGTTTTGCAATATCATAATAATTTTCGTTATTTGTATTCACAAACCTGTAAAACAAGCCTGTATTACTTCCCGATTTTTCATCCGTACATAAAATCGCCGCCGATAAGCATGAATTTTTCTGTAAATCCGCCGGCAATTGAATCTTATTAATTCCTTTTGCTACCGAGATTGCACGCGCATACTTAACATATTCCTTATAAAAAATAAGAAATGCCTCCTTTCGTTCTTCCTGTGAAAAGAAAAAGAATTCTTTATCGGTTGTTTCATAATTTCTGAATCTTCCGTTCTCAAACGTTGACGGCAATACAGGTACGCAAAACCGTTCTTTTATCGATTCTCCGTTTTTCATAATGACTTCCGCATTGCCGGATAGAATCTCATCATTCATTGCCGAATGCAAATCGAAAATTTTTCCGTTATCCGCAAAATATAATTTTTCCGCATTTTCTCCGCACCGTGAAAACGACAGCAGCATACTTTCGACTGAATTGATTTTTGTACAGTCAAGCTGCATTTCGGGAGTTATTTCCAACTTCTTAGGTACAAACGTTTTTATTTTTTCCGGATATACAACATCAACATTCTGCTTTCCGACATTAACAAGCGTTGTACAAACGAAATCTTCTTCAGCATACACATCGATGAAAAAAGTTTTGTTATCTGATAATAATTCTTGTCGGAATTTGCCGTTAACAAGCGAAACCTCCTGAACATTCGCAACATTTTGTCCGTCACGGTAAATCAATCGGATTTTCTGCGCGTTGTGAGCAATTTCGCCTTTCATCAGCAAAGTTTCTTTCTCCCATTCAACAGAAATTTTATGCTTTATCACGCGCTTGTATTCAGGCAACGCAAATGTATGAATTGTGCGGTAACTGCCGAATCGAAACTGAATAAAAGGATCGTCCGATCTTTTAATACGCAGTGTTCCGTCTTTGGCTGTTGTTTGAGGTTTTGTTATATGCCCGTTTTTGTAAAAACAAACTTTGGAATTTTTCAGCGGAATTCCGTCTTTGCGAAAAAGAAGTAAAATTTCGTCTTCAGTGGGAAAAAGCAGCAAAGAAAAATTTTCCGTTACAAAAAAAAGTTCCCGACAAGAAAAGTGTTGTGAAAAAACCGAAAAGCAGAAGAGAAGAAAAAAATGGATTAATATATTTCTTTTCATACAGCAATGAAACCGCAACAAATAAAAGTTTTATAAAAAAAGGAAAACTCATTTTAGCAAGGACAAAGCCATAATACTTTCAATTATTAGCTGCCTCCAAAAATAAAAAAAGGAGATTTTTAAATCTCCTTTTGTCGATCGCAACGGGGCTCGAACCCGTGATCTTCGGCTTGACAGGCCGACGCGATAACCAACTTCGCTATGCAATCTTTAGTTATTGCTCTTATACATTACTTTATTTTTCATGTCAACATTTTTTCTTACTTTTTTTATTTTTTATACCAAGATTCCAAAAGAGTAAACCAATTGCCGGTTTGTGCATTATC
>JAFLVQ010000077.1 GCA_022508205.1 Spirochaetales bacterium
CAAAGGACTAAGCAAAGTTTCTATCAACCGAATTTTATCCGGCATAAAAAGTTACACTCATTTTCTTTGCCGAAACGGTTACAAAGACACTGCCGGAATCTTGGAAATCGAATCGCAGCGCAAACCCGAACATCTGCCTACCTTTTTGTTTGAAAAAGAAGTTAATGAACTGGCGGATTTTGAATGCAGCACAAATCAAGACTGCAGGGATAAATTGATAATAGAGCTGCTTTTTGCTACCGGGCTGCGTGTCGCCGAACTCGTATCGATTAACCTTACCGATATTTCCCATAAAATGCACGAAATCAGAATTACCGGAAAAGGAAACAAAGAACGTATTGTTCTGTTTAATCGGCGCTGTGAAAAAATATTAAGCGATTATCTCCAAATACGTTCTTCCTTTAAACCGCAACCAACCGAGAACGCGCTTTTGCTGAACAGCAGAGGCACAAGATTAAGCGACAGAAGCATCAGAAATATTTTGGATCGGCGCATAGTGCGTACTGCGATTCATAAAAATATCTCACCGCATACGCTGCGGCATTCGTTTGCAACGTACCTATTACAAAACGGTGCAGATATAAAAACTGTGCAAACGCTGCTGGGGCACTCGAATCTTTCCACAACGCAAATATATACACATCTGACATTGGAAGAATTAAAAGATGTTCACGCGCACTTTCACCCGCACGGCTGAAGTTTTCATCCCAGCTGAAGTTTTCATCCCGGATAAAAAAAAGGCAGAAACAATTTTACTTTATATAACTTTTTTATTAGATTAAAACCCATTGTCACAAAGAAACAGTTTCTTTATTGAAATAAAAGTTTTTTTTTAAAATTAAAATATCAACAAGGAGAATCAGCAATGGATAAACAAAAATGGAGATCTACAACTGTATGTGCCGTAAAAAGAAACGGCGAAGTTGCTATGGCTGCCGACGGTCAGGTAACACTGGGCAATACGGTAATGAAAGGGAATGCGAAAAAAATCCGCCGAATTTACAATAACAGCATCCTTATCGGATTTGCGGGAAGCACTGCCGACGCATTTAATTTGTTTGATAAATTTGAAGGAAAAGTAAATGAATACAGAGGCGATATTCTGCGCGCGTCGGTAGAACTCGCAAAAGAATGGCGTACGGATAAAATGCTGCGCAAATTGGAAGCAATGCTGTTGATTGCCGATAAAAAAACAATCTTAATAGTTTCGGGAAGCGGCGATGTCGTGGAACCCGACTGTGACGTAACGGCAATAGGAAGCGGCGGAAATTACGCACTGTCTGCGGCAAGGGCGTATCTTGACGCATCGGATCTTTCGGCAAAAGAAATCGCCGAACGCGCGCTGCAAATTGCGTCGGACATCTGCATATACACAAACAAATCAATAATGGTAGAGGAAATAAAATGACTTTAATTGAAGCTCAAAATACATTAACACCAAAAGTTATAGTGGAAGAACTCGATAAATACGTAATCGGTCAAAAAGAAGCGAAAAAAGCCGTTGCGATTGCGCTGCGCAATAGATACCGAAGAAAAATGGTTCCGCAGGAACTGCGCGAAGAAATAGCACCGAAAAATATCATTATGATTGGTCCTACCGGTGTGGGAAAAACAGAACTTGCGCGCCGTTTGGCAAAACTTTGCAACGCACCGTTTGTAAAAGTGGAAGCGACAAAATATACCGAAGTCGGTTATGTCGGCCGCGATGTCGAAAGCATAATCAGAGATCTGCTTACTTGTTCCATAAACCTTGTAAAAAAAGAAATGCGTTCGTCGGTAATGGACGAGGCGCAGGCAAGAGCCGAAAATCAATTGCTGAGAGTTCTTCTTCCCGGTTCCGATGCCCGTGAATTTGCGGAAAGCGAAGAAAAAAAATCGATAAAGGAAAAATTTCGCGAACTGCTGCGAAGCGGTGAGCTTGATGACAAAGAAGTTGAAATTACGGTAATGTCAAATGTTTCTCCGGCTGTGGAAATGTTTTCGGGTACGGGATTTGAAGGTATGGGAATCAATTTATCCGATTTAAGCAGCATGTTCGGCGGACAAAAGCAGAAAAGAAAAAAAGTTACCGTGAAAACCGCAAAAGAGCTGCTGCTGAATGAAGAAATCGAAAAACTTCTCGATATGGACAAAGTTGTAGACGAAGCAATCAGACGAACCGAAAACGACGGAATCGTTTTTATAGATGAGATTGACAAGATAGCGATAAAATCGAAAACAGCCAGCGGAGCCGAAGTTTCGCGCGAAGGCGTTCAGCGTGATTTATTGCCTATTGTGGAAGGTTCGCAGGTAAATACAAAATACGGCAGCGTAAAAACCGACCACATTTTGTTTATTGCATCGGGAGCGTTCCACATGAGCAAGCCGTCCGATTTGATACCGGAACTGCAAGGGCGGTTCCCTATCCGCGTGGAATTGAAAAGTCTTACAAAAGATGATTTCATCGAAATTCTTACAAAACCGAAAAACGCCTTGCTGCTGCAATATGCCGAGCTATTGAAAACCGAAGGCGTCGAGCTGAGTTTCAACAGCGAAGCGATTGCCGAAATTGCGGAATACGCGTTTGATGTAAACGAAAATATGGAAAACATCGGAGCGCGACGCCTGCATACGATTATCGAAAAACTGATAGAAGACATCAGTTTCAATGCGCCCGAACTGTGCGGACAAAAAATCGTTATAGACAAAAAAACGGTGAACGATACACTGAAAGAAATCGTCGAAAACAACGACCTTTCAAAATACATTTTGTAACTGCAAAACAAAAAGCCCGATTCCGTATTTCGGAATCGGGCTTTTTTCATAACCGACTGTCAGAGCGGAAAACCGAATCGGCGTTCCGCATAGAAAAGATTAATTTACTTGATTGAATCCTCCTGCACTACAATTCATATTTGCCCCATTCCCCTCTTTAGTAATCCATTCACCATTACTATAAAGTTTGAATTGAAAATCTTTTAATATATGCCAACTTACAAAAAGATCATCGCTTAATTGTGCGGTAGATTTTCGGTTGGCTTCATACCAGCTCATTGGGAATTCGGTAGTGGCAGACACTCCGCCTGAACTATCAGACCCCATTACATAAGAATTCCTATTACCTGTTGATTGGATTACCGTTTTATAAGCCAATTCAGTAGACGTAGCACCTTGAGTAAGATTTGTTTTTGTAGTCTTTGCCTGAATTTTGAAAATTCCGCTAAGCCAATTGTTATTTGCAGTTAATGTCAATTCTACTTGATTATCTTTATTATTAGTATTGAAAGAACTTACATTTGACGGGATTGCAATACTTTCATTGGTATAATTGTTATTCAAAGTCGAGTTTTGTCCGTAATGCAACGTCGCTCCGTACATTTCACTGCTTATTTTTACGTTTGTGGTATAAGGCTGATTTCCGTTTTCGCGTCCCGACGATTTATTGATTCTGATAACAGGCACTGCGGTTGGTCCCGTTTCAAATTGTACGTCGGTTCCGCCTACGGCAACGCAGCGGTTGCCCGCTTCATCGATAAACGTCCCGCTTGCAAATGTTACTTTGTACAAAATTCCTTGCTTCATACTCGACGGCATTTGTATCGTTACAGTCGAATAAGGATTAGTTGTGTTGTTTGTCGCTACCGTTACAAGACTGCTGTTTACATCTATCTTGGTTACATTGTAATCAAGGTCTTTGAAATAGTTATAAACGTTCAGCTGATTACCGCTTAATCCGTTGCTTGACTCATAAGCTCCGTGATCTATAGCGTATCGCAGTACATATTTTGCGTTTGTATCGGGAGCATTTCCTTCATTGCCTATGGTTCCTATACATCGCTGAATATAATACGTGCTGAGGGTTCCGTTGTTGTACATATTATATTCGTCGACTTCCATTACCGCCGGATAACTCTTGTAAACACGCTCTACCGTAATGGTTCCGCTTCCTTTGCTGACTTTTTCATCGAATTGAAGAGCAATTTTTGAAGTCACGGAAACATTTTGAAACGATGTTCCTATCCCCTTAGCGGTTCCACCGTCAACTGCGTATTTCGTAACTGTCGGAGCTTTCGTATCGATTTTGATAGTTTTGCCCGCGAAATTAGCGTAATCTTTGAATGAAGTTGTGCTATTCTGTGCGGCATCCGTAATCGTTCCGCTGACACTTGTAACTGCGAGCTTGCCGGTATTATCTCCGCTTTTGACTGTATATATACCTGTCGCCGCCGTTGCATTAGTAGCGGACAGATCAACAGTTGCGCCTGTGTTAAGAGTAACAACCAAATCTTTTGCTGTTACGGCTTCGCTGAATTCGGCGGTAATCGTAAGCTTCTCACCAACGCCGTAGATACCGTCGCCCTTAGTTGTGCTGATGCTTTTAATGGACGGCGGCGCAGTATCAACGATAATTTCCACAGGATTCGCCCAGCTTGATTCATTGCCCGCTCTATCCACCTGATACGCCGTAATCTGATACCTGCCCTCGCCCTTAGGTGTGCTGAAAGTTTTTCCTACTGTTTTGGCTTTCGTTCCGCCGCCGTCGTGTGAATAGTAAAAAGTCGCGCCGTTCTCGCCTGTCAATTCAACAGTTTGTTCCGTGTTATAAATCTCTCCGCTATCTATTCCGTTTAATTTCGGCGGATCGCATATAGTATCAATCACAATGCTTTTACCGCCATAAGTCAGATTAGAATTGCCAGTAAGTCCCCCCGTCAAAGTATTTCCCGCTATATCCTGAATATTCGTAGGAACTGCACCGATTTGCAATTCATCGGTATCACCGCCGCTTGCAACAGTGTACGTATAATACAGCGTTTTATCATTACTTGTTCCGCTGTACACTGCTTGTTTTTTGTTATTCAGCGTAATGACGGAATCGCCGCTGATAGTTACCGCTTCACTGAACGTAACCGCAATTTCTACGGTCTTGCCCGCATTAAGGTAATAATTGCTGCCGTAGGCATGATTTTCATCGCTTATCGCGGTTACCGCATAACTATTAACAGTCGGTGCTTCAGTATCGATTTTTATTACATTATCTCCCTCTTTCGCAAGGTTTGATGCTGTAATCTCATGATCTATCTTGCCGTTGCTGATTGCTGCACCTTTCAATCCTTCAAATGTTGTTACTAACAGATCGGAAACTGTATCCTTTATCGTTCCGCTGATACGTGTTGCATAAAGTGCTTCGGTACTCTCATCTGCTGCTGAACCGACCGTATAATTAACCGAATAAGAGCTTGCACCTTTTGCCTCAAATGAAACAGTCGCATTATTGCTTAATGTCAGTGTTATTTTGCCTTCACTTGTAACGGCCTTGTAAAAATCCACAGTCAACGGAATAATCGCACCCGCTTTATATACTCCGCTCGGTTTGGTTGTGGATATTCCTTTAATCCCAATCGGGCGCAAATCTACGGTTACTGTTTGCAGTGTCGATGAAGGAGACACATTTCCCGCCAAATCGGTTTGTCTTGCCATAATTCTGTAAGTATTAAGTGCTTTATTATTATCGGACGGCAGCAGTACATCGCTGTTATATGTACTGTACGTACTTCCTGCATCGACAGAATATTCGATTGTTGCACCATTTTCTCCCGAGATTTGCATTGCCACTTGACTTGTAGATAAAACTGCTTTTGTTAATTCGGTGCCATTGATAGACACAGTCGGAGCCGACGGTGCTTTTGTATCAATCACAATGCTTTTTTTGTTATAAGTCAGATTAGAATTGCCGGTAAGTCCCGCCGTCAAAACATTCCCCGCAGCATCTTGAATATTCGTAGGATAAGCACTTCCATTGATTCCCAATTCGGTCGCATTTCCCGACTGAATTCTATATTCATATACCAATGTATCCGTTCCGCCGCCCGACACATATACTGCCGACTCGCCCGAATTCAGCGGCAGCACGGAAGAACCGATATTTTTTACAGGCTCACTGAAAGTTACACTCAGCGTAACTGTTTTGCCGCCATTCAAATAATATGTACCAGTACTGTCAGTATGTTTCTCATCGCTTATCGCGGTTACCGCATAACTTTTAACAGTCGGTGCATCGGTATCGATATAAATTTTATTTTCAGCAAAATTATTCTGCAGTGTTTTGAAGGAGGTTTCAATTGCGTCTTTTACATTATTATCTCCTTCTGCACTACTTCCTTCTGCATTAAATGTTCCGCTCAGAGAATTTACTTTCAGCGACCCATTATTTTCTGTATTATTTCCCTCACCGACTGTATAATTAATCGTATGGCTTAATGCGGTACTGTTGGAAGACAGCCCCGAAATCGTTGCACCGCTATTCAGCCCAAGCACCAAATCGGTAAACGAAACTTTCTGTGTAAACAGCAAAGTTATCGGAATTATATCGCCTGCTTTATACGTTCCGTCGGGTTTGGTTGTGCCGATTCTCGAAATTCCCATCTCCTGCAAATTGATTGTAATCGTAATTTTGGCCGAAGCGGCAGATGTATTGCCTGCTTTGTCGGTTTGTTTGGCAATAATGTAATACGTTTTCGAGGATCCTCTCTCGCCAATCGTAACACCATCTTTATTATAATCCTCATACTCAGCACCGTTGTTTACGGAATATTTGATTGCTGTATCGGTTTCTTCCGAGGAGATTTTCAGTAATACTTCCTCATTTATTGCCTCCGCAAATGACGTTATCTCCTCCTCCTCCTTAGTGTCAGTGCCTTTCTTATACTTATATATCTTTACAGTCGGAGCGTCCGGTGCTGTTGTATCAATCACAATGCTTTTACCTTTATAAGCCGAATTAGAATTGCTAGGAAGTTTCCCCGTCAAAACATTCCCCGCAGCATCTTGAATGTTCGTAGGATAAGCACCACTTTCATTGATTCCCAGTTTATCGGCAGTATCGCCGCTTGCAACAGTGTACGTATAATACAGCGTCTTTTTATCGGCACTTGCTCCGCTGTACGTCGCTTGTTTTCCGTGACTCAGTGTAATGACGGAATCGCCGCTGATCATTACTTCTTCACTGAACGTAACCGCAATTCTTACGGTCTTGCCTGCATTAAGGTAATAACTGCTGCTGTCGGTATACGTTTCATCGCTGATACTTTCCACCGCATAACTTTCAACAGTCGGTGCCGTAGTATCGATTTGAATATTTCTGTCGCTGAAATTATCCTCAAAACTTCCGCTTGTTGCAAGTCCGTGTCCTTTTCCGGCAGTATCCCCTGCAACGGCATTTCCCGCCTTGTCGGTAAATGATCCTCCACTGATACTATCAACTTTCAATTTGTCGGTATCCGATTCGTTGGTTTTGTTGCTTCCCACAGTGTAGGTTCCTTTGTATGAAGCAGAATAGCTGTTGTTCGATCCTGAGATCACGGCTGTTCCCCCGTTGTCGAAAGTAACGGTAACGTTATTGTTCAGCTTGACACTTTTACTGAATACAAGCGTTATCGGAATTGCGGTACCTTCTTTATACAGTCCGCTTACCACTGTGGTATTAATCGCATTTAACAGCGGAACGCCGTTATCTACCGTAAAAGACACAGTCGATATGGGGGACGTATTTCCCGCGTAATCCACAACCTGCGCTTTCACTGTCCAACTTTCTTCGGCATTGTTTGTATCTGTGTCATAAGAGGACACATTTTCCCAATCCTGTCTTGTCTGTCCGCCTGCAACAGATGCAAACAGTTTCACCGCAGCTGTTGTTTCACCATCGGCCATTTTCGGCGTTATTCTGACATTTCGGTTATATAATGCGTTGTTTTGGGCTGAACCGATTGTACTGCCGTCTACATACGCAAACCCAAATGTCGGTGCTGCCGGCGATTTTGTATCGATAATAATCGAAATCTCGGAACCATTTACATTTTGCAGAGTATCGGAAATCGTTTTTTCATTGTTGATACTGCCTAAAACCGCATTACCGGCAAGATCCGTTACAGCCCCGCTAAGCGCAGTGCACCGTAAATTACCGTCCGAATTATCGCCGTTGTTTACAGTATACGTAAACAAAAGAATACTTGAGCCCAAACCGCTTTTGTACTGCGCCTGCACTTTGTTGCTGTTGTTTAAAGCACTGAGCACAAGGTGCGGTTGGCTTGTAAATGTTACCGCTTCGCTGAAGTGCGCTTCAAACGTAATTGTTTTTCCCGCATTCAGATAATATGTACCTTCGTACGGACTCACGCTGACACCGTCGGAAGAAACAAACACACCATCCAGCGTCGGAACAACCGTATCGATTTTTATTTTCGCATCTGCCAAACTTATCCTTCGCTGCTGATTCGGATCGGATCCCTGACTCAAATCGGAACCTTTCGGGAAATCGGTGAAATTCATCTCATTTCCTGCGGCATCCGTTATTGTCGTAGATTCATCGAATGCAAAGAATTGCGCAATATCCAACACAGCTACATCATCGCCTGCCTGCACGATATAGGAAAAAATAAGCGTATCGGTGTTTGTCACGTTTTCTTTCATCTCGACAGACTTTCCGTTATTAAGGTCGATTTTAGCTCGTCCGCTGACATTTTCGTTGAACTGAACCGATATTTCTATTTTATCGCCGGCTTTATATATGCCTTCTCCGACATTTGTCGTAATCTGCATTGCACGAGGCCGTTCGGTATCGATAAATACTCCGTAAACCGCCAACGAACCCGATTCACCCGGAACAGGCAAAGTCAGCGACGCTTCCACTGTCGATGTCTTGCCGTCTGCCGCTTTTCCCATAACTTTGGTTCCATTGGAAAGTTTCAAACTATTTTCACTCACATAATCAAGCGGTTCCGCAGCATCTCCGGCTTTTACTTCATACTCAAAGTTCAATACCTTATTGTCATCGCTTATGCCTGTGAACACAGCGTAAAACGGATTTTTGTTAACATCTTCACCGCAATTCAGCTCCAATCTTAATCCATTGGAATTACCGTTAACTACCACTTCCTTGTTCATCGTCACCGTGAAATTCAATTTTTTACCGACGGAATAATATCCTCCTTCCGGTATTACCTTAATGGAAGACACGCGAGGGCTGTCGTCATCGACAATAATCATAACACTTGACAAGTTTATATTTCCGAAATTGTCACGAGCTTCCACACTGATTTGCTGGTAACTTCCGCCGAGTCCCTCAAGCAAATCGGATGTTACACTCCATGTTCCGTTCGGATCGATTTTTTCGTTTCCCAGAACGTCATATTCCGCATCACCGCCCAATGCTTTTTTGTATTTGATTATCAATGAAGCAATTCCCGATTGCTCGTCGCTGCATGTTCCGCTGACAGCGAAACGTTCACTTCCCACATTACGGTATGTTTCGTTATTTTTCGGGAAATCAATTGTCAATTCAGGCGGAGTATACTCCTGCGGAATCGTAAAAGTTCCGACTGCGTAATTTTCGGAACTGCTTACCACGCAGTAGTACATTTTTTTGTAACCGTAAATAGGTTTGCGGGTACTTTCATCTCCATCGGAAACAAAATCGCTTACGGGAATTTCATAAGACCAAACCATTTTGAATGTATTATTTTCCTGAACATTCTCGAATTTTTTCAAGTCGACAATCCAATATTTCACGCCGTCGTAATAGCCGTTTTCCGTAATATTCCACTTTGCTTTTCTCAATGAAACAGCTTTTTCTTCGCTCGCATTCGGATCCCACGCCAGCATTATCTGCGAAATTCCCGCACTGTCACGAGTAGTTCCCTCTATAATAAAAGCAGGATTTTCTTCGGTTACATAGGCTGTTTTCGGATAACTGTCGAAAGGCGTCATTTCGGTAACAGGCGCGCTTTCGTCGATTACCTGAAACCCGATTGAATAGGTTTTGTCCCAGCCGCTGTTTTCGCTCCAATCGGCGCCGGTTCCGTAAGAAGTCGTTCCGTTACTGTCTTTCAGTCGGTAATATAAGCGGTAACGCCCTTGATTTACTGGCGCCATCAAATCCCACACCGTAAAACCGGTTTCCCCAAACGAGTTTTTCTCGAATCTTCTTACTTCGCCTACGGGTTCATTGTCATCGGCATTTACAATGCGAAATTCGATATTATCAAGCGAATCGTCATCATACGCGGAACCCGTAATTTGAGTACCGGCACTGAGCTTGTTGTTATCAAGCTGATCTTCAAATGTACCGGTGCTTATAAGCGACGAAACTTCGACCCATGGGCGATCCGCCTCTTGATACAGACACAGAAAGCCTTTGTTTGAATTACTTTCATTTGTTTTGTTGCCTGCCCTGTCCGTAACAATTACTTTCAGTTCCAAATAATGTTTTTCAGCGGCATTCAGCGATGCCAGTTCGTTTGTATATGTTTCGCTTGCAAACGGCGTTTTCGTTGAGTCAATCGTTATCGTCCAGTTGTACAACGACC
>JAFLVQ010000078.1 GCA_022508205.1 Spirochaetales bacterium
GTGCTCTTCATTTGTTTGGTTGTTATCTATTTCAACTTCATTGCCGGATTCCTTTTATAAATAACCGAGTCATTCGGCAATACCGGACGGTTGGTTTTATCCTTTTTTTCGATGTACCAAAAAATATTTTGGATATAAAAGAAAGTTTTTACTTATTGTTTTTTATTTTATTCCCCAAAAATATATTGTCATAATTGTCTTTTTCGTATAAAACAAAAAAGCTTTGTATTTTATTTGCTAAAAAATATCTCGAAAGGTTTTCATTTTTATGGATACTGGCTCTGAAAAAAAAATTAATTGGATTTCAATACTGAACTATTTTGTTTTTTCCTTTGTCGGCTGCATTTCTACAATTTATTGCGTTGTAATTAAATGTAATAGTGTAGTTGCTTCCAGCATTGTAGCGATTATTTTGTCTGTTTTGGCAATAACTATACAGGATAAATATAATTTTTCATTAGCTGGATTTGCCGGTTCATTTGCAGGAATGACTACTCCTTTCCTTATTGCCGGAATGCAGAATAATTACGGAATACAATTTTTTATTTGTTCGCTTTTACTTTCTTTAACAGTTGCATTTTTATATTCATTCAGTGAAATCATAACATTTTACTATCCTAAAGTTTTTTTTGATGGCTTTGGAGGACGGCTTGGGTTCATAGCATTTATTTCGGTATTGATTTATTTATTGCTGTTTCGCCATTCCAACGATATTAAATTATTCCGATTTGACAATGTACCGCTGATTTTTTCGCCGATAAAGGTTTTTTTGATCTTAGCTGCATCATCAGGCGGGGCAATGGTTTCTATGGAAGTAATACAGGCAATGGCTGCATTGAACGGAAATTACAAAGTTTTATCCGTAGCATTGGCAGGAATTATAGGCGGTGTTTTGATAGAAAGAATCCCGGAGCTTGGACATGATTTGGCTTGTGCTTGGTACGCAGGAGCATTTGTCGGCATGAGTTCTTATTTTATTTTGATGCTAAAGCGCCATTTTTTCTTTGCAGGTTTGTTCTGCGGAATATTTTATGCATTGGGAGAATATTTGTTTATCGGAGTCGGCGGCAAACTGGGATTCATTTCGTTTATCAGTGTTTTGGTTATGTCCAGAATAAACATGTTGATTTCTTACATAAAACAGCACAGCGCAAGTGTGGATATAGAACAGCTTTCCAGCGGCGATATATCCAATATGAGCGTTAATGATGATTTTGCCCAAAGATTGGTCGAATCGTTAATGCAGGCTAAAGAAAACGGCGCGGAAAATATACCTCTTGAGAATATGGAAATAGGAAATTTCGTTATTGGTGAAAAAGAAGAATATGTGGCAAGCAGTGAAGATGAAAATATCAATCAATCGGGATACGAAAACCTTGATGAAATGGAAAAGAATTGCGCTGATTTCTTAAATGAGTCAGGCGCATTGCGATGGTTGTATGTGCAGGAAATGATGGAATATTTTACTATTACTGCTTACAGAAACATTTCAATGGAAACTTTTAACACTTTTAATTTCCCTTATACTACAAGTTTGGTTGCTAAATTATTAAGTGAAAAACGTGTTGTGGGATTTACTCAGAATGGAATAAAGCAAAGTTTCTTTCAGTCACGGATTTCGGAAAGCGACAGAAATAATTGTTCATATTTGGCGCTGCTTCCAAAAATTTCGGGAGGAAAACTGAAAGGAGTATTTTTTGTTTTTTATGAAAATAAAGACAATGCGTCTTTAATGGAACAAATTGATTTATTAAAACAATATTATCAATATTCATTTACTGAGGGAGAGGAAAAATGAAAAAAATGTTTATGTTATTTGCAATGTTATTTCCCGTTTTTTTGTATGCGCAAACAGATGTTGTTGCGTTGGTTCGGGAAGGAAAATTCGATGAAGCATTGAGCGGTTTACAGGCAGAAATAAAAAACGGCGATTTGTCGTTTGAAACTTTGGAAATGCTTGGAAATGTAGCATTTCAAATCAGCGAAAGCAAAGGCAGTAAAAAAAATATCCTTGAAGCAATCGATTGGGCAATGCCGATTTTGGAAAAAAATGCGTTTCAGCAAGATTTTTCGCCGGCACAGCAGGCAAGAATTTTTCATAAGTACAATACTTTGTTTGCTAAAAAGGCACAATTGCAGGGAGCTGCTGCCGCACTTAAAGTTTTGCCGCAGGTATTTGACAATGCGGATAAAAGCATTGCTCTTGATCCTGATTTTGCGGAACCGTATTTCGTGAAAGCTTCTGTTGATGATGAAGTGCCTGCTGTTATGGGGGATGTTGCAAAGCGTGGAGAAAATCCCAAATACCGAATGGGAATTAATATCGAATTGGCACTTGAACGCGAGCCGGAAAATATTTATTTTTTAACGCAGGCAGCAGCTGCTTTGATGAAACGCAATTGGTCGGTTGCAGTCAGAGAAAAAAATGCGGACGGCGCAGTTAAAAACAAAATGCTGCTGCTTTCGGATAAAGAAGAAGCAAAAATGCTTTTGACAAGAGCCGTAGCTGCTTATAAATCAAAGTCGAATCCTTCTCAGATTGAAAAAGAAAAATATGAACAAGCTTTGAAATTGCAGGCTAAATTACATTGATTTCAATAGGAGCGAGAAATGAAAAAAAATAATTTTATTGCAGTAGTAATGTGTCTTTTGTTTGTTTTTTTACCTGCCGGAATTTTTTCAAACGAAATGATTTCGTTGACGTCAATGGGAAATGACAAATGGTATTCAAATTGTGTATTTTATGAGCTATTTGTTCGTTCTTTTAAGGATTCTGACGGTGACCGTTACGGAGATTTTAACGGTGTTACATCAAAGCTGGATTATTTGAAAAGTTTGGGAATCGGTGCAATCTGGCTGATGCCTATTCATGATTCGGATGAACACACAAATAATTATGACCCGACAGATTTAATGGCTGTAGATCCGACATACGGTACAATGGAAGATTTCCGCAATTTGCTGGAAGAGTCACACAAGCGCGGAATCAGAATTATTTTAGATTTGGTATTGAATCATACATCTTCAAAGCACCCGTTTTTCATCGATGCAAGTAAAAATAAAAACTCACCGTACAGAGATTGGTATATTTTTCGAGATAAAAAACCGGAAGGTGCGTGGGGAAAATATTGGCGGGAATGTGAAACAGGCTGGTACTACGCATATTTTGTGGCATCAAAACCCGACATGAATTTCCATAATCCGAAAGTTATTGATTATTATAAGCAAGTTGTAAAATTTTGGCTTGATATGGGAGTTGACGGATTTAGATATGACGCAGTTACCATGCTTGTGGAAAATGGTGAGAATGCATTAAAACATCAGCCGGAATCATTTGCCGTATTCAGAGAATTGCGCGCTTTTATGGATGAAAATTATCCGGAACGCGATGTTTTTACTGTAGCGGAAGCTGAACCCGAATATACTCAATATTTGGGAAACGGAAATGATACATTTCATGCAGTTTTTAATTTTAAATATAACAACACAATTATTCGTACTGTCAAAAACAGCAAACCCTACACCGACAAAGGCGTAAGTATGATTGAAACCATTGCCGAAAGTTATGCGAAAGATTTGAAGGGAAAAATAGGCGGATTTTACGGTACGCTGTTGTCAAGTCACGATTCTTACGGCGGCAACCGACCGTTTCAGCAGTTTAATAGAGATGTAGGCAAAACAAAACTTGCCGGTGCTGTTTATTTAACATTGCCGGGAATCCCTTTTATTTACTATGGTGAAGAAATCGGGATGGATACTTACACTACATCCAAATCCGACAGATGGTTAAGGACATGTATGACATGGGAAGGCAATGAAGTCAAAAATAATGGATTCGGAACCGCCGATAAATTATGGAATCATTTGAATGCCGGTAATGCAGAAGAAAACGATAAATTCAATGTTGCGGCAGAAGAAAAAGATCCTAATTCTATTTTGAATCAGTATAAATCTCTTGTTAAAGCGCGTAATGAAAATTCGGCTTTACGCTTCGGAGATTTTTTGACGCTTAAAACAGATAATGAATCGGTTGTGGCGTACCTCAGAAAGAATGCGGAAAATGAAGTAATCGTTGTTCATAATTTTGCGAATAAATCCGTGCCGGTGACAGTAACATTAGCAGGAATATCGGTAATCGGCGGCAATGTTCAGGATGTACTTGGCTCATCCGTAAAGATAAAAATGAACAAAAAAGATATGAAGCTTACAAAATTGGCACCATATCAAAGTATGATACTAAAAGTGAAATAAAGTTTGTGAATGAGTATTGCCGGGAAAATAAATTTTTCCCGGTTTGACAAACATAACCCGATAGAATAGCTTATCCCATTCATGATGAAACTGTTTAATAAGTTAAAAAAAACGATAATTCTAATAGTAACACTTTCAATCGGTATGCCATTGTGTGCGTTTAATGAAAAATATTCCTACAGTAAAGGTCCGTTTTTTGGGAAAAATATATATCCGCTTTTTTTAATTCATCAGCATTTGCCGGGAACCGAAGCTGCAATTAAGCTGCCCGGAGCTTTTACTTTGTACAATACAATTTATTATTCGCAAGCGTTTTCTGTGTATGCACTGAAACGTGATGAAAGCGGCAATATCGCTCCGGCAGAGCGATCCGTGGATTTTGAAAGTTTTGTGTTTGAAAGCGGCTTTTCTTATGCAATTAATAAAAATTTTGAAATCGGCGGAATTTGGCGAATAATCAGCTATTACGGCGGTTTTCTCGATGCGTTTACTCAAAATTGGCATGAATTGTTTGGTTTTCCCAATGCCGGGCGTGAGCTTGTCCCCCAAAATGAAGTGGTTATTGATTTGCGCACGAATAATGGCATAGATATTACTCTGAATCATGAAAGCGTGGGTTTTGGAGATATTGATTTGTGGGGAAAATATCGTTTCTTTGGCAATCGTTACATTGATTCTGCCTTTCAATTTGGTATTAAACTTCCGACCGGGAATTTACAGCAGGTTACCGGCTCCGAAGCTCCGGATTTTACCTGCGGATTTCTGCTTGATGTTTATCCGATAAAATATGTATCGCTGTTTTTTCAGACAGGCGTTGTTGTTCCTTTAAATTCTATTGTTCCGGCACAATATCGGCCGTATCCAATGTTTAATGGTTTGGCCGCGATTGAAGTATCGCCGGTTCGCTTTTTTTCGATTATGGCGCAAATGAACATTAGAACATCACCTGTTACCGGTAATAATAAAGTAAAAAATAACCTCGGTATAATGGCAGATAAAGTCGGTTCGGTTCAAACCAATTTATTGGTTGGAGTTGTATTTCAATATAAGCAGTGGCGGTTTCAAATCTACTTTGAAGAAGACACTTTTACAAATATGGGTACCGATTATACTGTCTGCGGTTCGGTATCGACGAAAATTAAAACATTCTAATGAAAAAATCGGAGTGCAAATGAATATTGATACATATAGTAAATGGGTTGCGGTGTGGGGAAACGCAATGTCTGTGACCGATCGCAAACCCGAAAATTATGCGCGCAATCTCACGCTGCGTTATCCGATATTCAATGTATTCAACGGCGGAGCACTGCGTATTACTCTTGATAATTTTTGCGGTACCGAAGCTGTTGCAATTGCAAAAACCACTATCGCAAAAATGTATGGCTGTTCTGAAAATAAAGTAAAATTTCCCGGTGATAAAATAAGAGAGGACACGCTTGCGGCTGTGACTTTTGCCGGGAAAAAATCGGTAACAATAGCGCCCGGTGAAGAAATTGTAAGCGATGAAATAAAATTTGATGTACATGAATGTGAATGGTTTGCGGTTAGCTTGTATCTGGAAAATTTCACACAAATGCGAAGTTCTGTACTTGTTACCGGTCCGCTTTCCGGCGGGTACTATTCAGTAGGAGATTTTACCGAAAGTGCATCACTGCCGATGCAGCTTACGCGCAGTTCAAATTGTTACTTTTTTTTATCGGGTGTTGATGTTCTTACCGAAGAACAAAATAATGCGCTTGTGTGCTTTGGCGATTCCATTACGGTGCAGGATTGGCCGGATTACCTTACGCTTCGTGTTGTAAAAAGCGGAGCAAAAACTGTCTCGGTAGTGCGTAAAGCGGCAAGCGGTTCGCGGGTTCTCAGACAGTATGATAACATTACTTACGAATCATACGGAATCAAAGGAGTGGCGCGTTTCCGAAGGGATATAAAAGTTTCCGGTGTAAAAAATGTAATATTTCAGCATGGCATAAATGATATTATTCATCCGGTTGGGGGTGATGTAAATCCGTTTAGACCATGGAGCGATTTGCCTTCTGCAAAGGAGCTTATCGACGGCTTAACATATTATGCAGATACAGCGCATGACATGGGGCTGAAAATTTTCGGCGGAACGCTGCTGCCTATTTTCGGGTGGCGGACTTATGCTGATTTTCGGAATAATTTACGGGAAAACGTTAATAATTGGATAAAAACGACGGATAGAATTGACGGATGCGTTGATTTTGACGAAATTGTAAGAGATGCTCGAATGCCTGAAAAATTGGCGGAAGGGTTTGACAGCGGCGATCATCTTCATCCGAGCGCGGCTGCTTACAAGGCAATGGCAGAAGCTGTTCCCGAAAAATTATTGAAATAAAAAATTGCATAAAATAAGGAGAATATACGATGAATTTTGCAGCAATACGTCATAAAACTACCGATATTGAGTGCTATGCCAAAAATTTTGATGATTTGGTAATTCAGTTATTTACCGGATACGATGTTGACAAGGTTTTTTTGATTTACGGAGATCCGTTTGAATTCGGAATACTCGGAGGAAGCCGCAGGTGGGAAGGTGAGCGATCTGAAATTACGGATAAGCGCCGTTTGAAAAATCATCTGTTATGGCGCATTGTTGTTTCTCCTAAATTCAAGCGATGCAGGTATTATTTTGAAATTCACAGCGCAAATGAAATTTATTTCTTGCTGGAAGACGGATTTTATAAATCGGTAGACCATTTGCACGGAATGCAGCAATGTTTTACATATCCGTGGATGAACCCGGCTGATATTTATGCACCGCCTAAGTGGGTGGAAGACATTGTATGGTATCAAATTTTCCCGGACAGATTTTGCCGGGAGTTTCCTTGCGATGTTAAAAACGAAGCGCTGCCCGAATGGCAGGGGAACAAATGTGTACAGAAAGAAATTATCTACGGCGGAAATTTTGCCGGAATTATCAGCCGCCTTGACTATCTTAAAGATTTGGGAATAAGCGGCATTTATCTTAACCCGATAAATCAGTCCTGCACAAGTCATAAGTATGATACCGTCGATTACTTTACGATTGATCCTGTTTTAGGCGATAAAGAATCGATGAAAACGTTTGTGGCAGAAGCTCACAAACGCGGAATTCGCATTATGCTTGACGGAGTTTTTAATCACAGCGGCTGGATTTTCCCTCAGTGGAAAGATGTTGAAAAACGAGGCACCGAATCTCCGTATTATTCATGGTTTATGGTGAATGAATGGCCGTTTGATGTGCCGGGTGATAATGCGCGCAAAGGAAAATTCTATTCATTTGCATTTTTTGACGGAATGCCTAAGTTAAATACAAACAATCAGAATGTTATAGATTATCTTTTGAATGTGTGTGAAACGTGGGTGAGAGATTACGATATAGATGCTTTGCGGCTTGATGTTGCCAACGAAATATCGCATAAATTCTGCCGTCAGCTCAGACAGAGAATGCTTAGTTTGAAAAGTGATTTTTATATCGTAGGTGAAATTTGGCATGATTCGACGGCGTGGCTTCGGGGAGATGAGTTTGACGCCGTAATGAATTATCCGTTGGCCAACAGTCTTGTCAATTTCTGGTTTGATAAAACACAAAAAAGCGAAGATTTTGAATATGCGATAAATCGCTGTTATTCAATGTACATGGAACAAATTTCACAGGTTTTGTTCAATCTGCTCGATTCTCACGATACAATGCGTCTTGTAACAAAGCTTGGCAATATCGACTGGTTTTATCAGCAGCTGGCGGTGCTGTTTACTATGCCGGGAAGTGCGTGTATTTATTACGGAACGGAAATTGCAATGGAAGGCGGTTTTGACCCGGATTGCCGCCGCTGTATGCCATGGGATGAGATTGATTCCGGATTGTACGATGAAAAAATTGCAGTTATGAAGCAGCTCATAAAAATGAGAAATGAAAATAAGCTCTGCAAAAGTTTGGAGATTGCATTTATATACGATAATGAAAAAAATCGTTTCGTTCATTATCAAAAAATCGGCAGTGACGGAGTCCTCGATGTGTGGTTAAATTGTTCGGAAACTGCTGAAAAATTGGAAAATAAAGATGAAATTGTGTTTGCCAGACTGTATGAAGAAGAACAGCTTCTGCCGGGCGGTGTTGTTGTAAGTTACAGGAAAAAATAGCAGGATGATACGTTTGACAAATCATGCGCAAAACTTTGCCTGTACGATGTGCGGCAAATGCTGCATGAATTCATGGAAAATATCTTTGGACTGCGAAAAAGTAGAAGAGTATAAAAAACTTTCCGATACCGATGAATATTTTGCCAAACGGTATAAATACGAAGCAGATAGCAACGGATTGCCTTTTTTTCGCAACTGCGGGCTGCTGCTGCCCGATATGCGTTGTTATCTGCATTTAAAGTACGGCGCAAAGTCGTTGTCCTCGATTTGTCTTTCTTATCCGCGTTTTTTTCTGCGGACGAATCTTTTGTTGGAAATCGGGATGTCTTACGCATGTCCGGAAGCTGCGAAACTGTTGGGAACCGGAATAACGGTTTCCGATATTTCGGAAGAAATGTATGCTCATCCATTGCCGCAGCATCCTAAAAGAATATCTTTGTCCGGCAGGTATTACCGTTTTGAAGATGAAATTCTGAAAATACTGGCGGATACCGATTTTTCTCGGCAAATATTTTCCCGGTTACAAAAATGTCTTTCTTCCGCAGCGGTTTCTTATCCAGCATTCGAGAAAATGCAGTGCGGTTTTTCCAATGTCCAGCTTGACTTTGTAAAATATGCTGTTGGCAGAATACTTGCGTTCCCGCCTTTAGAGGAACTTAAAACAGTCGAAAATTCTGTTGATTCGCTGATTGTGGCTAATGGAGACATTTTTACGGATTATTTCACAAACTTTTTTTTCACAAAAAGTTTTTATCCGTACCGAGAGTTGGAAGAAGATGTGCTGCTTATGGCGCAGTTTGTTTTTTGCCTTATCGAATTTTATATCGCAATAAAAGTATATGAAGGTGAACCGTGCGGCAGAGAAATAATTTTTAAAGCAGTGAACTTTGCCGAAGAAAATTTCATGCATATCAATTCACGCGCTGTACATACGCTTGATTATATTTCGGAATGGTATTAATTGATTAACCAACCAATGCTCAGTGAGTACGTCATAATTAATCGTAATTTTTAAATGTTGCATGTTGCACATATTTGTCAATCAGGCTTTCTTATGGTATAAATACAGCTATTTTTAAGGAGTAATGCAATGAATATAGAAAAAACAGCAGCTGAAAATTTTGAATTACTGAAAAATAATGTGTATCCCGGACGCGGAATTGTTCAGGGATTATCGAAAGACGGGAAGAAATTAGTCCAAATTTATTGGATTATGGGAAGAAGTGAAAATTCCCGCAATCGTATATTTATAGAAGAAAATGGTTTTGTGAGAACGGCGCCGTTCAATGCTTTAAAAATGAAAGACCCGTCGCTGATTATTTATTATCCGGTGAGATTTCTGAATGGATGCCATATTGTTTCCAACGGAGATCAGACTGATACGGTGTATGAAGGTTTGAAAAAAAATATATGTTTTGTCGAATCGTTGGCTGCGAGGAAGTTTGAACCCGATGCTCCCAATTTTACACCGAGAATTACAGGGCTGATAGATTTGAACGATAAACAGCATATATTTCATTTTTCGATTCTGCGGTGTACTTACGGCGACGGAAAAGCTTGCGAAAGGTTGTATTTCTCTTACGAAACTGTTGAACCCGGATTCGGCTTTTGTGTTCATACGTACGAAGGCGATGCGAATCCATTGCCCTCATTTGCACGCTGTCCGTATCATGTTCCTTTATTTGACGATAACCTCGAAAAGTATTGGAATATTCTGAATGCAGATAATCTTGTTTCATTATTGGTGAAAACGATCGATTGCGAAACGGGTAAGGTTGAAATTAAAATAAAAAATGTACATGAATAAAAAATCGGAGTAGACGGAATGTCCGGAGAAATAAGGAAATTAAAATATATTGCAGATGAAATCCGCGAAGAACTTATTAATAAAATCAATATGTACGGTGCCGATGTCCGTTTGGCTTGTCTTGTTGCT
>JAFLVQ010000079.1 GCA_022508205.1 Spirochaetales bacterium
TTCTTTTCAATTATTTTCTATTTATTTTTTATGGTTGATAAACTTTACCTTTTCCACTCAGGTAAGTGGATTATTTTGTTTACAGCGATAAAGGAAATTGTTATTATTCATGCTAATTCTTATTTGGAGCAGCGATATGGCGTTTGGATTTTTGCGTTCTCTTTCTATTTTGCTTTTCACTTCAAACCAGTGCTGTCCATCTCCTTTGTATTAATAACATTGTTTCCAGATTTTTCACAGAATTACGGTTTTTAAATGTATTTGTGTATTCGTATTGCACAACTTTTTATTTTAGGAAGGAATAAATGAACGGAAGTGATTTATTAATAAAGGATGTCAAAAAAAGTTTTGGTGAAACAGTTGTATTGAATAATATTAACCTTGAGATAAAAAAAGGTGAGTTTTTTTCTTTGCTCGGACCGTCCGGCTGCGGGAAGACAACGCTGCTGCGAATTATCGGAGGCTTTGAATCTCCCGACAGCGGTGCGGTACTCCTTGATGATCAGAATGTTGTACCTTTGACGCCGGATCGCCGTCCCACAAACACGATTTTTCAAAATTATGCGCTGTTTCCTCATTTAACAGTTTATGAAAATGTTGCGTTTCCGCTGCGGCTGAAAAAAATGTCTGAAAGTAAAATTTCCGAAATCGTACGAAAATATTTGTCTCTTGTTCGATTGGAATCCCACATATACAAAAAAACGACAATGTTATCAGGAGGGCAGAAACAGAGAGTCGCTATCGCTCGCGCGCTTGTGAATGAACCGAAAATTCTGCTTTTGGATGAGCCGCTTTCCGCTCTTGATGCAAAACTCAGACAGCACATGCTGATTGAACTTGATTCCATTCATGATCAAATAGGAATTACCTTTATTTTTGTAACTCATGATCAGCAGGAAGCCCTGAGTGTTTCCGACAGAGTTGCCGTAATGCATCAGGGAAATGTTTTGCAGGTGGGAACGCCGTCGCAAATTTATGAAAGTCCGGCAGATATGTTTGTTGCGGATTTCATAGGCGAAACAAATTTCTTGCAGGGTGAGGTTTTGTCTGTAAACGGAGATACTGGCATAATGAGAACCGATAACGCAGGAAATATCAGTTTCTTTCTCGATAAACCCGTTAAAATCGGTGACAAAGTAAAAGTTACCGTTCGTCCTGAAAAAATTCACATCAGCAAAAATAAACCTGACGGCAGCGAGAAAATAAACGTTTTGGCCGGAGAAGTAGATAAACTGATTTATACGGGATTCCAAACAAAATATTTTGTAAATGCGGGAAATTCGTTTCTATTCAAAGTTTTTAAACAGCATATAAAATACTTTATGGATGAGCCGGTTATCGATTGGTACGATCATGTTTTCATTTCATGGAATTCAAATGACAGTTACCTTGTGGAGGCGCACTCATGAATCGAAAAGATTTAGGGAAAATATATTCTGCTCCGGTAACAATTTGGCTCACGCTGTTTTTTGTGTGCCCGACGATGATAATTTTTATCTACAGTTTTTTGAAAAAAAAATTATACGGCGGCGTAATTTGGAAATTCAGTACGGAAGCGTATAAATCTTTGCTGAATCCCGATTTCTTGGAAATAGTGTGGTTTACTGTTTATATTTCGATAATTTCTTCGTTACTGATTATTTTGATTGCAATTCCTACAGCGTATTTTATTGCACGAAGCAAACACAGAAACTTATATTTGTTTTTGATAATAGTTCCGTTTTGGACAAATTTTTTGATTCGCATTTTTGCATGGATAGGAATTCTCGGAAATAACGGATTGATTAACGAATTGTTAATGGCCATAGGAATTATAAAGTCTCCGCTTGAACTGCTTTACAATCAATACGCTATTATAATAGTAACAATTTATACGTATTTGCCTTATGCGATTCTTCCGCTTTATTCCAGTATCGAAAAATTCGATTTTTCTCTTTTGGATGCGGCAAGAGATTTGGGTGCGTCGAAAATTACCGCAATGTTCAAAATATTCTTGCCCAATATTCACGGCGGGATAATAAGCGCGCTTTTGTTTACTTTTATTCCGTCATTGGGATCTTATGCGATTCCGCAGCTTGTCGGCGGGAAAAAATCTATGATGATAGGAAATTGCATTGCAAGAGAACTTAAAATAACAATGAATTGGCCGTTGGCATCATCAATGTCCGTTATTCTGACTTTGGTAACATTGATTTCTATTTTACTGTTTATGCAAAAGAACAAAAAAGTATATGACGGCAATGTTAAATATCGTTCTCCGTCGTCTGTTTTTCGCAAAAACAAAGGAGCTGTATAATGACCGAAAAAAAATCCAGATATGCAGATCGCAAAGTTTCATTAATTGTGTTTGTAGGTGTGTTGCTGTTTTTTTATATTCCGCTTTTTATACTTATCGTTTTTTCATTCAACGGCGGAAAAAATATGCATTGGATTGGTTTTTCTCTGAAATGGTATAAGCAATTATTTTTTCATTCAGGCAATCTTTGGTTTGCTGTTTTAAACAGCTTTATAATTGCTTTGACATCGTCGATTTGTGCAACGATAATAGGCACTCTCGGCGGAATAGGAATCTATTGGTATAATTTTAAGTGGAAAAAATATCTCAGAATCATTTCATATCTTCCTTTGATAATGCCGGAAATAATTATCGGTGTTTCGTTGTTGATACTGTTTGCCGGAATAAAATGGAGAATGAGTCTGTTTACGGTATTTGTTGCTCACACAACATTTAATATTCCCTACGTTATAATGATTGTAATGGCGCGTTTGGAAGAATTTGATTTTTCCATTATCGAAGCTGCTTATGATTTGGGAGCAAAAGAATTTCAAACTTTGATTAAGGTAATTATTCCGCTTGTGTCTCCGGCAATTATTTCCGGACTGCTGATGTCGGTAACATTGTCGCTGGACGATTTTATCGTAACATTTTTTGTTTCCGGACCGGGTTCGTCGACACTGCCGTTGTATATTTATTCAATGATTAACAGAGGTGTATTCCCGATAATAAATACATTATCGACAGTGATAATTGCGTTTACCGTATTAATTGCTTTTTCAAGCCGTAAAATTCATGCGTATATGCATTGAGTGATTTTATATTGCTGCTTTTCAGCGGGATAATTGGCTTTGAAAAAGTGTTCATTGCAGGTGACATTTAAAAGAAAAAAATGTATTGTACTCATTTTACGGAAAAAACGTTCTCGATTTTTAAATTCAAAACAGTGAGGAGTCAAGATGGAAGATCGAAGTATGATAAAACCTATACTTGATGCGTTGGAATATTTTTCATCCAGTGAAGAAGAGCTGGAATTTTTTTATAATGTTGTTGATAAATTTTGTGCGGCGTGGTTTGGAAAACCTGTTTTTGCTTCTCGTTTTTCAAAAATCGATTATGCGCTGCTTCATGAACTGTTAGGCGAATACATTCGTTTTGAAAGCAACAATAAAAGAATCGCACTGTGGATTCTTGCAATTAATCGTGTCTGCTATAATTATACCGCATCGCTTGATACTGCGAAATATGAAAATTCGGAAATGGAAGAATCAATTGACGATTCGTTTGATACTACATTGATAGATCCGATTGTGTCTTCTTTAAAATCATTTGAACAGCAGCATTTAAATGCCGGACTTAACGACAAAGGCGAGAATGACGGAGTAGGTGATTTTCTCCAGTGGGTAGGTGTTTATGTGACGTATGTTTATCCGTCTTTGGAGAATAAACAAAATTTTTATGATAAAAATATCATAAAGGCAATGAATTATTTGCTTGTCGAATTTATAAAGCAAAAATCTAATGACAAAAGACTTGCATTGCTAATATTGGCATTGATGGAAGCGTGCCGTCATTATTCTATTCAAGTTTCATCCGGACTACCTCAGTTTGATGAGGGAAAATTTTTCCCCGAAGGTTATGTACTCGGCGGTACGGAAGAAAGCATGGTGGAAGAACTTCTTAACAAATTAAAGGCAGAAAACGAAAAGCAGCGTCTGAAACCGAGTTTGTCAAAAGAGTTACATGCGGATCAGTATTTAAAGGATGCTTTTGATAAATTTTTGATTGATTTAAACGATGATGTCAATGAATCGGTTTCGGTGTTTAATCAGTTTGCAAATACCATGTCCGGCAAATTGGTTAATTTTAATGAAGAACAAATTCGCTTATTTTTTCAAACATTGGTTCTTTACAGAAAAAAATGTCACATGGTTATAAAAGAAAGTATTTTTCATACATTGAAGCGTTCTGTCAGTTTATTATCCGAACAATCAAAGAATTGGTTTTCCGAAGAACTGGAAAAACTGCGCAATGATAATGAAATTTATGTGGATTATATTATTCACAAATTGAAAAATGAAAAAAATTCGAAAATTAACACGGCTAAACTGTTTGTTATGCTGTATTTAATTTATAAACTTGAATTAATGGATTAGGAGAGTTTATACAGAATGAAAAAACGGCATTATTTTATTGTCATTCTGGCATTTCTTTTAGCAATTGGCTGTTCCGATAAAAATCAGAAGAGCGACAATGACAGTAATTCAAGTATTGCGAAATTAGATTTGTCTGCCAACAATTTGGAAAATCTGTCATTAAAAAATTATGATTTGAAAACGATTTTTTCATTGGATGTTTCAGGTAATCGGCTGACTGCTTTGCCTGAAAGTTTGAAAAAATGCAGAAATCTATATGAAATAAACATATCCGATAATTTGTTTGAAGAATTCCCGGAAGTTTTATACGAAATGCCGTGGATTAAACGGATTGTCATAAACAACTGCAAATTAAAATATATCAGAAGCAGGATTAAGAAGATTTCCGAACTGGAAACACTTTTTGTTTCTGGAAATGAAATATCTTCTGTTTCGGAAGAAATCAGTTTACTGCCGAATTTGAAATACGTAGATTTTTCAAAAAATAAACTGAAAGAACTTGATTATATTTTTTTACCGGAAGCGTTGTATGTGAATCTTTCATCTAACAGTTTGACACGTATTCCGAATGGAATATTGACAAAGAAAATAATGCATATACATATTGCTGATAACGGAATAGGGAAACTCCCCGAAGTTATAACTGCGTGTACTTCTTTGTCATATTTGAATTTGTCCGAGAATAAACTTTGGTCTTTCCCGGAAAAAATGGATGAAATGGTGTCCCTGCGGTTTTTGGATGTATCCAAAAATAATTTGACTTGGTTTCCGCAGCAAATTGCACAGATTGTATCTTTGGAAGAATTGAAATTCGACGGAAATAATGTTGAAAGTATCGGAGATTCTGTTCGCGCGTTAACTAATCTCAGAAGTTTTTCAATAGTTAATAATAATCTGAAATATTTTCCTTTGGCGTTTTTAGATGGAAAAATGCAGTTGGCATTTATTTATATGAGTGGAAATAAACTTTCCCGGCTTCCTGATGATATTGCCGATATGCCGTATTTATGCATGTTGGATGTCAGAGAAAATCCTATCACACAGTTTTCGGACAAATTAAAAGATTTGGAGATTAAGCCGTTATTTCAGGCGGTATTGGGAAGTGCGGATAACAATGTTTTAGTTTTTTGATGTCAAAAAATTGTTTGTAGAATGGGAGATACCCAGTGAAAAAAAAATTAATAGTGTGTTTTTTATTTTGTTCTATGGTTGTTTTGAATTCCATTGAGCCGAAAGATTATCAATCGATGACTGACCATGACCGCATTTCTTTGGCTGTTTCGTACTATGAAGTATTTTTGAACTGGAAAGGCAAAAAAAACAATGAAGCTGAAAATTATTTAAAAGAAGCTTATAAAATCGAACCGGAAGTTGATAAATATTATCGCGGTGAACTTGAAATCCCCGAAAAAACAATTTCATTTGATTGGGATGAAATTTTCCCAGAAGAAGAAAATGGTGATGATTTTGAAAATGAATATGTCGGCAGTAATGACGCAACAAATAATGACGCTGCGTGGGCTGAAATTGTAAAGATTATCAATGGGCAAAAGTTTGAAAATTTGAACGTTTATTTTAATGATACAATTGATATTATAGGTACCGATTTACGTATTACACGTGATGAATTGTCGGAAACTTTGCGGGAGTGGTTTTCGATGGGAAATGCTGCATTCCCGGAATACACAACTTCTTTTGTGAATGAAAATGTTTTGAAAGTGACGCTCAAAAGTGCTGTAGAAAACTTTTTTCTACCTATAACAGGCGACACATTTTATGTTCTATTCTTAAATGGTCTTGTAGCTGGCTTTTGCGAATCTTTGTGAAATGACTTTTGCTATTTATTTTCGGGTACGGTCGGGGGCAATATTTCAAATTCATTTAATTTGGCATAAAGCGTTTTTCGGTTCATTTCCAGCATTTCGGCCGTTTTTGATTTATTTCCGTTTGCCAGCGCGAGTGTAGAAATAATCGCTTCTTTTTCGATTTCAGCCATTGGAGCCGGTATTTTTATTTTCAAAAAGTTTCCATGCTCATCATCGTTTTTGAGGTAAGGCGGCAAATCATTAATGTCAATAATGCCGTCCTTTGATAAAACCACGGCAGCTTCAAGAACATTTTTGAGTTCTCGGATATTGCCGGGCCAATCATAATTATATAATGCAGTCTGAGCTTTTTTTGTAATTTCTTTTATTTCTTTCCCATTTTCTTTACTGAAGTTTTGAATAAATGAGGATACCATCAGCAGAATGTCTTCTTTGCGCTCTCTTAATGACGGAACGGTTATTTGGACAACATTAAGCCGATAATAAAGATCTTCCCTAAAGCGACCTTCTTCAACTTCTTTTTTCAAATTTTTGTTGGTTGCGGCAACAATTCTGACATCTACGGTTATGGTTTCTTCTCCGCCGACTCGTTCAAAAGCTTTTTCCTGAATTACTCGAAGAAGTTTTACTTGAATGTTAGGGGAAATTTCGCCTATTTCATCAAGGAAAATAGTTCCGCTGTCTGCAAGCTCAAATCTTCCTTTTTTCTCTTTTATCGCACCGGTAAAAGCACCTTTTTCATGACCGAATAATTCGCTTTCAAGCAGATTTTCCGATAATGCGGCGCAGTGAACTTTGATAAAAGGATTGTTTTTTCTATTTGAGGAATCGTGAATCAGATTTGCAATAACTTCTTTTCCTACACCGTTTTCTCCGAGAATCAAAACCGATGTTTTCGACGGTGCGACTTGTTCTATAAGATTGGCAATTTTTATCATTTTTTCTGATTTCCCAATCATTTGACCGGAAAAAATATTTAATTTCTTTTTTAGATTCCTGTTGTCGATTTCAAGCTGACGCTGAGACAGTGCCCTTTTTACAATCAATCCGAGCTTGTCAAGATTTAAAGGTTTGATAAGGAAATCGTAGGCGCCGTTTCGCATAGATTCGACTGCCGTTTCTACGGTTCCGTGACCTGTCAAAATTATGACTTTTATACCGGGATAATCTTTTTTTATGAATGCCAGCAATTCATCACCGTTGATACGGGGCATTTTTAAATCACTGATTACCAAATCTATGTCGTTTTTTTCAAGTATTTCCAGTGCTTCCTGACCATCGGTTGCCGTAAAAGTCAAGTGACCTTCGCGCTTTAAAAAAAGACGCAGTCCATCTCGAATTCCTTTTTCATCATCAACAATTAAAATATTTCCGATTTGCATTTGCTATCCTTCTTGAAAAACGTCTTTTTTTTCCGGAGTATAACTTATCAGCCTGTTTTCATCGCCCAATATTGGCAGAATTATTGAAAATGCAGTACCTTTTCCTTCCATAGATGCAACTTTTATATCTCCCATATGCTCTTTTACTGCTTTATAAACGATCATTAACCCTAAACCGGAACCGTAAGATTTTGTAGTAAAATATGGTTCAAATATTTTATTTTTGTTTTCGGGCGGAATTCCATTTCCGTTGTCTCTTATTTCAAAGATTACATATCCGCCTTTTTCTGATATGGAAATACAGATTTTTCCGTCATCTCTGTTTGCTTCGATTATTGCGGCAATGCTGTTTTCTATCAAATTAATGACAGCTTGCCTGAAAACATTTTCATCGATAGATACGATAAGCGGAGTGTCCTCGTAAATGCATTCCAGTTTTATATTTTTTCTTTCCAATTCGGGTTTTATAAAATCTAGTACCTTATTAAGGTAATTTTGAAAGTTTACCGGGTGGAGTACGGCTTTCGACGGGCGCACTGAGTCCAGAAAATCTGTAACAATTTTATTTAAACGAGTAATTTCGTCGTTTATTGTATTTAATGACAGCGTAATATCTTCCCGTTGGAGCGAGCTGCAGTTCAAGTCTTTGATTTCCTGCTGAAGCAGTTGAATATGAATGCTTAAAGAACCGAGCGGATTTTTTATTTCGTGTGCCAGTTCCCCGGTCAAAGCTCTGAAAGTCTGCATATTGCCCAAATGTTTTTCCGTACTTATAGCTTCTCTTTCAAATGTAGCATCTTTGATTATCAGAATATTTCCTACAATTTTATATTCATTTACAAGAGGTTGAAGCGAAAAGTTCAAACATTGCATATTTTCTTTATTAAGAATGAAATCTTCTTGATTGATACGATCATTTTTTTTGAGCATTTTATAAATTAAATCAAGAATTTCCTTGTTCTTCACAATATCTTCGATTGCGGTATTTTTATTTGTTTCAGATAATGGAATCCCCAGCAATGAACAGCAGGCCTTATTGTAAAAAAGCACTTTGTTTTTATTGTTCATAGCTATGATTCCTTCTCCTAAAGAGTCGAATATCAACATCATATCCGAATAGTCTTCTTCGAGCTCATGGAACATTTTTCGCAGTCCGAGAAGATCTATTTTTTCAATGATGGAAAGACTGACTTTAGAAAATTTTTTACCTATTTGCATGTAAAATCATCTCCTTAATCGGGTACAAAATTCCTTCTAATTGGGTTTTGGGAGTAAGATTTAACGCATGTGTGCGATCGATACGCAGTCTCAAATCTTTTTCGATTTCTTTCAGCTGTCTTATATCAAAAGAATGCAGACATAAATATGAGCTTTGAATATTCTTATTTCCGTAAGATGCAATTTCATTTGAAATGATTGAACGCAATTCTTTTGTTATTCCCAATACAGTTTCCTTATCTTTTTCACTTTCAATAAATAAATACAATTCGGAAAAGCTGATATTTTTTTGAAAAGTCAAGTTTATAAGTTTATCAACTTTTGGCTTGAGATTTTTTGGCAGCACCGGATCTTTTTGATGGAAATATTCATATAAAGAAGCGTAAATATCCGGGTCATTTTGTACGTATACATTACGGAGGATATTGTTTTTCGTTTCGATTGATAAGTCTTTAAAATAGTAAGCCCTGCATCGGGAACGAATTGTCTGCAGCACACGATTGCTGTTTTCCGCTAATAAAATGAAATATAAATTGTCGGATGGTTCTTCCAAACGTTTCAACAGGACATTTTCGGATGATTGTTCCAGTTGATCTATATCGTCAATGATGACGACTTTTTTTCCTTCCGGCATAGTCATATATGACCAATTCAGCATGTTGCGGAATGTATTTACAGGAATATTTTTATTTTTGTAAAAAGTAAGAAAAAAAGCAGCGCATTTTTCGATTTCTTCAAGCTCTGTCGATGTATATTCCGGATTATCGATAAAATCGGCAATTTTACTTCCCAATGTTTGAAGCTGTTTTTTGTCACTATCCGATAGAACCGTATTTTCGATAAGAAAATCTTGCAGCGGAGCAAATGATAATTTTATTGCTCTGCAAAGTTTATCACGTAAATGCGGAATTTTTTTTTGACGATAGCAGTTTAAAGTTTCTATTATTTCATAATAATAATTTCGATGCGATAAAATGATTAAACCGTTAAAAGTTATATCTCGTATTGCGGCACAATTTGGGCAATTGCAGTCGTCTGCTTTTTCTTTTGTGCAGTTTATTAAGCGGGCAGTTTCCAATGCCGCCGAAAGTCTGCCGGTGTAGCGGTTGCCGTAAAAAATCATGGAATGAGCCAAGCTGGGAGGATTATATGAAATTTCATTTTGTAGAATATTGGTACTATTTTCTTGTCCAAACACGGTTTTATACATGCAAATGTTCCGATACAGATATATTAATTATTTTAATAATGGGAGGCATAATAACTGCATTTTTTTTACTTGTCAAACACTTTATTCTTCTTTGATATAATGAAGTAAGTTGTTTTTAATTATAAATTGAAGTATAAGCAATTTTAATTTTTTGCAGGGAGTTGAATTAAGAAAATGTTAAAAAAGATTATATTTTTATTATCAATATTT
>JAFLVQ010000008.1:0-3488 GCA_022508205.1 Spirochaetales bacterium
CAACTCGGAGGTGGTTCCCCTCTCCTAATACTTCAGAAACTTTGAACAAAGTTTAACCCCAGCGCCGAGTTTTCTCGGCAAATTGTTCCTAACCCAGCGCAAGCCTAACACGCTTAAAGCCCGGCTTCCGTCTACTGTCAATTCAAGAAAGGAGACAGACCTATATTCTAATTTAGTATTAGGGTCTGACTCTAAAATTACTAATCCAGTTTTAGCCCCGCGTGGACTTGCCCTGCAAATTGTCCCCTAACCCAGCGCAAGCATGCATAAAAAACGGCAGCGCGTTTTGCCCCGCCGCTCCGGTTGCACTCAGTAATTAATATCCAAACAGCGCATTTGAGAAGCTCTTTCTATATTTGATTTGTTTATAACCTCTTCGTCTTCAAAATCTGACAGTGTTCTTGCAAGCCGCAGCAGTTTATGACAACCGCGTGCCGAAAGTATTTGTTCATCCATTATCTTTTCCAATAACCTTTCCGCCTCAAATGTCATTGGACAATACTGCCTTATTTTATCAGCCGGAATATCGGAATTTAAATTAAAATTTTCTCCTGTAAATCTGATGAATTGCTTTTTTCTCAAATGCTCCACAAGCAGTTTCATTTCCGACGAACTGTATTTTGAATATGTATTCAGTGTTCTGTACTTTACGCAATCGGTCTGAATTTGAATATCGATTCTGTCTGTAAGCGGATTCTGTAATTTTCTGCGGTAACGAATTACATCATGCATTGCGCATCTGCATATTCCCTCTGTTTCATAATATCCGCACGGGCACGGATTAGCTGCGGCAATCAGCAGAAAATCAGCCGGATAAATCGAAGTCCCGTTTCTCATTGAGAGAAAAACTTCCTTTCGTTCGAGAACTGTTCGCAGTGCCTGCAGAACATCGGTATGAAATTCCAAGAATTCATCCAAAAACAATATTCCTTTATGCGCCAAAGAAATTTCTCCCGGCATAATTTTCGGACCGCCGCCGATCAACGCACGCATTGAAGAACTGCTGTGCGGAGCTCTGAAAGGTCTATTGAATATCCATTGATTATGAGAAGGCGATTGGCTTGCGATAGAATAAATCATATTTACATCAATAACTTCTTCCGGTGTTAAATCCGGCATAATTCCGGGCAAACGACTGGCACACATCGTTTTTCCGGTTCCCGGCGGACCGACGACAAGCATGTGATGATTTCCGGCAGCTGCTGTCAAAAAGTAAAAAATCAAATCATCCTGCCCTTTAATATCGCCGAAATCACCGATTACACTTTTCATTTCAGATACGATATTCTGCGCATTGCCTTCATCTTCAATTTGAAGTTTTTCCGTTACATCCGACAAATGACGAATCGGTACAACTTTATCCTGCGGAATACAAAATAATTCATGACGATTTTCGTAAGGAATGTAAATTTTCTCGAATCCATGCTTCCACGCTTCTACGGCAAGCGGCAACAGTCCGCGCACCCACTTCACATCGCCGCTCAAACCCAATTCTCCGAAAAAAGCCGTATTAGGTGAAATATTTAAATTCTCCTGATTTCTGAGGATTGAAACCGCCATAGCCAAATCGTAGTGAGTGCCCATTTTAGGCGTTTCTGCCGGTGAAAAATTTATAGTGATTTTTTTAGCCGGAAAATCAAATCCGCTGTTGGTTATCGCCGGAGTGATACGCTCTTTCGCCTCTTTTGCCTCCTGAGACAGCATTCCGGTTACAGCTATTCCGGGCAGCCCGCGCTTCAGATCCGCTTCCACAATTACCGGTTCGCAACTCATCCCTATTCTTGCAAATGTAACTGCGTTTCCTACCATAATTGTTGTTTCTCCTTAATTTTGTAATCAAGGAATAATTTCAAGATAGTTGCTCTCTTAAAAGAATTCCTATCTGTTTTAATGTATTTTCATGTTATTTTCGCTTACATTGAAAAGGTTCAATTACTTTTTTTTTACTTAATGAGTTTGATACTGCGCTATTACTTGTTTAAGGCATGATTGACAATTGCTTAAATTACAATAAATTGACATTAAAAAATACAGCAAATTAAAAGTAAAGGGAATATTCTATGTAAAAGAATGGTGGTATTTCTTGTAGAAATTAGTTATCTGATTTATTACATTGTCACCATGAAAACAGCAATAGATTATAAAAGAAAATCGTTTATTCCATCCTTGTCATCACTGGCATTTCCGTTGATTATCGAAAATTTGCTGCGTGTCGCACTGTCGAGTACCGATGTTTTTATGCTCAGCGGTTACTCCCAGTCGGCAGTTGCAGCAATTGGTTTTATCAGTCAATTTACTTTTTTCTTAATATCACTGCACAGTGTAATCGGAGTCGGTGTATCGATTTTAATCGCGCAGTATATAGGAGCGCAACGGATTGACGAAGCCAAAAAAGTTTCTCAAGCCGGAACATTCATGACTCTTGTTCTCGGAAGTATCCTGGCGATACTTTTTACTGCGTTGACTTTTCCGCTGCTGTCGCTTTATAAACTTGATGCTGAAGTAAAACGATATGCGATGCAGTATCTTTTGATTTTCAACTCCATGTCGATATTTTCGGCATTCGGAGTATTGTTCGGTGCAATTCTTCGTTCTTACGGATATGCGCATATTGTAATGGTTGCGTCGATATTTTCCGGAATTTTAAATATAATCGGCAATGCGATGAGCCTTTACGGATTGTTCGGCTGTCCGATTATCGGAGTTCCGGGCGTCGCATTTTCTACTGTATTCAGTCAAATCGGCGGCTGTATTATCCTATGGACTGCGATACGCCGACATAAAAATGTAAACTATTCTCTTTCCGAAATATTTCGTGTTTCAGCTTATTTTCGGCGGAAAATTCTTTCAATCGGAATACCTACGGTAGGCGAAACAATTTTGTGGAGCAGCTCGCAAATCGTCATTATTTCTATGATAACAATGTTCGGGACTTCGTCTATATCAGCATTTACCTATCTTAATGTACTGCTGCGGTTCGTGTTTACCATATCTTCTTCAATGGGATCTGCGGTACAAATAAAAATAGGAATGTACTGCGGTGCCGGTCAAAAAGATACCGCATATCACAAACTGTTCGGTTATCAGTTAATCGGAACTGCAATTTCCATAATTATGGTTGTATCTTTATTTTTTGCAAGAACACTGATTATTCCGTTCTTTACAAAAGATGCCGAGATTCTTTCACTTATATACTCGCTGCTTCCTGTGTGCATCGTTCAGGAATTCGGACGTTCGATAAATATTATAACTATTCCTGCGTTAAAGGGCGCAGGCGACATAAAGTTCCCTGTTTTAATCGGAATTCTTTCGATGTGGATTGTATCCGTGGGTGCAGGTGCATTGCTGTCCATTGTTTTCAAACTGGAATTATTCGGTATTTTATGTATGATGTCGGCAGACGAATGCGTTCGTGGAATACTTTCCATGCTTAGATGGAAATCAAAGGCATGGCAGGTAAAGCAATTGATTTAGAGGCTGGAAAAATG
>JAFLVQ010000008.1:3588-32464 GCA_022508205.1 Spirochaetales bacterium
TCCATCTCTGATGGAAATCAAAGGCATGGCAGGTAAAGCAATTGATTTAGAGGCTATTGAAAATGATTATCGGACTGACAAGTTTTATCAATGCGGAAATTACCATTTCCATCTCTGATGGAAATCGAAAGCGTGGCAGGTAAAGCAATTGATTTAGAGGCTATTGAAAATGATTATCGGACTGACAGGATTTTATTGCAGCGGGAAATCTACTGCGGAACAGTATTTAAAGGAAGATTTCGGTTTTTATGTAATCGACATGGACAAAATCGGTCATAAAGTTCATGAATTGCCGGAAGTTAAAAATGAAATCGCAAAACTATTCGGCGCACAATCGATAGCGGATGACGGAAGCGTAAACCGAAAATTTTTAGGTGCACTTGTTTTTTCCGATAAGGCACAATTGAACAAACTGAATTTATTAATGCGGCCGTTTATAATGCGGTTATTGGAAGATGAATTACAGCAGCATAAAAATGAAAATATAGTTATAAGTGCGGCTTTGTTATTTGATGCGGGATTGGATTCGTACTGTAAAAAAGTTCTTGTTACCCGCGCTTCGCTGTATAAAATTTTTATACGCGCGTGGAAACGAGACAGACATTCCTTTATACGGACTTGGCAAATTTTGCGAAATCAAAAATTAAAAGAATATATAAACCAACGTGCCGAAACTGTCGATATTGTTTTCATTAATACTAACGGAACAACCGACCAACTGAGAACAAGGCTTCCGGAAGTATTAAAAAATGAAGCTATTAAAAGGTAGGAACTTATGTCAGACAATATGTCTCAAGAAAATGAAAGTACAATTAAAGATGACGAAATCCAAAACGGAGTAAAGAAGAAGCAGTTTTATTCTATTAATCTAACATCGGAGCGAGTATTTCTTATTTTTGTTTTGATTATAGCAATCATTACCGTAGTTGTAGTAGCTGTCGTATTTTCGACTTCTTCTAAACCAGTAACTAAAAACAAAAATGTTGCATCGGAAGAAGTTATTGATGAGATTGTAAACAACGATGATTTTGCCTTTTTCGATGATGAGAATTCGATTGAATTGCTTGATACAGAGGAACCTGTAGTGCCCGTTCCCGAAAAAATTACGATTTCCGATACCGATAAAAAAGAAGAAACCAAAGAAATTGCAAAAGCCAAAGAACCCGTTAAACCGGAAGTAAAAATTAACGATAAAATAAGCTATTCTTCAAATTACAGCGAAAAAGAAGAAACAGCAAGTACACCGCAGCCGATCAGAAAAAACGCAGCGGAAACCAAAGTTCCGGAAGAAAAACCGGCAGTGAAACAAACAATTCAAGGAAAAAAATGGATTATTCAAATCGCTGCGTTTTCCTCAAAAAAATCTGCCGATGACATTGCCGAATTTTACAAAAAAGACAATTATCCTGCTTACATAAGAGAATTTGTGAAAGACGGCAAAACGTTCTATCGCTTAAGAATCGGTCCTTACGATTCCGATATAAAAGCACAGGAAGCTCTTGCAAAAATCAAGGCGTCTAAATACGGTAAAGACAGTTCTATCTGGATAGGATATTTTTAACCTATGAATAGTACTCAATTTTTGGTATTGCCGGCTCTGCTGATAGTTACCGGTTTCATTTTTTGTTTTCACGGCAAAGGGTTGTTTAAGCCGCTTTTGTCTTTTATTGGTTTTCTTGTGGGAATTTTTCTTGCACAAAGGATTTTTTCCGGAATCATCGGAAACAGCTTTGTTTTATTTGCCGTAATATTTTCCATTGGAATATTATTTGCCTTTTTAACCAGTTTTATTTACGAGATCGGCGTATTTACTGCAGGGTTTGTTTCCGTACTGCTTTTTTTAGATTGCTACGGAGCCTCATTCGGTGTACAGGAATGGAACATTATCATAAAGCTGCTTATCTGTGCAGCCGGCGGCATTGTGGCGTATTTTTTTCAAAATATTGTAATATCAATTGTTTCTGCCTTTTTAGGAAGCTACTTAATGGTACTAAACGCTTGTTGGATTTTGGATTTTTTCAAATATCACAGCAAAGACCAATTGGCTACATTTTCGCAGTATTATGATTTTTTCGGTAAAACCGTTGCCGAAAATTCCGTTGTTTTGATAATAATAACGATTCTTACAATTCTGGGAATAATAAGTCAGTGGAAAATTATCCGCAAAAAATAGGTGTTTACATCAGGCAATTCTTTGCTAAACAAAAAATGCAGCATTTACAAATGCTGCATTTTTATTTCAAAGTTTATTTTTTAATCTTTTCAATCGGATAGTTTTTATCAAAACATGCATAACAAAAAGAATCGGGAGCCTTCAAACTGGATTTTAAATCTTCCAGTCGTAAAAATGTTACGGTATCCGCACCGATTATTTTCGCTATTTCTTCGGGCGTATGACTTGTGGAAATCAATTCTTCTGTTGTCGGAGTATTTATTCCGTAATAGCAGCAGCCTAAAACTTCCGGACTTGAAAGATACATGTGAATTTCTTTGGCTCCGGCCTCACGCAACATTTTGATAATCTTTTTGGAGGTTGTTCCGCGCACGATGGAATCGTCGACGATTGAAATCGTTTTTCCTTCCACAACACTTTTTACGGGGTTCAATTTCAGTTTTACACCTTCTTCCCTTTGCTTTTGAGACGTTTTGATAAATGTTCTGCCGACGTAATGGTTGCGCATAAGTCCCAAATCAAAAGGAATTCCTGACTCTCTCGAAAATCCCAATGCCGCAATATTTCCCGAATCCGGCACTGAAATTACAATATCGGTATCCTTTTTTCTGTTTTTTGCGAGCATTCGCCCCGAATTAAATCTGAATTGGTAAACGGATTCAAAAAAGACGGAAGAGTCCGGTCGTGCGAAATAAATCAGTTCAAACACACACTGACTCGCTTTTTTATCAGCGGAATAACGAAGTTTTTGCTTGATCTCCCCGTTTTCGCAAATAATAAGTTCTCCCGGTTTCAAAAAGTTGATGTCCGTTGCGCCTAACACATCAAGTGCCACTGTTTCCGATGAAAAAACATAACCTTTATCTTCCAATTTTCCATAAGCCAGTGGCCTGAACCCGTAAGGGTCTTTAAATGCCACTATTTTATTTTTATCTCCCATAACAAGCATCGAAAATGCACCGTCCAGCTTCTTTATTGATGAGATTAAAGAAGATTCAAAATTGTTTCCCGGAGTATTTGACATCAGATGAATCAAGATCTCCGAATCGCTTGAAGTCTGGAAAATCGCGCCGTTTGCTATTAATTCTTCCTTTAATACATCGTAGTTCGGAAGCTGCCCATTATGAGCAATCGCAACTTCTCCTTTATTACACTTAAATAATAAAGGCTGAGCATTAACCAAACTTGCCGATCCAGTAGTCGAGTAACGTACATGACCGATAGCCGATGCTGACGGATAGTCCAACTGAAGCTGCGGCAGTAGATTTTCGGCAACCAATCCGTTGCTTTTTACAACTTGAATATTTGCATTATCGTCAAAGTACGCAACTCCGCTGCTCTCCTGTCCTCTGTGCTGCAAAGAAAACAGCCCCATATACATATTGTACATGATGCTATCGGAAGGTTTTTTTAATGAAATTCCGAAAATTCCGCATTCTTCTTTTAATTCATCAAACATATTTTAATCCTTGATTTATATTTATTTATGGAAGATTCGCTTTTATTTTTTCCAATGCAAGATTTACCTGAAACTGATTCTGTACAAGAAAATGAACCAACGACGTCGAAAATAAGTCATCATCTTCAATAAAGTTTTCCGTATAATGATTCCATTTTATATTTTCTCATGCAAAAAATAAAAATTTTTGTTCATACTATCACAACTTCAGGAAAAAATAAAGTCGGTTCGATGTGCAACTATTATTTATTATTCAATTGCGATTTGTGATTTTTCCGGCTGTTTAATTTTAAAAATTGAGTCAATTTTCAAAAAATGAGAGTAACTAAAAAAGCATTGATTTTTTCCCCTATATTATATATAAATAGTGCACACTGCTTGAATAAAATGCTATGAGAAAACAGTAAACCAAAAAAAATAAGGAAATTGATATGTTTGAAGATTGGTATCTGGAAGATTTATTAGACAAAAATGTCAAAACTATGTGGCCGTTGACAGATAAATACCTCTTACAGTTAATAAAAAAAGTTTTTGACCGAATCGGAATCTCTGAAGATTTGAAAAATTTTATTTCAATTCAGCAAATTATGGAAAAATATAATTATGTAGAAAAAGCCGACAGAATGCTGCATTGGGATTTGGAACGTTTGAAATTTGACGATTATGTAGAATCAAAAGAAGAAAACGGAACCGTTTTTTATAAATATACATCAAAAGAGCTGCCTACCGACTATGAAGAAATTTACAATTGGTGCTGCAAAGAAGATCCTCGTTCGGCATACGCATTCAGGCTTCTTGCTTTGATTGCGGACAATTACGAAGAAATACTCGAAGGCAAAACAAGCGGTGTAAATGTAATTTACTCACCGGAACATATCCATATCATTCATGAATATTACCAAAGCGGTCTTTTTTATACCGTAAACAATGTATTAGGCGGAAAAGTTCTTAACTATGAAGTTGACAAACGTGAAAATCCGAGAATTTTGGAACTTGGCGGTGGTTTAGGCAGTGGAACAAAACAATTTTTGGAACAACGAAAAGCTGCGGGAAAAGATTTAAAGTCATTCCATTATCATTTTACCGATGTTGCTAATAGTATGTTGCGAAAAACCAAAAAACCTTTGGAAGAAATTACTGGGGATCTTTCTAATTTTGAGTTCAGCAAATATGACTTCAATAAAACAATCAGCGAACAAGGATTGGAAGAAGAACAAGCCGATATTATTTGGGCTGTCAATGCAATTCACGTTGCGTATGACTTAAAATTTACATTGCAGCAATTATATCGTCTTTTGAAACCAAAAGGTTCTTTGCTGATAGTGGAAACCGTTCGTCCTATCTATTGCCCGTGGGTTCAGCATGAGTTTATTATCAATTCATTGGATGATTATGCCAATATCAAACTGGATAAAGATTGGCGGCCTGCTCATGGATTCATGAGATGGACAAACTGGGTTAAGGCGGTTGAAGCCGGCGGTTTTGATATAGTTGATACAATTCCGAATATGGCAGAAGTAGAGGCAAAATATAACAATTGTTATACTACTGTTATCAGAGGACAAAAGAAATAATCTATACATTTTTCGGAAATCAGAAAAGTCCCCATTTACATGGGGCTTTCTTAATTTAAGGTAAAAGCTTTTTTATACGGAATTTAAGGAGAAGAAATGAGACGAGTTGTTATTACCGGGTTCGGAATTTACAGTCCGATTGGCAGCACGGAAAAGGAAATAAAAGAAAATTTTTATCAAAGAAAAAGTGGAACTGTTTATATTCCGGAATGGAAAGAAATCAAAGGGCTTCAATCTTTTGTCGCAGGGACGGTAAAAGATTTCAATGAGAAAGTATTGGACAGAAAATTGCGCCGGTCAATGGGAAGGCTTTCCATGATGACTACAAGCGCAGCTAAAATTGCAGTGGAAGACAGCGGACTGTCGGAAGAAGTGCTCCATTCGGGAAGAATGGGGTGTGCTGCAAGCTCCACAATAGGAAGTCCCAAAGCTTATGAAGATTTTTTTTATGAATTGCTGATAAACAAATCAATAGAACAAATTCCTTCCATGACTTTCTTAAAATTAATGAACCATACGACCGTTGCAAACATTGCAACTCCATTGGGAATCAAAGGAAGAGTGTTTTCTCCGAGCAGCGCGTGTACTTCAAGCTCTCAATCTATAGGAATGTCTTATGAAACTATTAAATACGGTTTACAGGATGTTATGGTTGCCGGAGGTGCCGAAGAACTTCATTATACAACCGTTTCCGTTTTCGATATTATGGATGTGGCGTGCAGAACAGCAAATGAAACTCCGGAAAAAGCTTCACAACCTTTTGACAAAAACCGCGGCGGTGTGGTTGTAGGTGAAGGTGCCGGAATGGTAGTCCTTGAAGAATATGAGCATGCAAAAGCCCGCGGCGCAAAAATTTACGGTGAAGTTATCGGTTTTTCTTCATTATGCGACGGCTACCACTTATCGACACCATCAAGTGAAGGAATGGAAGCAACTATGCGTGCGGCATTGGAAAATGCAGGAATAAAAAAACAGGATATTGACTATATAAATATGCATGCAACGGCAACGCATACCGGGGATATTGCGGAAAGTGCCGCAACTCGTGCTGTTTTTGGAAATGAAACGCCTGTCAGTGCAACAAAGAGCTATACCGGTCATACACTGGGAGCTTCTGGTGTTCATGAATTCATTTATTGTATGTTCATGATGCAGGACAACAAAATTTATCCGACAATCAATCTTGAAAATATGGATCCCGAATGTGCAGGAGTCAACATGATAACGGAATTAACCGATAAAGAGCTTAATATTGTAATGACAAACAATTTTGCATTTGGCGGGATCAATACTTCGATTATCCTAAAAAAAATTTAATGTATTACTGAATAAACGGTACGCCTGAGATACGAATTCTCAGGCTTTTTTAATATGCCGCTTTTTAAACTAACACGAGGTATTTTTATGGAAGATAAAACTTTGACACAAAAAGAGTCAGACCAAAGAACCGAACTGGAAAAAGAAAGTATACATCTGCTTTATGTTGCGAATGAAACAGAAAAACAGATTCAGGAATATTATACTACCACACTGTATGAAAAATCTGCCGACGAAACAAAAACGGAAGTTGAAGAACTTGTAGAATCGCTGCAGCACACATCTGCGAATTTGGTAAAAGCTTACATTACGTCATCAAGCCTTACGGATGAGCTGAAAGCTCGCTGGAGAGATTGGAAAAAAAGCAGAAAAAACAGATTGATTATTACCACGCCGGCCAACGGACTGATCGACATTGAAGAGCAGAAGATGAATCATTTCGCCAAAGGCCTAAATTTTTACAAATTAGTTTGGCTGCTTTTCATCGGAAGTTTCGCCGGAGTAATAGTAGAATCGTTATGGTGCATTCTAAAGCATGGTTACCTTGAAAGCCGTGTAGGTTTGGTTTACGGACCATTTAATTTACTTTACGGAGTCGGTGCGATGGCAATAAGTGCAGCATTGTACAAATTTCGCAATCACGGCTGGCAATTTTCGTTTCTTGGCGGGATGATTGCCGGAAGCATTGTGGAATACATTTGTTCATGGGGACAAGAACTGATTTTTGGTTCGAGGTCGTGGGATTATTCCGAAATGCCGTTCAATATTAACGGGAGAATCTGCCTTTTGTACTCATTCTTCTGGGGATTTTTGGGAATTTTGTGGATGAAAAAATTGTATCCACGAATTGCAAAACAAATTTTGAAAATTCCCAACCATATCGGAAAAATATTCAGCTGGATAATACTTGCGTTCTTTATAGTAAATGCAAGTATGAGTTTTATATCGGTTTATCGTTGGTCACAGCGTACGGACAACATTGAAGCATCCAATGGGTTTTGGCAGTTTGTAGATAAGCGCTTCCCCGATACGAGAATGGAAAAAATTTATCCTAATATGTCTTTTAATAAATAACCTAAACAGCAAACAAAAAAGCGGAATGCAATACCATTCCACTTTTTTTAACTTTTAAAGAAATCATTTTCTTGCCTTATTCAGAGCCGAATCATCGCAATTACAACATGCGCCGTGATTACCGGCTTTTTCACCTGCACATTGCTTTGAACAAGAACAACCTACGCATATTTGTCCATTTTTCTTTGCTCTGTATAAGTAAAATATCACCGAACTTATAATGCACACTAAAATGACAGCAATAATAATATTTTCCATGAGCCGCCTCCTTTAAACCGCACTATGTAAAGCGTATTCGGTTTTAAGTTTTCTGTCGGTATTGATAATCAAGAAAACAACAAACGTTGCTATTGCCAAGACTGCGATTAATCCGCCTATAGCCGCGCCGACATTAAGAGTAGCCGGAGCTGTAATGAGCGTACCTATTGTGTAAACAAAATATCCGACAGTATAGCCTATGCCAAGCTGAAGTCCGATTCCGCCCCACAGCCATTTCGCGCTTTTCATCTCGGAATTCATTGCACCGATTGCCGCAAAACAAGGCGGAGAATAAAGATTGAACATTAAGTATGCAAGAGCCGCAACCTTTGTGATTGCAAATACACTTGCAACTTCTGCACCTGCCCCTTCCATAAGTGCAAGCTCATCTATATCGATAAAATTTTCAAGACCGACAAAGCAAACAGCCAATGTTCCGACTACGTTTTCCTTTGCGATAAAGCCCGTAACAGCGGCTGCAGCCAACTGCCAGCTCAATACTCCGACAATCGGAACAAGCAAATATGCGAACGGACTTGCAATAGAAGCCAAAATCGAATCACTTGCAATTTCTGCGACTTGAAAAGACCATGTAAATGTCTGCATGATTTGAACGACAGTATTACAAAGAAGAATGATCGTAGCAGCTTTTACGATATATGCCCAGCCGCGTGCACACATTGATTTACATGCGCCCCAAAATGACGGAGTTTTATATTCGGGCAGTTCGATGATAAAGAATGATTTGCGCGCTTTGTAACCGACGATTTTATTTACAAGCAATGCTCCCACGAAAATCAAAACAATTCCCAAAAGATACATTACTGTGCTGACCCAGCCGGCATTATCGAAAAATGCACCTGCAAATAAAGCAATTACCGGAATTTTTGCTCCGCACGGCATAAACGGACACAACATTGCAGTTGCCCGTCGTTCGCGTTCGTTACGAATTGTGCGGCTTGCCATAATTCCTGGAACTCCGCATCCGATTGTAATTACAAACGGAATAACGGATTTTCCGGACAAACCAACTTTTTTGAAAATAGGATCAAGCACTACCGCTACACGCGCCATATATCCGCAGTCTTCAAGCAGCGCAATCAGGAAATACATTACCATAACAAGCGGCAGAAATCCGATAACCGCAATAACACCGCCGATAACGCCGTCGACAAGCAATGCAGTCAACAATGGATTTGCATTTTCGAGCAATCCTCCCACCCAGTCTTGAAATGCTTCGAGCCGGCCGACGAACAAATCTGCCAATGGAGCACCAATCCATACTTGCGAAATCTGAAACACAAGGAACATCACTACTGCAAAAATCGGAATACCGAGCCATTTATTTGTGATAACGGCATCGATTTTATCATTGAAATTTTTGTCTTTCGTCAAAATTTTTCTGCTTTCAATGTCTTTCACTACTTTATTTACAAAGTCAAATCGTTTGCGGTCCGCCTCTTCGACACAGCTTTTATCGGTTAAATCAATATCTCCCTGCACATAAGGAGCTTTCTGCCGTTTGAGCTGCGACTGCGCAACCGCTGCGTCAATCACGTCTTTCAACCCTTCGTTCGATACTGAAACTGTTTTTACAACAGGGCAATTCAATTTTGCAGACAGCGCAGCAGCATCGATTTTTGTTTCTTTCTTTTCGTTTATGTCGCTTTTATTAAGAGCTATGACAACCGGAATATCAAGTTCCAAGAGCTGAGTCGTAAAAAAAAGACTTCGGCTTAAATTTGTCGCATCTACGATATTAATGATAACATCGGGATTTTCCTTTTTAACATACGAACTGGTAATGTTTTCCTCGCTTGTAAACGGGGACATTGAGTACGCTCCGGGCAGATCGACTGCAATCAATTGCCTGTTTCCCGCATAAGATTTTTTAATTGCATGTTCTTTCTTGTCGACTGTTACACCGGCCCAGTTGCCGACTTTTTCGTTGCGGCCGGTCAGAGCATTGTACATTGTGGTTTTGCCCGAATTAGGGTTGCCAGTTAATGCAATTCTCATATTTTTTTCTCCTTAATTAAATTTTATTACATAAAAGTTAGTCTAAGCTAACACGCAAAGGTAAAAAAAATAATCGACAGACTATTTTTCCGTACGGGTTATACAACAATGGCAGAAGCCAACTGATTGTCAATGTTATATCTTCCGTCTTTAATGGAAACGATGCATCCATTTTTCAAACGAGAAACCACGGTTATTTTTTCTCCGCTGTAACAGCCCAAAGAGAATAAAAAAGAATTCAATTCATCATCATTTGTATCGATTTGCCGAATTACGTATTCCCGTTCTTCCAAAGCTTCTTTTAAAGTCATATATACCACCTTTTTTCAACTCTGATGTAACATATAAATTAGTTAAAGCTAATCCAAATGCAAAAGAGTTAGTTAGTAATTACTAACCTTCGCGCATTATACATATTTTCGGCTCGTTTGCAACTATTTTTTTATAATTTAAAAAAAATTATTTCATTAAATAAAAAAACCGACAGAACTATTTGCAAATCTGTCGGTTGATTTTTGCTTAAATGGATTCGGAACCTGAAATCGAATTATTTTGATTCCAAAATAAGAGTTTTTGTAGGTGCATCGCAAACTTCCTCCGGACCGTAATACTGAATAGCACCCGGAAATAAGTAAGAAGTATTTGCAGCCCATTCATCTCTGTATTTGACATACTCTTTGTAAGGAGCACCATCCAATTCAACAAGTGCTTTGCGGATTACAGGTTTCTTTTCTCCGTGACGCTGTTCCATATTAAACATCATGGATGTAGGAATTCCGCCCGGTACCCATTCCGTTGCAGGTTTTGCAAGATTTTTAACCGAAGACATGTATCCGGTCAATCCGCTTGCAATCAGCAGAAACGCTACATATCCCAATGAATAGCAATAGTCGGCATCGAAATTTGACGGAGCGGCGCATCTTCCTTCGTAACCGAAGAAATGGTTCAGTCCGGCAAATTTTCCTTTGTATTTACCTTCGGATTTTAACTTTGCAAGTTTTGCACCGACCATTTCGATCAATAATTTTTCTGTTTCGATACGTGATACCTGAACATTGCCGTGAGGGTCGCGATCCATGCATAACTGAGCTTTGATTGCGGCAGGCAGCGATGTAAAAGCATTTGCCGATGCGGCAGTAAGATTTTTTGCAATCCAATCAGTTTGTTCGGCAGCCGCAACTTTTGCGAATTCGTCCGCTTTTTTTGCAAGAAGGTCATTTAATTCTGCAATCAAAACTTTCATTTCGGGAATAAATTCGATTAGCCCTTCCGGTACGAGAATAACACCGAAGTTGTCGCCTTTTTCCGCACGCTTTACAACGACATTGACGATTTCATCAACAACTTGAGTCAGTGTTTTTTGCTCCTTTTCAACTTCTTCTGAAATAATAGCCCAGTTTGGCTGCGTCTGCAGTGCACATTCAAGACAAATATGAGAAGCCGAACGTCCCATTAATTTAATAAAATGGTAATATTTTTTTGCTGAGTTTGCGTCTCTTTCGATATTTCCGATTAATTCCGAATACACTTTTGTTGCAGTGTCAAAACCGAAAGAAGTTTCGATATGTTCGTTTTTTAAGTCGCCGTCGATAGTTTTAGGACAGCCGATAACTTGGATTGATTCGCCTTTGCTTTTGTAATACTCGGCCATTAACGCTGCATTTGTATTGGAATCATCGCCTCCGATAATAACAACTGCCGAGATTCCCAGTTTTTTGCAGACTGCAAGTGATTTATCGAACTGTTCGTTGGTTTCCAATTTTGTTCTTCCGGAACCGATTATGTCAAATCCGCCGGTATTTCTGTACGAATCGATAAATTCCGACGTAATTTCCACATATTCACCTTCGATAATTCCCGAAGGTCCGCCTAAAAAGCCATACAATTTAGATTCTTTATTTCCGTTTTTCACACCGTCAAATAATCCCGCAATAACGTTGTGTCCACCCGGAGCCTGTCCGCCGGAAAGAATAACACCAACATTTATTTTATCTGCAGCCTTTGCGTTTTTCCCTTTTTCAAAAGATGCGACGGGCATTCCGTAAGTCCCTTTTAACAAGGCTTTTAACGCTTCCTGATCGCTTACGGATTCAGTCGGATTGCCGAGTTTTACTACAATATCGGCTACATTGCCTTTTACGGCTTCGGGCAGTTTCGGTTGATAGCCGAATCTTGCTTTTTGCAAAGCAGAAATTTTCTCCATTTTTTACTCCTAAAATAAAATTTCGTTTCCGTTTATAATCATTCCGGTTCATTCCGTCCGGCTTAAAAAAACAGCGGCATCATAAATGAAAATGGTTTAATCGTCAATGAAAGTTGTTTTTAATCACATCATTCTTCACTATTCACCTTTTCATCTTCCGCATAATATTCTTCGTCATTCTGATACAATTCCCCGTTCCATCCGCCGTCATCATACCACTCACGATAATCGTACCAATTTTCATCCCATGAATCTTTCCAATCAGGCAATTCGTATTTTCCGGCTGCGATGTTGTAATCTGCGGTAAAATCTTTTTGCGCACGGATTTCCCAACACGCTTTGTTTCGCATCTTTCCGGCAGGTTCCGAGATTTTTTTCAGCAAAGCCTGCCACGAAGCATTTCCCGAAATAGTGCATTCGTCGAGGGCTTTGAAAAATTGATGAGTAAAAACTCCGTTTTCGCCTTTATTTCCAGCCTCACAGCTTGCGGCAATTACCGCGGCATGGCGTTTTTCACAAAATAAATTTCGATAGTTACCATAAACAACGGAGCGATTTGCGCGGACAGTTGATTTTTCTTCCGAAAAACTGCTTCCGTGCAGGTCATAAAAATCCGCAAAAACAAGCATTAAACCGGGACGCTTTTCTGCCAAAACAGCCGCTGCTTCTTCCAGTTCAAGCGTCGTTCCGTACTGCAGCAACATTTTCGGATACCGAGATTTTTGTTTAGATAAAGAATGCGTTTGTTTTCCGGTTTGATCTGCTGGCAAAGAATCGCTTTTTCCAGCAAAAAAGAAAAGAACCGTATCGTGATTATCAGGTTTTACATCGTCAAGTGCCGCCAAAACAACTTCACGGCTCCATTCTTCCATAGAATCGGGAAGCCCCACAGTCAACACGCGCTCTTTTGTTTTCATATTAGTATAATGGTGAATTTTATTCATTGCTTCCTGCCATGCGAACAAACTGTCGGCACAATTAACATTCGGTATTTCATTATCGATTACATAGACTGCATAAAAAATTCCTTTGGAAAAAAGAGACATATTCATAAGCAGGATGACGGAAAGCAGCATTATTCTTTTCATTGATATTCCTCATTTAACTTTTTTTTTTAAAACATTACTTAGTACTAAGATTAATACAGGTATTACTATTTTTTTTCAAGCTGCATGGCATTTTTTTTCTTTTTGTGTTACTTGAAACAGCAGGGAAACAATACTGCAATGAAAAACATAAAAGACACGATCAACATTATCCGCGAGGAATCTCTTGTGTGGCAAAAGGAAATTTTACCGCCGAATATTTTCGATTCTTATCTGCAAAGTATCCGACGGGCGCGCCGACCGACATTTAGGGTAAATACATTGAAAGCGTCAAAACAGGAAATAGTGACAACGCTGCGCCGAATAGGAATTTCCGTTTCGGAATTTTCTCCGATTCCCGGATGTTTCATCGCAAATCAAGCCACAGACAAAGAACTTTTGAAATTGGAAATTGTACAGACGGGAAAAATGTATTTGCAAAGTATTTCAAGTCAAATGCCGCCGCTGATACTCGGTGCCCAACCGGGAGAAACGATTTTGGATATTGCCGCCGCACCGGGAAGCAAAACATCACAGATTTGCGCGTTTATGCAAAATCAAGGTCATGTCGATGCGGTGGAACCGGACTTTATACGGGCACAGCGTCTCGAACATAATTTAAAACTTCTCGGAGTAACAATAGCCGAAGTTCATCAAACACGCGGAGAATTATTCTGCCATGAAATCGAAAATAAGTACGACCGAGTGCTTGCCGATGTTCCGTGTTCGGGAGAAGGAAGATTTTGTGTGTATGACAAAAGTTCTTATGCCGCTTATCGTGCTGATGATGTAACGAAATTTCATAAGATTCAAACAAAATTACTCAAGGCTGCCGTAAAAGCCGCAAAGCCGGGCGGTACGATTTTATATTCCACATGCACATTAAACCGCTTTGAAAACGAAGAAGTTTTGCAGGAAGCGTTGAGCGGGTTTGACTGCAAAATTGTTCCGCTACCGAAAAATCTTACGACGTTACCCGAAGTTCTGACGCCGCTTTCATCTACTCCGAATTATCCCGATTTACGGAAAGATACAGTCAATGCGGTAAGAATTGTTCCGTCAGCACGTATAGAAGGGTTTTTTCTCGCAAAAATAATAAAGGGCAATGCGTGAAAACCGGAATTGTATGTGCGGCAAAATCCGAAGCGGCGGCACTCTTGAGCTGCGGTTTTTTCGGCTGGAGAAAAAGCGGAAACGGATTTTACCGCAGCGGAAAAACAGACGGCATACTTTGCATAAGCGGCATCGGCAGGGAAAAAGCAGCCGAATCATTTTCCGCATTGGCACAGGAATGCGGCAAAATATTTATTTTGGGGACATGTGCCGCTCTTGTTCCCGAAATTCCGATATTTACATTTTGCCTGCCGAATACGGGAGTTCGGCATGAAGATTCGGCAAATACTTTTATGCCCGACCGCAAACTTTCGGCTGAGCTTGCAGATATTCTTTCATCCTTGAAAATCAACTTCGCACCAAATTTGAAACTTGTCGAAACCGAAAAAGTAATTACGTCAAAAGAGCAAGCGGAAGACTTGCATTGCAGAGCAAATGCCCTTATTGCGGATATGGAAAGCGCAACGTTTTTGCGGCAAGCTGAGGCTCATCATGTTCCGACAGCGATACTGAAAGTCGTTTCCGACAATCCTGCGGCCGGTCTTTCTCCGTTTGATGCAAAAACAAATTCTTCAGTAAACAGATGGGCCGAAAATACGGCAAAAATATCGAGTGATTTTTTGGCAATTGCTAAACTTCTGCTTTCTTAATTTCACAAAGAATACACTTTTATCGGATTTGATTTTCCTTTCAATAATACAAGTTCCGGATTCCCGAATCCGTTTTTTGCGGAATGTTTTTCCAGCATATCAAAAACATCCGCCGTAACAAGGACATGTGCCGATTCCACACTGCGAGTTTTATTTTGCAGACGGCTTGCCACATTTACCACATCTCCGAGACACGTAAATTCTTTGCGGCTCTCGCATCCTATATTCCCAGTGATGAATTTTCCCAATGATACGCCGATTCCTATATCAAAAACAGCAGAGTTGTTCATCTTCCATAAATCATTCATAGAATCTGTCATTTCTTTCATTTCCTTTGCCGTTCTGACTGCGGCTTCACAATTTTCGGAGTTGCTTTCTTCCGATTTTCCCAGTCCAAAGACTGCCATAATACAGCTTCCGACAAACTTATTTATTACGCCGCCGTTTTTTGAAATTATATTTTCCATATTCTCGAAAAATGTATTCAATTGCGAAATCACTATTTTGTGTTCGTATTTTTCCAATATTTCGCTGAAATTGTTAATATCGCAGAACAAAATTACACCGTAATCTTCATTTATGCCGTCGTCTTTGGCTTCCTTGCTTTTAAGTATGTAATCTCTGATTTCCGGTGATACATATTTTCCGAAAACCAAACGAACATGAAGTGTTTCGTAATTTTTTATGGCAATCTGACGGATTAATGCCAACGCTCTTTTGGATAATGCACCGCAGATAATTCCTATTGCAATGAAAAAAATTATTTTGCACCAAAGCCCCGTTCCGGAAATCAGCGTGTATTCGTAGATTTCGGGGTAAGTTCCGCCGTCTTTGTGTATTATGTACAAACATTCCAATAAGTAAAAAATAGCGCATAATATTCCCGAATATATTTCACAGCCAAACGACAGCCGAAATAGCGAAAGTAAGATTATTACGACAAACATCAAAAATATAGGTCCCGAAAGAACCGTCAATCCATTATAAATAAGATACACCAGATAGAAAACGCATGAAATAACAGAACATTCCATTGTTATATTTACAATGCGAAACGTATTCAACAAATCTTTATTTCCCGATAAAATTTTATAAGCCACAGCATAGTAACCGATTACGACAATATTTATTATAAACAGCAGCAGATAGCCTTCAAATGCGCTTTTCCGTGAAATATGCGGAGCGAGAAAAAGATACATCGGCGAAAAAACAAACACCAAGAATATTGAAATAAACATGGAAATTCTCATTATGGAAAGCTCGTTTTTCCATTTCTCACGTTCTATCGAATCTCGAATGCAGTCTTCAAGCTGCAGACTTTCTATTTTCAATTCGTTTGCATTCATTCGTCAATCTCCGTGTTTACATAGTACAGTGGTTGCGGAAAAACGTTTGGATCATCGGTTAGAAAATACATTTTGCTGTTTTCATTTTTGACAATCGCCCGTGTAGCGATAATTTCATGGTTATAATGCTTTGTCAAATCTTCAACATCCATTGCTTCGCTGACGGTTCTTCCCAAGCAGCTAAATTCCATGCGGTTTTTGCTGCCTACATTTCCCATTATTATATTTCCCGCATGAAGTCCGATTCCTATATGCAATTCGGTTTCGTCTTTTTCACGCCATTTTTTGTTAATTTCTTTTAATACGCCGGACATTTCCTTAGCCGTTTTAAGAGCCGCCTGACTGTAAATACGTTTTTTCTCATGTTCCGACTTCTTCAGATTTTCCTCGTCCAGACTAATATCGGTAAAAACCGCAAGAATTGCGTCACCGATAAATTTGTTGATATAACCACCGTTTTTTTCGATAATGAACGCCATCTGCGCAAAATATTCATTAAGTTTCGCCACCGTTTCTTTGGATGTATGATTTTCCATCAAAGTCGTGAAATTTCTTATATCGGAAAACAAAACCACACCGTAGTATTCTGTTGCCGGAGAGTTTATGCTGTGTTTCAAAACATAATCGAGAATATCATGGGAAACATACTGCCCGAATGATTCTTTCATTGAATTAAGTTCTACCGTTGCTCTCGAAATTCGCTGCATAGCACGGCAGACATACAAAGTAAAAAGAATTATCAAGGCACTTGCTATGCTTAAATACAAAAACCACTGCAAAATTCCCGATGTCTGCAAATCGATTATGCGCAGCTTCAGTTCCGACGGAATTACCGATGCAACGGAAAAATACAAAACGGCATACTCGGCAATCGTCAATGCAACGGCAAAACTCGTCAATGCAATGGAATAGCGCATTGCTATCAATACAAGAATTATAATCGATAAAACTCTTGCCCAAGTAAAAAAGAGATTTTCGGGATGATCATTTCGGAAAATGTACATGAAATACTGGCACAGCGGCAATGAAGAGACACCGAAAATAATATTTATAATTTCCGATGCCAGGTGAAAATCGGGTTTATACTCCACTATCATATTTGTGATATACGATAAAAGAATAATACCGGCTAAAATCAAATTAACTACGAAATCTTCAAAGCGATACGTTCCGTACGGGATCTTAAGCAGAAACGCAATACTGCATAATATCAGAATCGTACATTTTATATTGTTGATAAGTTTTGATGATTTACTTGTAATTCTTGCAATTTCGTCACGAAACCACTGTTTTCCATTCAAATTTTTCATTTGCTGTTCTGTCTGTTATTCTAAAATTTCCGGAGCAAAAGTATCCACAATGTTTTGCGAGAGTCCTATATAATTTTCAGGGCGGATGGCAAGTAGCCGCTGTTTTATATCATCGCTTACATGCAGGCGTTTTACCAATGCGTGAAAGTCATCGATTGTAACATGCTTTCCGCGTGTAATTTCTTTCAGCAGTTCATACGGTTTTTCCACCCCTTCAAAGCGCAAAATATTCTGATACGCTTCCGCTATAACTTCGGGAGTATTTTGCAGTACCGAAAGAAGTTTCTCCGTATCTACGGAAATTTTGCTCATTCCCTTCAAAATCGATGAATATGCAATAATCGAATGCGCAAATGCAACGCCGATATTCCGTTGGACGGTACTGTCCGTCAAATCCCGCTGCAGCCGTGCAATCGGAAGTTTGTTTCCGAAGAACGAAAACAGTGCATTGGCGATACCGAGGTTTCCTTCTCCGTTTTCAAAGTCAATCGGATTTACCTTGTGCGGCATTGCCGATGACCCGATTTCGCCCTTTACCGCACGCTGCTTTATCCAACCATCGGAAATATAACGCCATATATCCTGACAAAAATCTATAAGAATCGTGTTAATGCGCTTCATACTGTCAAAAACTCTTGCAAAACTGTCATGCGGTTCAATCTGCGTTGTTACCGGATTGTAGCGAAGTTTCAGCATAAGTCCCCGCAGATAGCCGGAAGTTTTGCTGACCGAACTTTTATTAAACTGCTGTGTAAGACTGTACGAAAACGAAACCCAATCTGCATCGGGAAAAACGCAGTGATGCGCATTGAAGCCGCCGGTTGCGCCGTTGAGCTTTGTCAATATGTCGATACTGCACAATGATTTTATTTCTTCCTTCAATCTGGAAACAAAAACAAGCATCTCTTTTCCGAATGTTACCGGAGTAGCCGGCTGTCCGTGAGTCCGCGCAAGCATGGGAGTGGCTTTATGTTCGGCTGCCAATTGATAAACGGAAGAGTAAAGCGTTTCCAGCTGAGGCAGAATCACCTCGTTAATGCCGTCGCGAATCATCATTCCTACCGAAATATTGTTAATATCTTCGCTTGTTAATGAAAAATGAACCATTTCCAGCACATCGGCAAAACTTGTATCTTTGAGTTTTCGCTTGATAAAATATTCGACTGCTTTTACGTCATGATTCGTCGCCGAAATTCCGTCCAATCCCGCAGTCTCGATTTTTTTTACGGTAAGAGCATCTTCTTCGGTAATGTCGCACACATCATCAAGAAGTTTTTCTTCATCCTCAGTAAACGTACGCAGTCCAATGATGCCGGCATGCGACAAATGTTTTAAATAAGTAATTTCTGTTTTTATTCTGTATTTAATCAGTGCCATTTCACTGAAATAATTTGCCAGTTCCGCTGTTTTTTTTTCGTATCTCCCGTCTATCGGAGATATTGAACGAATCCCCATACATGCCCTCATTTCCGTTTAATATTTTAAATAACCATTTTTAGCGCAGTTTAAAACAAATAGCAAGTATACACTTGTTTTTTATACCTTATTGACAATTAACGAAAGTTGCTCTAATTTTTTCATAGAGGAAGAGAAATTGAAAACTTTTTGTCTCTGCTTTATACTATTAATGCTGTTTGCATGCCAATCCGCACCGCAAATGATTGATAATCGACCACATAAAAAAACTGCCGGCATAAATAAAATGTTAAACAAACAAAAAAAGTTCCTGCCGACCGCATCAAACAAGGAAACCGGTTATCAGGAACTGGAGAACGGAAATATAGTTTTTGTTTTTTCACCGGAGTTGTACGGTCTTTCGGACAAAATAAAAGTTTTTCTGGAAGGTTCATTTAATGGCTGGCTGAAAGGCATTGACAGTAAATGGATGCTGACTCCGAATAAAAATAATACACTGCAATTTCTCGAACTTCCCTACAGTGATATTGCGGCACCGGGAAACTGCGGTTTTCCCGAATTTCGCTTCTACATAATTCATGAAAAAAATTTAAAAGTCGAAGAACTCAGTCCAAAAACAAATTTTGCCGGTTTCAAAATCGGTTCAAACAGCGTTTTACTGCGAACGTGTGACAATCCGGATGAAGTTGTACTTGCACAAAAAGCAATGCAGACAAAAAAGCAACTTTCCGATTTCAATATCCGCAATCCACAGCACGTTGCGGTACTTTCAAATGTTCGGCAGGTTCCGGCTACGAAACTGTTATGGCGAGGTTATCATCCTTACAAAATTTCCCGATCAAATCTCGATACCGAACGAACTCGGCTTGAATTGGTAAAAAAGTTGCTGAAAGCAAATAATATCAAGTCGATAATTTGTTTGTCCGGTGAAGAATCGCCGAACAAACGCGAAAACATTTGCGAATATCAGCAGGAAATTATAAATGCCGGTCACCAATTATACGTGGATTCATCCTACAATGAAGTTTATTATCATTCCGATTCCGAAGATTTTTCCGAAATGATTGCCAAAATTATTCATTTTATAAATAAATCTCCCGCTCCATTTTATGTTCATTGCCGACTCGGCAGCGACAGAACCGGAGTTGTTTGCGCCGTATTGGCAGCATTGTGCGGTGCCGATTGGAATGAAATAGTCGAAGATTACCAAAAGACAAATGAAATGGGAATCGGCGAGTACAGAAGTCACAGGCTTTTGCAGTATTCTTTTGAAAAAATATTGAATCGGGATATTAACGATGTCGAAAATCTTCAAAGAGAAATTTCCGCACATTTTGCCACATCCGATTATCTTACAAATGAAGAAATCGAACTTGCAGTAAAAAAACTTTGCGGTAAGGATTGACAATGGGAAAAGTTGGGCACGCAGATCTTCCGCTGCATTACGGTAATGTTCCGGCTTGGCTGTCGCAGCGCATGAAAGAGTTGGGCACTCTTATTGTGGAATCACTCGTTTACAATTTCGGCAAGAAAGAAGTTCTGCGAAGATTAAGCGACCCGCTTTGGTTTCAGTCATTCGGCGCGGTACTCGGCATGGATTGGCATTCGTCCGGAATTACAACGAGCGTAATGGGTGCTTTAAAGCGCGGAGTCAATCCTCTTTTTAAAGAGCTGGGAATATATTTTTGCGGAGGACGAGGTAAATATTCGCTGAAAACACCTGACGAGCTTATCGATTTCGGAATGCGTACCGGACAAGACGGCGATAAATTGGCACAGACAAGCCGCCTTTGCGCCAAAGTCGACAACACTGCGGTTCAGGATGGATTTCAGTTATACATGCATAATTTTATAATTACCGATGAGGGCGATTGGGCTGTAGTGCAGCAGGGAATGAATACTCAAACGAGAACGGCGCGCCGCTATCATTGGTTTTCGTGCGACTTACAGGCGTATACCGAAACTCCTCATTCCGGTGTCGTCGGGCGAAATATGGGACAAATTCTGAATCTTACCGATATTCAGGCACGCTCGGCAAAATCTGCCGTAATGGAGCTGACAAAAGAACATCCCGATAAAGTCGTTGCGGAATATAAATCCATTGTTTTGCCGAATCATCATGAAGTCATGGCAAGAGATGTGGATTTAAAACGTCTTGCAGCTGTATTGGCAACGGCTTATGAAACACAGCCGATGGATTTCGACACTCTTTTGCTGACCAAAGGTCTCGGTCCGCGAACGATTCAATCTCTAACGCTTATAAGCGAAGTCGTTTACGGCACACCGTCACGTTTTTCCGATCCCGCAAGATTTTCATTTGCCCACGGCGGAAAAGACGGTCATCCATTCCCTGTGCCGCTAAAGATATACGATCGTTCGATTCATATCCTGAAAGACTGCATACGCAGTTCACGGCTCGGCAATAACGATAAAAACGAGTGTCTGCATAGACTTCACAAAACCGCACTGGAAATAGAAGCTCACTGCCAGCCCGAAGCCGATTTTGATGCCGTTATTGCGCATGAAAAAGCCCATTCCAAAGAATGGGGCGGACGAACCGTAAACGATTAATCGGTTAATTAACCAATATTTGCTTTTTTGTTCTTTCGCCGTTTTTCCGCTGATACAAAAACAGAATCGGACAATTTCGTCCCAGTTCAAACTGTTCGTCGAATGGATTCACTTTGAAAACATCGTAATCGGAATACGCGAAATCCAAACGCGCATTGGCAATGCCGCCGTTTTTTTCTAATGCTTCCCGATGCGCATCTTTACTATAGTAATGTTTATACCATTCGGGGAAACAGCCTTTTTTACCGCTGCCGATAAAATCGAAGCGCAGCAGTTCGTAAACAATTTTGCTTTTCGCATCATCGGCATCTTCTACAAAACCGGCGAGAAATTCAAACCAAAAACTGTTCCTGCGCGGCGCGTCGAAAACACTGCGGACTTTTGCGGCTTTTGCCAGTTTAGAGAAAAAGTTCCAAAAACCGAAAATATTTCCAATATATTTCATTGTCGCAGAAAAAACGCCGCTGTTCCAGTACGCATCGACAAGAATTTCGACATCTTTCAAAAACTGTATATCTTCATAAGGCATATACGGTGTGGATAAAATTTCATAAGGAGGATTTTCCATCCATTTCCAACCGTTTTCGGTGCAATACCGCTCCATTTGAGTCCCGTGAAGAACTTTTAAAAAACCAAGCTGAAGCGCATCCGGGTTCAGTGCCATTGCAAAGTCAAAAGATTTTCCGAAACTTTCCGCGTTTTCAAAAGGAAGACCGGCAATTAAATCGAGGTGACTGTGGATTGTACGCGGAAGTTGTCTTATATTTTCGGCAAGTTTTTCTGTCCCGGAAGAACGCTCGATTGCCGCCAATGTTTTTTTGTTGCTGCTCTGAATTCCGATTTCAAACTGCATTACGCCGGGCGGAACATCCTGCAAAAAGGCAAGTGCTTCTTTATCCAAAAACTCCGCTTCAATTTCAAAGTGAAACATCGTTTTTTTATTGCGGTGTTCCAAAATATATTTCCAAATGGCAATGTAACGCCGACTGTTCAGATTGTAGGTTCTGTCCACAAACTTAACCAATCGAACATTTGCGTCCAAAAACTTTTGCAAATCAACAAAAACTCGTTCCAAAGGCATAAAACGCACGCGTTTATCCATAGAAGACATGCAGTATGAGCAGCAAAAAGGACACCCGCGACTGGATTCATAATAATAAATGCGATTGTCGGGATCGGTTATCTGCGGATACGCGAACGGCAATTTGGATAAATCATCGATTAATTCCCGTTCGCCGGTAAAAATAATATCACCGCAGAGCTTGATGTACATTCCCGCAATTGTTTTCACACTCCGCAGAAATTTTTGCGCATTAAACCGAATTGTATCCGTGTCGAAATATTTTTCGTACGCAGAAGCAATTTCTTTTACCGTTTGCTCACCTTCACCGCAAATTACGAAATCGAGTGAAAGCAGTTTTTTCAAATAACCGTCCGCATAAAACCCGACTTCGGGACCGCCGGCACCTATTGCGCAGTGCGGTAAAATTTTCTTTATGTCGCAAATCAGTTTTTGAATAATTTCCGCATTCCAAATATACGCAGAAAATAAAACAACATCGGGCTTTTCTTCCGTAATTCCTCTGAGTATTTCCTGCACACTTTGATTTATTGTCCACTCTTTCCAATTAACCAAATCGATTTTATTTACATAACAGCAGATAGAACGAACTGCCAAATTTGTATGACCGTAGCTGGCATTAATTGCCGCAAGAAGAATTTTTGACATAGCACACCAGATATTTTCAATGTAATTTTTTGGTCTATTTATTCGTTAATCCGATTTTTATAATTATTTTCCGTCCACGCAAGATACCTTTCGGAACGCACACTTTCCACCCAATCGGTATTTTCGATATACCATTCCACAGTTTTGGCCAATCCGTCTTCAAAAGATACGCTGCGCCTCCATCCCAATTCGGTTTTGATTTTTGAGCAATCTATCGCGTAACGCCTGTCATGTCCCGGACGGTCTTTTACATACACAATCAAATTGCGAAGTTTATCGGCATTCAAGCCGCTTTTTTGCGCAACAATGTCAATCAACCGATTCAGCAAGGTTATATTTTCCCATTCATTTTCCCCGCCGATGTTATATCTCTCACCGATACGTCCATTGTTGATTATATTCCAGACCGCAGTATTGTGATCTTCCACGAAAAGCCAATCTCTTATATTTTTACCGTCGCCGTAAACGGGAAGTTTCTTTCCTTCCATCATATTGAGAATCATCAGCGGAATAAATTTTTCGGGGAATTGATAGCACCCGTAATTGTTCGAGCAGTTCGACAGTGTCACCGGCAGACCGTGAGTACAGTAATATGCCATTGCCAATTGGTCGGAGGAAGCTTTGCTTGCGGAATAAGGACTTCGCGGGTTATACGCCGTTGTTTCCGTAAAAAAGCCGTTTTTGTCAAGCGTTCCGTAAACTTCATCGGTACTGATATGATGAAACAGAACGTCTTCTCTGTTTTGCCAGTACGACTTTGCGCAGTCGAGCAGCGTAAAAGTTCCCATAACATTTGTTTTCAGAAAAGTTTCCGGCTGCAAAATACTTCTGTCGACATGACTTTCCGCCGCAAAATGAACTACTGTATCAATATTATATTTTCTGAAAATACTTTCGACTTTTTCTCTGTCGCAAATATCGCCGTATTCAAAAAAATAACGACGGCAGCTTTCATTTCCGAATTCCTTTTCAATATCTTCCACATTTTTTAAGTTGCCGGCATACGTTAATGCATCAAGGTTTATGATGCGTCCGGAAAAGTTCGGATTTTTCTTCAGCATTGTACGAATAAAGTTGCTGCCGATAAAACCGGCACCTCTGGTAACGAGGATGTTGGTAAGTGTTCGCGCCATTAGATTTTCCCTTCCGCTACATTTTGCAGGTATTTTCCGTATTCGGTTTTGTATTCTTGCGCAAGTTTCAGCAATTTTTTTGTATCAATCCATTTATTTCTGAATGCAATTTCTTCAATGCATGACACATACAGTCCCTGACGTTTTTGTATTGTAGCAACGAAATTAGCCGCTTCGAGCAGACTGTCGTGCGTTCCCGTGTCGAGCCAAGCCATGCCACGTCCCATAAGTTCGACGTGCAGCTGATTTTTTTTCAAATAGGAATTGCTGACATCGGTTATTTCGAGTTCACCTCGTGCCGACGGCTGTATGTTTTTTGCAATATCGATAACCTGATTATCGTAGAAATATAATCCGGGAACAGCGTAGTTGGATTTGGGGAGCTGCGGTTTTTCTTCGATACTTATAACTTTTTTAGTTTTGTCAAATTCCACTACACCGTACATTGCAGGTGACTTCATGTAGTACCCAAAAATTACCGCTCCGCGTTTTTCCGCGATTTTCGTTTTTACGGTATTCAAAAGAGCCGTCAAATTACTTCCGTAGAAAATATTGTCACCTAAAATAAGCGCAACATCGTCATTGCCGATAAATTTTTCCCCAATGATAAAAGCTTCCGCCAACCCGCGCGGGGCCAACTGCACCGCATATTCTATGTTCATTCCCATTTGGGAACCACTGCCAAGCAAATCCCGAAATACTTCGATGTCACGCGCGGTAGAAATTATCAGAACTTCGCGAATTTTCGCCAGCATTAAAATCGACAGCGGATAATAAATCATCGGTTTATCGTACAAAGGAAGAATTTGTTTTGAAACTGACTTTGTAAGCGGATAAAGACGTGTCCCCAAACCGCCGGCAAGAATTATTCCTTTCATTCTGCTTTCTCCTTATTTACAAGTACACTTTTGTAAATATTTGTTTTCTCATTTTTTTATCAGTAATAAAATATCCTTATATAGCTTAAAAGTAAAAATTTTATGAAAACACATTTTCCTTATTCTCAAGCTACGTTTGTCTTTGAAAAAGAAAAACGCCCCGAGTGTTGCTACCATTTGACTTAAAACAGTAGCCACCGCAGCTCCGTTTATTCCGAGTGCGGGAATCAAAATAAGATTCAACAAAAAATTAAAAACCGCACCAATTGCACTTGCATACAATGAATAGCGCTGCTGTCCGTTAAGTACAAGCCAGTAACTATTGGCGCTGCCGACTGCCACAAAAATTCCCGCCCACGAATGAAGTTTGATTACATCTGCGGCTTTGGTATAAGCTTCGCCAAAAATTAAAGGTATAAAATCTTACAATTTTTTATACAAATCAAAAGTTTGCACGGCAGTTTGTTTCCATGAGAATTTTTTTAATTGTTCCGTTCCTTTTTCAATCAGTTTGTCCTGTAATTCCTTTGATGTAATTACGGATTCTATTTTTTCACTCATATCATTAACATCCAAAGGGTCGAAATAAATCGCGGCATCTCCGCCGACTTCGGGTAAAGAACTGGTATTGCTACAAACCAAAGGGCATTTCGATGCAAAGGCTTCAAGTATGGGGATTCCGAAACCTTCATACATCGAAGGAAACACAAAAAGCAAAGCATGAGAATATAGATTACTTAATTCCGCATCACTTGCAGATTTATGAAAAACCTTATCCTTTATGTTCATTTTTTTGAATAAATTATTTTCGCTAATGTCGAAACTCGGCCCTGTACAAATAAGATTCAGATTGTACTTGTTTAACAACGGTGCAACCGAACAGATAAAATTATCGAAGTTTTTGTATATTTTCCTCATTCCCGTAAACAATATATAATTGTCTTTCTTTTGAACTTCTTTTTGAACAGGAAAAGAATTCCCATGATAAATAACCTGAATTTTTTCTTCGGAAATTTGCGGATACAACGTCAATAAATCCTTTTTTGTATTTTCCGAAATTGCAATAATCGCATCTGCGGTATTTATCATTTTTTTCTTTTTTTGCATTGTATTGTCATTAAAATATTCAGAGTATAGCTCATGAATCATATCGTGCACAGTTAAAACCAATTTACCGTTTTTTCTTTTCAAAATATAAGGCTCGTAGTATGTGGGGTGTATAATGTCGAATTTCTCCGTACTTAAATTATGCAAACATCGATTTTCATTGAGAATTTTATTAAAAAAATAAAAAAACGGAATTTTCTCTCTTATCGATTTTTTACCGAAGTAACTTTCAAAATAATAATTTTTTGAAAAACAAGCCGAAACACAAATGTCGGCTGCCTGCATTTGTTTAAGATTGGTTATTAATTCATAAAAATAACGGGAAATTCCGCCATACTTCTGCATTATCAAAATTTGATGATCATACAAAATTTTCATTTCGACCCCCTTTTATCTTATTGATAATATATCTTTTCAAAGAAAGAATCTTTTTTATGGGACGGCGAAGATTGAGGAATGCAAATATTCCGATTTTTTTCCTCAAGTAATATTCGGTTATCAAATTTTTTGCACTGCCTTGAAAATGAAGAAACAAAAATCGAATTCGTTCCTTGTCTTTTTCTTCAATGCAATGAGGATAAATATTATTGTTTTCACATAATTTTAAAATCTTCTTTATTAAAATCTTCTTTATATTAAGAATTTTATCCATTTCATAGCCGTCAGAAACATTTATATTATAGTCACATGATTTTTTATCGACTGTAATTTTTGTTATATCCAAAGCATTTGTATTGTCAAGCTGAGAAAAATTATGAAAAGCAGTCATGTCGGATACTCCGCCCAATATCGGCAAAGATCCGTCGACTTTTCTACCCTCATAATGTTGTTCCAATTTCCGGAAAACGCGAAAAAACAAACAGTGCAGCGATTCTTCGTGAAAAATTGTAATATCAAAATCATACAATTTGAAAGTTGATATTATTTCTCAAATACTTAGAAATATAAGAACATCGAAACCAAAATAAAAGGAACTGTCTTTTATTTTATACTGTTTTATAAAATAATCCATCTCTAAAAACAAAATATTTCATTCGATTTCTCCTTTTTTTAAAATAAAGAATGTTTGCAATGATGAAGTCACAGAACTGATTGATAAAGTGAAAATTGTACCGAGTATAATTCCAGAGATTCCGAAGTATTTTGCCAAATAAATTGAAAGCGGAATATTAATAGCTCCTTGAATTGCGGAAACAATCATAGAAAGAGTAATATCTCCTATACCATTTAAAAACGAAGAAAAGATCCCGTTCCATGTACTTATCATCATATAAATAGACATAAATAAGATAAGATGTTCGGGGATAAAAAGTTCTCTGCTTATCCATAATTTTATAATCCATTGGCTTAATACCGCAAAGAATATACAGATTAGAATTATAATAAACTGGAAATAAATTAATATTTTTAATGTTTTTGTTATCCATTTTATATCCGATTTTACATAAGCATCCGTAAAACCTGATAACAATGGTAAAAGTATGATATTGTGACCGATTGAAATCAAAGAAAAAAGTTTATATACAATATCGTAAGCAGTTACTTTTGTCGGTCCGAAAAACTGAGTAATCAATAAGTTGTCGGTCGTAAATATAATGATAGTGGAAATTTGCATTATGAAAAAACGTCCACCGAGTCCCATTACATCACCGATTCGTTTTCTTTTGATGTTCCTTAAACCACAGCGAAATTCTTTTTGTTTGTAAAAAAACGTCATAGTCCAGCATATATTACTTATAAATATAGTTCCTCCGTAAAATAACGAAAGCAAAATCAAATTGCCGTCATTTTTTTTCATTAATAACATAAGAAGAGGCAGAAATAAAATCTGAGAAGTTAATTGGTTAAAACCGACTTTGGCTGCTTCTTGATGAGCATAAAAAATTTGATTACATATAGCGGAAATAAAATTCACACATACAAAAAACAAATTCAAAAGAATAATTAAAAGGTAGTCTACCTTGCCAAAAACCACACTATTGAATATTTTTTGCCAATCAATAAATAGGGAAATGACAACACCGATAATAAATAAAATTAACGATACTGTAAAAACTATAAAATAAGATGTTGCGATGTATTCTTTTGCACTTTCTTCATCTTTTGATGAAAATGCCATGCCAAGTCTGTTTCGCAGTCCGTTACCAATTCCCATGTCACAACCGGAAATCCAAGACATTATAGATAAAAGAGTTGCCCATATTCCGTATTTTTCATTACCCAAGTATGTTACCATGAAACGGATTTGAACAAATGACAAAAACATAGACAAAGGGCGAGTTAATGCAGTAATTCCTATATGTTTCAAAATATTATTACTACGTTCTAACATTATCGATATTTTCCTTTTCGAACGTTATTTTATAATCTCTCTATCTCCTCGACAGTCAACCCCGTAAAATGCGCAATCATAACAGCAGACATATCTTCAGATTTCATAATTTTCGCAGTTTCAAGTTTG
>JAFLVQ010000080.1 GCA_022508205.1 Spirochaetales bacterium
TCATGGTCATAAAGCTGCCGTCAATAAAGTTATCGTAATCATCGGAGCACGAACTAAAGAACTTATTATTTTTGAAAAAGAAATGAGAGATTTGTCTGATGAGCTTATCATAATGACGGATGATGGCTCTTACGGAAAAAAAGGTCTGGTTACAGAACCGCTTAAAGAAAAATGCGAAGCCGGCGGAATTGACGAGGTGGTGGCAATCGGTCCTCCGATAATGATGAAATTTTGTGCATTAACAACTAAGCCTTACAATATATGTACTACCGTATCGCTTAATACGATTATGATTGACGGAACGGGAATGTGCGGCGGCTGCCGTGTAAATGTAGGCGGCGAAGTCAAGTTTGTCTGTGTCGACGGTCCGGAATTCAACGGTCATCTGGTAGATTTTGACAACATGATGATGCGAATGAAAGCATTTAAAAAACGTGAAGATGAAGACCGCCACAAATGTCATCTGGAGATGGAAATAGCTGCAAAAAAAGGAGAATGAGATGACGTATAAAACAAAAGAACAATATGCTGCCGAAGCAAAAGATCTTCTGGCATCTTTAAAAAATAAAAATCTTACACCAAAAGACAGAATGGCAATAGAACAACAGGAAATGCCTGCCGGTGAACCAAAAATAAGAGCACGCAAAATGGACGAAGTTGCGCTCGGTTACACTGCGGAACAGGCTCAAATCGAAGCAATGCGCTGTCTGCAATGTAAAAACGCACCATGCATGAAAGGCTGTCCCGTAAGCGTGCCGATTCCCGATTTCTTGGCAAAAGTAGCAGCCGGAGATTTCAAAGGTGCCGTCGATACAGTAAAAACAACTAATCTGCTGCCGGCAATCTGCGGTCGTGTTTGTCCGCAGGAAAATCAGTGTCAGGGACAATGTACCGTAGGAAAAGGTTTGAAAGATGCCGAAAAAGCAGTTGCCATAGGACGAATCGAACGTTTTGTAGCCGATTGGGAACGTGAAAACGGCAAAATCGATACTCCGACAGTTGCCGCACCTACCGGGAAAAAAGTTGCGGTTATAGGTTCGGGACCAGCCGGATTGACTGTTGCGGCTGATGTACGGCGCGCAGGCCACGATGTAACTGTTTTTGAAGCATTTCACAAAACCGGCGGTGTAATGATTTACGGTATTCCCGAATTCCGTCTGCCTAAATCTATAGTAGCTCAAGAAGTAGAAACATTGAAAAAAATGGGTGTAAAATTTGAAACAAACTTCTTGGTGGGAAGAACGCAGACGCTGCCGCAGCTGTTGGAACATGAAGGATACGACGCCGCTTTTGTAGGTACCGGAGCCGGACTGCCTAAATTCATGAATATCGAAGGTGAAAACCTAATCGGCGTATTTAGTGCAAATGAATATTTGACACGTGCAAATTTAATGAAAGCTTACGATACCAAACATGCTTCCACTCCGTTATTTGAAGCAAAAAATATAGTTGTAGTAGGCGGCGGAAACGTTGCAATGGATGCCGCGCGAATGGGATACAGACTCGGCGCAGAAAAAGTTTCGGTAGTGTACAGAAGAACTCGAAATGAAATGCCTGCAAGACGTGAAGAAGTTGCTCATGCCGAAGAAGAAGGCGTGGAATTCAGATTTTTGGAAAATCCGGTAAAAATTATCGGTGACGAAAACGGCTGCGTAAAAGCAGTAGAAGTTCTTTCTTATGAACTCGGAGAACCCGACGCATCGGGAAGACGCTCACCGGTGGCAATTCCGGGCAGCGAACACGAAGTTGCATGTGATGCAGTTATCGTAGCACTCGGAAACGGGTCAAATCCGTTAATGGTGCAGACAACTCCGGGCTTGGATGCCGATGCAAAAGGTCATATCAAAGTAAACGAAAATGCAGCAACATCTTATGCGCATGTTTGGGCAGGCGGTGACATCGTTCTGGGAGCAGCTACCGTAATTCTTGCAATGGGCGAAGGACGTAAAGCGGCAGCTTCCATTAACGAATATCTGGCAAAGAAATAACAGCGATATAAATAAAGAGAAAAGAGAAATCGATTGATGATTTCTCTTTTTTTTGTGCCGTACAATTTGAAATATTCAATAGTATTGACTTTTTAGTATAGTATAAATATACTATATTAGATTAAGGGATAATATGCAAAACAACATTTTTTTACTCGGTATAATAAGTATTTTTATATTCTCTGCTTGTACTCCGGATAATGACGAAAACAAATGGCAAATCAAATCATTGTCGAATATTGTAAAAGATGAGCGGCATAAGGCAATAACAAAGAATCACGATAAAACAATTTACGGCACTTGGCATTCATCAAGCAACCAAACACTAATATTTTCAGATGATGGAATATGGCAATATCACCAAAAACCGGCAACAGACATCGGAAGTAATCACATAAACGGCAACAGTTTCACGATGTCGAACAATGTACTGCGTATTTACAGAAAAGACGGAGAAATCATAACCGGGAAATACGAATTCAACGGTCAAAACACTTTAATCACAACCGATTTCAGCGACAACAGATTTAACGGAACATGGATAAAAAAGTAGATCAAGAATCGATTTTGCAAATATCGCGCACTACTTCACCTGCTATGAGCAACCCGGCAACCGACGGCACAAACGATATGCTTGCAGGAATTCTTTCCGTTACTACAATTTCTTCCGGTGAATACACGACTTTCAGCGATTTAATGCCGCGTTTTTTCAATTCTTTACGCATTACTCTGGCAAGCGGACAGACTCTGGTTTTGTAAATATCGGTGATTTCAAACATAGACGGATTAATTTTATTTCCGGTTCCCATACTGCTGATAATCGGCGTTCCTGCTTCCTTGCATTTCATAATAATGCCGATTTTCGCCGTTACCGTATCAATTGAATCAACGACATAATCATACTGCGAAAAATCAAATGAAGTATCGGGAAGATAAAATTCGGCAAATGTTCCGACATCTGCTTGCGGATTTATACTGAGAATACGTTTTTTCATTACATCGACTTTCAATTGCCCAATGGTTTCATGCGTTGCGATAATCTGCCTGTTTATATTGGTGACGGATACGGTATCGTGGTCAATCAAATCTATTTTCCCGATACCGCAGCGGGCAAAAGCTTCTGTGACAAAACCGCCTACTCCGCCGATTCCGAATACAGCTACTTTTGCAGATTTCAACGTATTCAGTGCATCAACCCCGATAAGTTTTTGCGTTCTTTCCCACGGATTCATTCTTCCCCCACAATGTCGACTTCATCATAACTATCCAAAAAATGGTGAGTTACGCCTTTTTTCTTATAAGCAATAACCGTATCAAGCGTCACATTTTCCACACTGCGAAAAATATTGCTTTCAACATAGGGATTGGTTACTCGCAGCTGCTGAATAAGACGCTTTATTTCCAACCGTTTAGAAAGCGCAGAATATGTTTTATCCGACAATTTCTCGGTAAAACGACATGCACACTGTAAAAAACAAAGATTATTGTAATCACGCCAATGAAGAATATCAGCCTCGCGAATCAGATACAGCGGACGAATCAGCTGCATTCCCGAAAAATTCGTGCTGTGCAGCTTCGGCATCATTGTCTGAACCTGACCGCCGTAAAGCATTCCCATAAGAATCGTTTCAATCACATCATCAAAATGATGCCCCAATGCGATTTTATTGCATCCCAAATCCTGAGCATTTTTATATAAATGCCCGCGGCGCATTCTGGCACACAAATAACACGGTGACTTTTCGATATTGACAACTGCATTAAAAATATTTGTGCCGAAAATATTCAGCGGAATATTCATCAAAGCCGCATTGCGTTCAATCAGCTGCCGATTTTCAACCGTATATCCCGGATCCATTACTAAAAATGCCACCTCAAACGGAATACCGCGGTGCCGCTGAAGTTCCTGAAACAATTTTGCCATAAGCATGGAATCTTTTCCGCCGGAAATGCAGACGGCGATTTTGTCACCTTCTTGAATCAGCTGATATTCCTTTATTGCTTTTGTAAATCTGCTCCAGATTGTCTTATGAAATTTTTTGCGAATACTTTTTTCAATATCCTCACAATTTTTTATTTCTTTTACTTTATCTTCCATATTACATGCCATGAACTATCGCACAATGTAAAGGCTTCATTTTAACAGTGTGATTGATGGCTGATATTCATTTTGCACTTCTATTTTACCGCATCAAACGCTTGACTCAGGTCATCGATAATGTCGTCAATATGCTCTGTCCCGATTGAAAGTCTGATCGTGTTCTCAAAAATTCCTTGATCCACAAGTTCCTGTGCGTTCAGCTCCGAGTGCGTTGTCGTAGCCGGATGAATTACAAGCGACTTTACATCCGCAACATTCGCAAGCAGACTGAAAATTTTCAGATTGTCAATGAAAGTCCATGCTTCCTTTTGCCCGCCTTTAATCTGGAAAGTAAAAATGCTTGCTCCTCCGTTTGGAAAATATTTCTGGTAAAGTGCATGGTCAGGGTGATTGCTCAGCGACGGATGATTCACTTTTTCAACTTTCGGATGTTTTGAAAGGAATTCAATGACTTTCTTTGTGTTCTCAGCGTGACGTTCAAGACGCAGCGAAAGCGATTCCGTTCCCTGCAAAAGAAGGAATGCATTGAACGGAGAGATTGCGGCTCCCTCATCGCGGAGCAATATTGCGCGAATATATGTAACAAATGCCGCTGCTCCTGCCGCATCTGCAAATGAAACACCGTGATAACTTGGGTTTGGCCCCGAAATTTGCGCAAACTTATCCGATTTCTTCCAATCGAATTTTCCCGAATCGATGATGATTCCGCCGAGCGTTGTTCCGTGACCGCCGATGAATTTTGTAGCCGAATGAATTACAATATCCGCTCCGTGTTCAATCGGACGGATAAAAAACGGTGTACCGAATGTGTTGTCGATTGCAAGCGGTAGTCCGTGCTTGTGCGCAATCTCCGCAACTGCGTCGATATCCGGAATGTCACTGTTGGGATTTCCGAGTGTTTCGATAAAAATTGCCTTTGTATTTTCTTTTATTGCACCTTCAACTTCTGCCAGATTATGAACATCCACAAACGTTGTTTCAATTCCGAATTTGCTGAGAGTGTGCTTGAGAAGATTGTAGCTTCCGCCGTAAATCGTTTTCTGTGCGACAATATGATCGCCTGCTTGCGCCAAAGCCTGAATAGTATACGTGATCGCCGCCGCTCCAGAAGCAAGAGCAAGTCCTGCAACTCCGCCTTCAAGAGTTGCGATTCTTTTTTCAAAAACATCTTGTGTCGAATTGGTCAAGCGACCGTAGATATTTCCCGCATCCGCAAGTCCGAATCTGTCTGCCGCATGTTTTGAGTTATGAAATACATATGATGTTGTCTGATAAATCGGAACTGCACGCGCATCACTTGCCGGATCTGCTTGTTCCTGTCCGACGTGCAGCTGAAGTGTTTCAAAATGAAGTTTATTAGCCATGATTTTTCTCCTTAATTAAATATAAAAAATAAAGTTGTGTTCAGACATAACCGCATTCTGCTGTCTTGTCTGTAAATTGCAATGGTGTTTGTAACGTCTTTTTAACATGTTTTTTTGTTCATATATGCGCGCAACAGAGGCGCATGACTCCGAATCTGAAATTTTCGCGGACAAGTTTTTCAAAATAAGTCACGTAGTTCATTACTGCCTCCTTAAAAAATTATGCGTACTTTATAAATGATATTACCTATCATGTCAATAGGAAAAGTAGCATTTATTTTTCGGTAATTTCCGACTGCTCATTCACCCAAACTTTCACTGTTTTTTTATTCATAATATCTTCCAAAGTAACACTTTCCATATAATTTTTTATTGTTTTGCTTAATCCTTTCCAAAACGGCAAAGTAAGGCAGTCGGCAGCTCTCGGACATTCCGAAACAGGATTATCCAAGCACGAAACCGGTGCCAAATTGCCTTCCGCAAGCGTCAAAATCGACCATACGGTATAATCTGCAGGCGACTTTGCCAAACGATAGCCTCCGTCTTTTCCGCGCTGACTTTGAACAAAATTTCCACGATTCAAAATCCCGATAATCATTTCCAAATATTTCATCGATATTTCCTGTCTTTGGGAAATATCACGCAAACTGATAAAATTTCCATTACTGTTCAATGCAATATCTATCATAACACGCAGTGCGTATCGACCTTTTGTAGATATTTTCATCTTGTTCTCCTTTTGCACTACTGTAACTATCACACAATTCCCATATTACAAATATGAAAATAGTAAAAAATCGTTCCGAATAAATTATTTTTACATACACACGATTATTCTAAAATAATTCAAATTGAACGCTTTTCTTTTTATCTTCAAACTGTCTCAGCCAAGCAAAACACTCTTCCGGCTTATATAAAACAGTATGTTGCAGACACATTTTTTCAATCATCGAAACCAATTCTTTATGATGCGGACTCCGGATTTCGTACGCATTGCCGAATTTTTTTTGGTAACAATCTTTAATACCCGGAAAATGTGTATCAAGCTGGCGATAAAAATATTCTCTGTTGCCGTCACGAAGCGTCACCCCAATCCCAAAGCACACAATACCTTTCACTCCGACAGTCAAACACGCATCGAGAAGATTTTTGATATTCTGCTCAGTATCATTAATAAACGGCAAAAACGGAGCCAACCAAACCATTGTCGGGATCCCAGCTTTCTTCATTTCGTGCAATACATTGATTCTGGAACTTGTCGGGCAGACATTTGGTTCTATTTTTCTGCACAAATCATCATCAAACGTTGTCAATGTCATTTGAACAACGGCTTTTGTTTTGGAATGTATAGATGTAAAAATATCAATATCACGCATTACCAAATCGGATTTTGTCAATACACCGACTCCGAACTTATAATGATCGATAATTTTCAGGCATTTGCGAGTGAGTTTCAAATCTTTTTCGATATGAAGATACGGGTCACACATTGCGCCGGTGCCAATCATACAACGTCTGCGCTTGCCGGCTAATGCCTGCTCCAAAAGCTGCACTGCATTGATTTTTACCGCAATATCTTCAAAATCATGTTCCATTTTATAGCATGTGCTGCGGGAATCGCAGTAAATACAGCCGTGTGTACATCCGCGATACAAATTCATGTTGTTTGTCGATGATAAAATGTGCTTGGCATGAATCTTATGCATCGAGATTTTCCTTATAGCACAGTTCTCCGCACGCAGCGTCAATATCCGCACCGCGTCTATAACGCCTTGTTACACAAAAATGCCGCCGTTCCAATTCCTGCATAAAATATGCGATTTCTTTTTCTTCCGGGCGTTTTACCAAATCGTCCGAATGATTTAAAGGAATTAAATTAATGTGAAAAGCCTGATGATGAAAACGCTGCATTGCATCGATTTCTTTTTTATTCATATTTACATTTTTGATAAGCACATATTCTAATGTAAATCTGTTCTTAAATTCCGCATATAATTTTTTCAGCTTTACCGCAATTTCATCCAGCGAGATTTTTTTCGCTATCGGCATAATTTTTTCACGTTCTTCCTGAATAGAATGATTTAAAGACAGGGCAAATCTCAGTGTCGGAAAACGGCGCAGTGCAGAATCTATTTTATCGACAAGTCCGCACGTTGAAATTGTAATGCGCGATGCGGACAAGCCAAAAAACGCCGAATTCGTAATAAGAGAAACCGATTCCATTACATTATCAAAATTATCAAGCGGCTCTCCCATTCCCATATAGACAATATTAAACAACTGATTCTTCAATCCCTTCTCTGCTGCCATAAAATGGTACAAATATAAAACTTCCGATAAAATTTCGGTTGCGGACAAATTACGAAGTAAACCCATTGTACCGGTTTTGCAGAAAACACATCCCATTCTGCAGCCGACTTGAGATGAAATACAAAATGTAACATGATTGTTTTTGTCGATTAAAAAAACAGATTCTATATATTTTCCGTCATGAAGTTTAAACAAAAACTTTACGGTTCCGTCTAAGGATTCTTTGCGGGCAGCTTCTTTTACCTCAAGGATATGAAATTTTTGCGACAAACCATTTCTTAAATCTTTGGGAATGGTGGAAATTGCCGCAAAATCGATAACTCCCTTTTTAAAAACCGCATCATAAATTTGCTTTTTACGAAAAGTCTTATCTATATCGCCGTCACAAAGCTCGATAATATTTTTAGTAGCTTCCATAAAAATCTAATTAGTTTTTAAATTGTTATAAATCTCTACCAACAAATTAGATAAATTATTTCCGGCTTTCATCTGTTCTTCCAAAAGCGTCAAAGCTTTCTCCGAATTTCCTATTTCTCTGTAACATATAACCAATTCATACAATGTTCTGGAATTATAAGGCTCTTTTTTGAATATATCTTCCAAAATTTTAATTGCCTTTTCATAATCATTCTTTGCTTTGTAAACAAAAACTAATCCCAAAGTAGCATAATAATCATAGCCGATATTCAATGCCGCTCTGTAATAAATTTCGGCCTTATCGTAATCTTCGAGATTGCGATATGAATCTGCAAGGCGTGTCATAATAACTTTATTATTCGGGCTCAATTCCAAAAGCTCTTTCCAGACATGTAAACTTTCTTCGTGCATAACAAGCCCGCGGTAACAATCTGCCAAACCGTACAACGCATAAAAATTTTTATTCTGCAGGCGCAGCGCACGCTCAAAATAAACAATACCGTCTTCAAACGTTTTCTTTTTTCTATGGCAGTTTCCGATAGCAGTAAGAATTTTTACATTATCAGGTTCGATTTCAAGCATTTTCATCCAGTTTTCCAAAGCCCACTCATACTTTTTGGTTTCAAAGTACAAATAACCTATACCTGTTAATGCATAAGAATTTCGAGGATCGATTTCAAATACCTGTTTGTAAAATTTCTTAGCATTTTCATAATCACCTAATTTTCTATATGAATCCGCTAATCTGGTAAGAACGGTAATATCAACTCCGTAATGAACAATAAAATGTTCCCATAACCCAATAGATTCTTTGTAATTTCCCATTTCACGATACACATCCGCCAAACCAATCAGTGCATATTTGTTTTCATGGTGAGAATTCAAGCATTTCTTATAAAAATTTATTGCCTCAGGGAATTCGTTTTTTTTCCTTGAAATATCTCCAAGTCCCACAAGTGCGTAATGATTTTCCGGTTCCTGATCTAAAATTTTGTAAAATAAATCTTTTGCTTCATCAAGATTTCCTTGCTTAATAAAATCATAAGCATCTTTGGAAATTTTACTTAATTCATCGGCTTCTTCAATATTCCTGACGGCTGCATTAATGCCGGCATTCATATTTTTCAATTCACCATTCCACTCTTTATTCATAATTCCTCTACACTTAATTTAATATTTCTCTTCTAACATAATCTGAATAATCTTTGCACATTTTTCAGAAAATAATTTTATCTTCGATTCGTTATCAGACATGAAATACATTTCAGCAGCTTTATAAATATTTCTATTGGTAAAATAATAATCACCAAGACGAATGATTCCATCTTTATAATCAGTTGTTACGAAAATTTTTTCGGCAGCTTTTATATTGCCGCTGGAAAAAAAATCATTGCCTTTTCGGATTAACAATGCTCGAACCGACGGTTCGATTTTTTTTTGAAACGATTTCCTCTTTCTATCATGTACGAACTATTTTTATTGTCTTTCAACATATTCAAACCAGAAAAAATCATATCTCCAATATTTTATCAGTTTTTATTCTCTGCATTAAAGCCTCTCACAAATAAAAGACTTTAATGCAAAGAAGTTCTTTTTCTGCAATGCAAAAAAAGAACTTAATAATGCATAAAAAAATAGTACAAAAATTTTGTGTCGATACTCTGTATCAATCAGTTATTTCTTTTCAAATAAGCTTCTGATTTTCTTACCAACGACTTCGATCGGATGAGCACCCAATTCTTCACGTTTTTTCTTCAACTGCGCAGCTCCGCTGTGAGCTTCTTTCATCCATTCTTCGGCGAATTTACCGCTTTCAATATCATTAAGAACTTCCTTCATTTTCGCTTTTACACCGGCATCGATGAGTTTTGTTCCGGTAACATATTCACCCCATTCGGCTGTATTGGAAATAACTTCGTTCATTTTCTGAATTCCGCCTTCATAGATTAAATCTACAATAAGTTTTAACTCATGCAGACATTCAAAATAAGCCATTTCAGGCGGGTAACCGGCTTCTGTAAGAGTTTCAAATCCAGCTTTAATCAATTCTACCGTACCGCCGCAAAGAACTGCCTGTTCACCGAACAAA
>JAFLVQ010000081.1 GCA_022508205.1 Spirochaetales bacterium
GTGCTCTTCATTTGTTTGGTTGTTATCTATTTCAACTTCATTGCCGGATTCCTTTATTTTTATTAAAAAAACACTGTTCAATTTCTTGTATATAGTGTATAAAATTGAAAAAAAGAAGGGGATTATGTGAGTAATAAAAAACTTGAAATTAAGGATGTCGAGAAATCTTTTGGTAATAAACGCATTCTTGAGAATATTAACTTTGAAGTCTGCAAAGGAGAATTCTTGTCGATTTTGGGGTCTTCAGGATGTGGAAAAACAACTCTACTGCGAATTCTAATTGGCCTGATGCGCCCTGATAACGGAATAATTTATAAAGATGGCATTGATATAACTCATTTTCACCCGTCAAAAAGAGGAATGGGCATTGTTTTTCAAAATTATGCTTTGTTTGAAAATATGACAATATTCGGTAACGTTGAGTATGCTTTAAAACACAGTAAAGAAAGCAAGCTGCGTGGATTACATATTAATTCAAAAGAAACAGTGCTCAAAGTTATAGAACAAGTGGGATTAATTGAACATATTGATAAAAAACCGGGAATTCTTTCCGGCGGACAGCAGCAGCGCGTGGCGATTGCCAGAACATTGGCATTGAATCCCGACATAATTTTATTTGACGAACCAATGTCTGCACTTGATGTAGATACACGGTTATCTTTAAGAACCGAATTAAAGCAAATACAATCGGTTTTGGGAACGACGATGATTTACATTACCCATGACCAAGAGGAAGCATTTGCAATGTCTGATCGTATTATGGTAATGGGAGACGGAAAAATTCATCAAATAGATACACCTCAAAATATCATTGATTGTCCGGCTGATGCATTCGTTGAAAATTTTGTTTTGAAAAATCTGAAGATAAAAATCGATTCTTTATTTAAATATGTGAAATAGTTATGAAAATAGTTAAAACAGTTGTGGTAAAAAATGCATTGATGCTCTTTTTTCTGATAGCGATTCTTTTCCCGTTGGGCAAAATGTTTTTCTTTTTGTTCAATTCAGACATAAAAGCGATACTATCGAATCCGCAATTTTTTTCTGCCTTGAAAAATTCCATTGTTGTAACAACAATTTCTACGATACTGTCGGTTTCATTGGCTTTTGTATTGTCATTTTGTGTAATGCGCACAAATATTCGGCATAAAGCAACGATTTCCACATTGGTTACATTGCCGATGTTAATTCCGTCTATTTCGCATGGAATGGGATTGATTTTTCTTTTTGGTGCGAATGGAATAATAACTAATTTCTTCAAGATGCATACAACGATTTACGGATTTACGGGAATTATTTTGGGATCTGTGATGTATTCTTTCCCGGTGGCTTTTTTGCTGATTGTCGATATTTTGAAATACGAGGATTATGTCCCTTATGAAGCATGTGCCGTATTGGGAATATCCGGGTGGCAGAAAATGAAAGCGGTAACACTTTCGTACCTCTCGAAACCTATGATTTCGGTATTTTTTACCACATTTACAATGATTATTACTGATTATGGCGTACCGCTGGTTGTCGGCGGAAAATATTTGACACTTCCTGTTATGATGTATCAGGAAGTTGTCGGTTTGCTGGATTTCGGGAAAGGAAGTGTTATCGGAACAATTCTTCTTTTTCCGGCAGTTGCGGCTTTTATTATAGATTTGATGAAACGTGATAACACAAGCAGCAGTTATACAATTACGCCTTTTCGTCCCAAGAAAAGTGTGTTCAGAACTATCATAAGTTATATCTTTTGTTCGATTACGATACTGTGCGTGCTGCTTCCGATACTGTCATTTATTTTACTTACATTCATAAAAAAATATCCTGTCGATATGTCGTTTTCGGCGTCTCATATAATACGTACTTTCAGAATGGGAGGCGGGCAATATCTGTGCAATTCCTTTATAATTTCTGTAGGAACATCGGTTTTAGGAGTAATAACCGCATATATTACCGCATATTTTACAGCCAGAACATTCGGCAAATCTGCAAAATTTCTTCATTTGGTTTCTATTACTTCACTTGCGATTCCGGGAATTGTGCTGGGACTTTCGTATATTTTGTTTTTCAAAGGAACGTGGCTGTACGGAACAATTGCAATTTTAATATTGGTTAACACAATTCACTTTTTTGCATCTCCGTACTTGATGATTTACAATACATTAAACAAGCTGAATCGAAACCTTGAATCTGTCGGCATGACTTTGGGGATAACCAAACTGCAAATTTTGCGTGATGTTTTGATTCCTCAGACATTTGATACTGTCATCGAAATGTTTGTGTATTTCTTTGTCAATTGTATGATGACAATTTCCGCTGTTTCATTTCTTGCGGTTGAAGCAAGCAAACCTTTGTCGCTTATGATTAATCAATTTCAGGCGCAGATGTCTTTGGAATGTGCATCATTTGTATCTTTGCTGATTTTTGTTGTGAATGTTGCGCTTAAAGGCAGCAGCAGTTTTATAAAGAAAAAATTTGTATGTAAAGGAACGGCAGATGCTTTCTGAAAAACAATTTATGGTAATGACTTGCCTTGAAAAAGAGCGAAGAGTATTGACGCAGCGCGAAATTGCAAGTTTAACGAAAATTTCCATAGGAAGAGTTAATACTATAGTAAACCAGCTTGCGGGTATGGGATTTATAAAATGCGGTGAACTTACCGATTCGGGATTAAACGCTTTGGAGCCGTATCGTGTAAAGCGTGCCATTATAATTGCTGCCGGATTTTCGGCACGCTTGATTCCAATCAGTTTAAATACTTCGGTTTCGATGATAAATATCAAAGGAAAACCGATTATAGAATCTTTGCTTTCCGCCATTAAAAATGCCGGTATTAAAGAAATTATCATCGTACGAGGATACTTAGGGCAGCAATTTGAGCAACTGCGCACCGAATATCCTGAAATCAAATTTATAGATAATGTGCAGTATAACGAAACTCACAATATTTCGTCGCTGTTGTGTGTGCGTGATTTACTGGAAAACGCGTACGTCTGCGAAGCCGATCTTTTATTGAATAATCAAAATCTCATAACCAAATACCAATATTGCACGAATTATCTCGGCGTTCCCGTAAAGCAGACAGATGATTGGTGCTTTACGGTGAAAAACGGTTATATTACAAAAGTGCATATCGGCGGAAAAAATTGCTACCACATGTTTGGGATTTCTTATTGGGACGCGAAAGACGGCGTGAGATTAAAAGAACATATAAAAGCAGTCTACGAAATGCCCGGCGGGAAAGAACGTTTTTGGGATCAAGTTGCTCTGGAATATTTCATAAAAGAATACAATGTCAGAGTAAGAGAATGCTCGTTTGATGATATTAAAGAGATTGATACTTTCAATGAATTAAAACAGTTGGAACCTGTTTATAATATATAAATTGTGAATAAAAAGGAGTTCATTATGAAAAGAAAATTGCTGCCGATATGCGGCCTGGCAATGTTTATATTGGCATTTTTCGGTTGTAAAAAACAAAGCGATAAAATAGTGCTTTATTCCTGCGCGGAAGATTATCGAAATGAATTTTATCTCAAAGGGCTTAGGGAAAAGTTTCCGCAGTATAATTTTTCGCTTGATTATATGAGCAGCGGAAGTTCTGCCGCAAAATTGAAAGCCGAAGGGCGTAAATCTCAAGGTGATATATTACTGTCTTGGGAATACGGATATTTGGAAATGAATAAAGATGTGTTGGCCGATATGTCTTATTTTGATGATTCGATTTATCTTAATGATATGAAAGTTCAGTCACACCGATGGGTAGGAGAGTATCGAAACAGCGGCTGTATAGTTTTATATCCGAAAATTCTGAAAGAACGCGGACTTGCAAAACCGGAAAGCTATGAAGATTTATTAAAGCCTGAATATAAAGGAATGATTTCCATGCCCAATCCGAAAACTTCCGGTACCGGATATATGTTCCTTAAAAATTTAGTGAATGCTATGGGCGAAGATAATGCATTCGATTATTTCGATAAACTTTCGGAAAATATTTTGCAGTTTTCATCATCCGGCTCCGGTCCTATCAATGCGATGATTCAAGGGGAAGTGGCAATCGCTCTGGGAATGACAGGTCAAGCCGTTACCGCGATAAATGACGGTATTCCGCTGGAAGTTACTTTTTTTGCAGAGGGTGCGCCATGTTCGTTCTACGGTCATGCGATTACGGCAAAGGGGGAACGGCGTCAGGAAGTAAAAGAAGTTTTCGATTACTTGGTAAAGGAAGTTACTCCGGCATGTGATGCGGCATTTTTTCCGGAACAAGTTTTTGTCGGTAAAGTATTTTCACTGCCCAATTATCCGGAAAACATCCCTTACGGTGATATGTCCGGCGATACAAGCGAAGAAAAAATGCGTTTATTGGGAAAATGGAAATGGTAGATGATAAAAAATAAGTAAAAGCAAAAAATATCAATTGAATATCAGTACATTATTATTTTGTAAAACTTATAAGGAGTTTGAATGAAAAGGGTTTATTTGGGAATGACTGCGGATATTATTCATCCGGGAATTATAAATATAATTACCGAAGGTGCGAAACTCGGAGAATTGACAGTAGGATTATTAACGGATTCGGCGATTGCGGCGCATAAACGTCTGCCGTATCTTGATTATGAGCAGCGCAAACGAGTAGTTGAAAACATCAAAGGAGTTGCGGCAGTAGTTGCGCAGGAAGATTGGAATTACGTTCCGAATCTGAAAAAATACAAACCGGATATTATCATTCACGGTGATGATTGGAAAACCGGTACGCTGAGTAAAATTCGGGAAGAGGTATATGAAACAATGAAAGAGCTTGGCGGCGAAGTTGTGGAAATTCCTTATACAAAAGGAATCGAATCTTCCGCATTGGCACAGCAGGTAAGTTCCATCGGAACAACGCCCGAAATCAGAATGAAGACGCTGCGCCGATTGCTTCAGGCAAAACCCGTAGTGCGAATACTCGAAGCCCATTCTGGATTGTCGGGATTAATAATAGAACATATCGAAGTGCAGAAAAAAGACGGCGTTCATCGATTTGACGGAATGTGGTCTTCCAGTCTTACGGATTCGACATGTAAGGGCAAACCCGATATTGAAGCTGTAGATTTGACGACGCGGCTTCAGGATCTAACGAATATTTTGGAATGTACTATAAAGCCTATTATTTTCGACGGCGATACAGGCGGAAAACCGGAACACTTTGTTTTTACCGTAAGAACGCTGGAGCGAAACGGAGTTTCGGCGGTAATAATCGAAGATAAAGTGGGACTGAAAAAAAATTCGCTTTTCGGAACGGCAGCAAAACAGGAATTGGCAACAATCGAAGAATTCCGCCATAAAATCAGCGAAGGTAAAAAAGCGCAAGTTACAAAAGATTTTATGATTATTGCCAGACTCGAAAGTTTGATTGCCGGAAAAACCGTTGATGATGCATTGGAGCGCGCGCGTGCTTACGTTGCTGCCGGAGCTGATGGCGTGATGATTCACAGCAAAGAAAAAAGCGGTGCGGATATTAAAGAGTTTTGCGAGCGCTTTCGCAGCGAATATAAAAATGTACCGATAGTTTTAGTGCCTACAACATATAACCAATTTACCGAAGCGGAACTTCACGAATGGGGAGCGAATATTATTATTTACGCAAATCACATGCTGCGAGCTTCTTATCCGGCAATGCACAAAGTAGCACAGCTGATTTTGGAGAATGAGCGTTCACTGGAAGTAAATGATTTATGTATGCCGATCAAGCAGATTTTGGAACTTATTCCGGGAACAAAGTAGGGTAATTATGGTAGAAACAAAAGTTTTTTATGATTTATTAATTGAAAACAATATCGATTTTTTTACCGGCGTACCCGATTCTTTGCTGAAAAGTTTTTGCGCATATATTACGGATAATGCACCCGAAAATAATCACATAATCGCCGCAAATGAAGGATGTGCCGTCGGACTTGCTGCCGGATACCACATTGCTACAGGGAAAGTCCCTCTTGTCTATATGCAGAATTCAGGTGAAGGGAATGTCGTTAATCCGCTTTTGTCATTGACCGATCCGGAAGTTTATCGCATTCCGCTTGTGCTGGTGATAGGCTGGCGCGGGGAACCGGGCGTAAAAGACGAACCGCAGCATAAAAAGCAGGGGCGTGTTACGTGTTCTTTGCTCGATGCAATGGAAATCCCTTATGTCATTATGTCGACAGATGAAAATGAACTTAAAAAGCAAATGCAGGCGTGCCGTGAATCTATTTACGAACAAAAAGCTCCTTTTGCATTTGTAGTGCGCAAAGATACATTTGCCGCGTATACTTTGAAAAACAACAAAGTCGTGAATGCTCCGATGAATCGTGAAGAAGCTATAGAATGCGTAATGCTTAATGCAGATGAAAACGCCGTTTTTGTTTCGACAACCGGAATGGCATCGCGCGAACTTTATGAACTGCGTGAAAAGCACGGAATGAAACATAACCGCGATTTTCTTACAGTAGGCTCTATGGGACAGGCTTCGCAAATAGCAGCTGCGATAGCGATGAATCAGCCGAACAGAACGGTGTATTGCATAGACGGCGACGGTGCGGCAATAATGCAGATGGGCGGTCTTACTACTGTGGGGACATGTGCACCGGCTAATTTTCGTCATATCTTAATTAACAACGGAGCACACGATTCCGTAGGCGGTCAGCCGACTGTCGGTCTGGAAATCGATTTGCCGAAAATTGCGGAAGCTGTCGGATACAAAAATGTTTATTCCGTGAGCACGAAAGACGAACTTGTCAAAACATTGAATGAAATGAAAAATCTCACCGGAACAACTATGTTGGAAATAAAAACATGCAAAGGCGCAAGGAAAGATTTGGGACGTCCTAAAACAACTCCGTTGGAAAATAAAACAGCTCTTATGGAATTTATGGGTGTTAAAGGAATATAAAATGATTAAACAAGCGGTAATTTTGGGAGCCGGACTCGGTTCTCGGTTGAAAGGGCGCACAGAGTGTATGCCCAAAGGTTTTTTGGAACTTGACGGAATGCCGATTGTCGAAGCATCTGTTCGCAAGCTGTTTGAAGTCGGAATAGAAGAAATTATTATCGGTACGGGGCATTGCAGCGAATGGTACGACAGATTGGCACAAAAATATTCTCCTGCGATTCGTACCGTTCGCAATCCGAAATATGCGGATACGGGCAGTATGGGAACGCTGGAAGTCTGCGCTCCGCATGTAAAAGGTGATTTTCTGTTATTGGAATCGGATTTGATTTACGACAAAATTGGGCTTGATGTCCTTCTGAACGATACAGACCGAGACGTTATTTTGGCTTCGGGCGCCACTAAATCAGGTGACGAAGTTTATCTGGAAGCAGCAGACGGCACTGTTCTGCACAATATTTCAAAGAACAAGGAATTGCTCGGCAGTATTTATGCGGAACTTGTGGGAATTACGAAATTAAGCCGTGAAACACTGAAAGCGATGTGTGAATTTGCGGAAAATCATCACGCCGATCAACCTAAAATGGAATATGAAACAGCAATGGCGGCTGTTTCACAAAAATTGCATTCCGAGAATAATCTTAATCACAAACCGATTTATATTCGCAAAATCGAATATTATGCATGGCACGAAATCGACGATGAGTCGCATTTGGAAATGGCAGTGAATCAGATTCTGCCGAGAATCAAGGAAAATGAACTGCTGCGCCGCGTAAGGCGCGAGGTTCTGCTTAATCCCGGCCCGGCGACTACGACAGACAGCGTAAAGTTTGCGCAGGTACAGCCGGATATTTGCCCGCGTGAAAAAGAATTCGGCGAGTTGATGAATTGGATTTGCCGTGAACTTTCCGCATTTGCAGGAAATCCCGATGAAATCGAAACGGTATTGTTCGGCGGTTCGGGAACGGCTGCCGATGAAGTTATGATTTCTTCGTGTGTGCCGGAAGACGGAAAGCTCCTTGTTATCGATAACGGAGCTTATGGTGCCAGAATGGCAAAAATGGCGGAAGTGTATCACCTTAATTTCGATGTGTTCAAAAGCTCGGCGTATCAGGCGTTGGATTTGGCGGAACTGGAACATAAAATTGCCGCAGGAAAATATACGCATTTGGCTGCGGTTTTTCATGAAACGACTACAGGTCTTCTTAATCCGATTGCGCAAATCGGTGCAATATGCAAAAAATATAATGTCATTACACTTATCGATGCGGTGAGTGCTTATGTCGGAATGCCTATCGACATGGAAAAAATGGGCATTCACTTCATGAGTGCGACATCAAACAAAAATATTCAGGGAATGGCGGGCGTTGCTTTTGTAATATGCAATCGCAATGAACTGGAAAAATTGTCTTCGGTGCCTATGCGCAGTCTTTATCTTAATCTGTATGCGCAGTATTCTCATTTTAAAAAGACTTCTCAAACTCGGTTTACTCCGCCAGTTCAAACACTTTACGCATTGCGTCAGGCGATTATCGAAACAAAAATCGAAACTGTCGAAAAACGTTACGAGCGTTATACGGAATGCTGGAATATCCTCACTGACACAGTGGAGCGGCTTGGGCTGAAAATGCTTGTCGATAAAAAAAATCAGTCTCATTTTATTACGGCAATTTTGGAACCGGAAAATCCTCGCTATAATTTTGATGAGTTGCATGATTTTGCAATGAAACATGGATTTACTATTTATCCGGGAAAACTCGGTGAAATAAATACTTTCCGTATTGCCAATATCGGCGATATTAAACCTGCAGAAATGAAGCGTTTCTCCGAAGTCCTCGAAATATATTTAAAGTCTATTTGTTAAAGGAGAAAAGTGTGTTTCTGTTTTATCTTATATTTTTTACATTTATAGCTGTAGCGCCGGCTTATTGTTATATCGATCCCGGCACCGGAAGTATGCTGTTTTCCGTGTTAATCGGGTTTGTATCGATTTTCTTTTTTGCAGTAAAAACTGCGTGGATAAAAATAAAAACTTTGCCTATTTGGTACAAAAAAGACGGTGAAAGTATTTCTTCAGCGGCGAAAGAAGTTGTTATTTATTCCGAAGGAAAGCAGTATTGGAATGTTTTTCGTCCTGTACTGGAAGAGTTTGACCGCAGAAAAATTCCGGTAACGTTTTATACATCCGATGAAAATGATCTGTGTTTCGATTTTGAATCCGAATTTGTAACCAAAAGTTTTATCGGAAAGGGAAACAAAGCTTACGCAACATTGAATCTGCTTGAAGCCGATATTGTACTGATGACAACTCCCGGACTTGACGTGTACCAATTGAAGCGATCGAAAATGGTAAAGCATTATTCTCACATCCTTCATTCTCCGGTAGATACGACGCTTTATCGGCTTTTCAGTTTCGATTATTTCGATTCCGTTATGCTTACGGGCGATTATCAGGCCGAAAGTATTCGCTTTTTGGAAAAAAATCGTGATTTGCCGGAAAAACAGCTTATCGGGTGTGGGTGTACATATCTTGATGTTTTGAAAGAAAAACTTGAAACTTTGCCGGCAAAAGAACAGGGTAATAGCCGCACGGTTTTGGTGTCGCCTTCGTGGGGCGAGAACGGACTTTTGAAAAAGTACGGAATCAATCTTTTGAAACCATTGGCGCAAAGCGGTCATAAAGTGATTGTGCGTCCTCATCCGCAGTCCAGCATTGTCGAGAAAAATATGCTTGAAACTTTGCAGAAACAGTTATCCGATTATTCAAATGTCGAATGGGATTTTGAACGCGAGAATATACGGTCAATGTCTCGTTCCGATGTGATGATTTCCGATTTTTCCGGAATAATTTTCGATTACATGTTTCTATTCGAGCGGCCGGTTTTTTATACGAGTTACGATTTTGATAAACGAGCTTATGACGCTTCGGATGTTCCGACGGAACCTTGGATGTTTGTAAAACTTAAGGAATTGGGGATTCGCTTGGAAGAAAAAGATTTTGAGAATATCGGCAGTGTTGTAGAAAAATGTGCGGCTGATTCGAGTCTTAAAGAAAAAATAATTCAGGCGAAAAATATCGCATGGATTAATCAGGGAAAGGCAGGGAGCAAATGCGTTGATGCTTTGCTTGAGATAAAAGAAAAATTAACAAGTAAACAATAGTTCAGGATAAAAAGATGTTAGGTTTTTTGTATAACGTGATAATCAACCCGATACAGCTTATATTAGGCATATTTTATTTTGTGTTGTACCGCATGTTTTCCAGTGAGGGATTTGCGATTGTGGGACTGAGCGCGGTTGTAACGCTGCTTGTGCTGCCGCTGTACAATATGGCAGA
>JAFLVQ010000082.1 GCA_022508205.1 Spirochaetales bacterium
TAGAACACAAGCCTTCCAAGCTTGTTACGTCAGTTCGATTCTGATCACCCGCTGTTTTTTTTATTCCAATTACTTATTTTTTAAATTTGACAAGTATTGATTAATAACAGAGGAACTCCGTTTTATAACGGAGTTTTTTTAATTTTCCAAAAATCGGTTATTGAAAAAGGAGACTGCCATGAATAAAGAAGAAGTTTATGAAAATATCAAAAATACACTTACTGCAAACGGAATAATAATAGAAGAAATCCAGCATAAAGAAGTTCATACGACAGATGATTCAAAAAAAGAAAGAGCCGCTCAGGCATGGACCGACGGAATCGGCAGTAAAAATCTTGTGTTTCATGCAAAAGGGAAATTTTATCTTGTGGTAACTACGGCAGAAAAAGAAATCAAAGCCCGTAAGTTCAAAAAAGAATTCGGTACAAAAGACATTCGGTTTGCATATCAGGAAGAATTGACAGAACATACAGGCTGTGAAATCGGCTCGATTCCGCCATTCGGCTATCTCAATGAAGAACTGCCGATATTTGTGGACAACGAAATATTCTCCTACTCTTATTTTATGTTTAACCCGGCAATCAATACAAAAAGTATAAGAATTAAAACCGAAGATTTAAAAAAAATCTATATGACCATAAAAAATCCTGTAAAATTTTTCACTATTACGGAAGACGGCATAGAACTGGAAGAATTGGGTAAATAAGCACTGCTCGTTTGCTGAACTACAGAAAAGAATGTACCGGCTGCAAATGAAAAGTTTCCAGTACTTCTCCATCAAGAGTTTTCAAAGTAAAACCGCAGCTCTCATAAATGATATAAGAGTGTTCACTGTTTTCTTTCGGCAGAGAAACGGAACCGGGATTCACAATAAAGTAATCTCCGAGCTTTTTCATACACGGCACATGCGTATGCCCCTGTAAAAAAATATCACCCGAATGCAGTGCCGGCAGTTTATTTTCATTATAAATATGCCCGTGGGAAGCAAACATCAGTTTGCCATCTAAAAACAGCAGAAGAGAATCTGACAAAACCGGAAATTCCAGTACCATTTGGTCTACTTCAGCCTCGCAGTTTCCGCGCACGCAAATAATTTTATCTTTAATTCCATTCAATATATGAATAACTTTTTTGGGACAATAGTCTTTCGGCAAATCATTACGCGGTCCGTGATAAAGCAAATCACCGAGCAGCAGCAGACGTTCGGGATTTTCCTGTACAAAAATATTTACCAGTTTTTCACAATAATATGCAGAACCGTGAATATCGGATGCAATCATCAACTTCATACACTGTCTCCTTATCCTTTTCAGCATAATTATACAATTTTTGCATGAGCTGTATAACCTTAAAAAATCATTGAAAATGCAAAATAAAAAGATATATAATGACATTTTAATAAAATAAATGTTTGCTGATCACCAAAACAGTTAATTCTTTCGGCAAAAGGAATTAGCACACAAATCACTGCTTATTAACTTTGGAGGAAACATGATTTACACAGTTTCAAACCTTTTCAGAACAACGTCAAATCCGTGCAAATGCTGTGATACCTGGCTGGATCATTGGAAAAACAACGCGCACGAAGAAAATCCGATTTGCGCTTACGAAGATTGTCAAATGCAAGCTGTGGCAGGATCCCATGTAGCAAGAGAAGGAAATGACTTTTTTTGGTACATAGTTCCGTTGTGCGAAGAACATTTAAAAGCAAGAAAACCATTTGATATAAAAAGAAAATTGATAAAAATAAAAAAACTTGACGGCTGCAAACGCAAACCAGTCTGACAACTGATAAACTTTGATGCGAAAACCGAATTTCGAGAAAATAAACTTGTTTCGATAAATCATATCCGCAATTTATATCATCGTTATTTCTTCGTTCTTGTTGTTATTTTTTCATTTTTAAAGTATATTTTCGCCGCATCATTTATTGCAAATGAAAATCTTAATCATACAATTTTTATTTCTTCCACAAGAATTAATCAGGAGCTATTAATGAAATCATTAGGTATTTGTCTGGGAGCATCAACTGTTACCGCAGTAAAAATGGAACAAACCGAGGAGAAAAAACCGAAAGTTACCGAAGTAATATCACGTTCTCACGAAGGAAATGCCCGCAAAACATTTATCGATATTTTAAATGAAGTAAATCCCGAAACGTTCGACAGAATTACCGTTACAGGCCGAAAATTTCGCGAAAATGTCAAACTTTCAAAAATTGCAGAACCAAATGCAATCGAATACGCACTTAACTACCTGAATCTTGACACTGAAAAATACAACATTTTGGTTTCCGCAGGCGGAGAATCTGTTTTAGTGTATGAATTGGATAAAGAGCATAAAATTACCCAAGTGCACATGGGAAATAAATGTGCTTCCGGTACAGGAGAATTTTTTCTTCAGCAAATCAGACGAATGAATTTAAATGCAGACGAAGCAATAGCTTTAGCGGAAAATCAAGAACCGCATAAAATAGCCGGAAGATGTTCTGTTTTCTGTAAATCGGACTGTACGCATGCACTGAACATCGGCGAACCGAAAGGTGCAGTAGTCGCCGGTTTGTGCAAAATGATTGCCAATAAGATTACCGAGCTTATTTCTTCGATAAAACCAAAAAATCTGATTATGATCGGAGGAATTTCTCTCAATAAAATTGTATTGAAATATTTAAAACAAGAAGTCGACACTCTTTATGTTCCCGAACAAGCGCATTACTTTGAAGCTTTAGGCGCAGCACTGTATGCACTTGACAACGAAACGGAAAAATATCCGGGAATAGAAAAAGTTTACGAAACCGGAAAAAGTTCTTTTGAATTCTTGAAAAAACTTTCTGACTATGAACATCTTGTATCATTTAAAAGTGCCGAACATATAACGCCGCAGGAAGGCAAACATTACACACTCGGTGTTGATGTAGGTTCTACTACGACAAAAGCCGTTTTGCTCGATATGGAAACAACTCAAATTGCAGCCGATGTATATTTGCGGACAAACGGAAATCCGGTGGAAGCCGCAAGAAATTGTTACCGTGAAATAAAAAAGCAAGTCGGAGATAAAAAAATTATCATTGACGCACTGTCTACGACAGGTTCGGGCAGACAAATTGTCGGTCTTCATGCATTTACGGAATGTATAATCAATGAAATTATCTGCCACGCAACTGCCAGTGTGTATTTTGACAAAGATGTAGACACTATCTACGAAATCGGCGGACAGGACGCAAAATATACGTATATTGTCGACGGGGTTCCTGCCGATTACGCAATGAATGAGGCATGCTCTGCCGGAACGGGAAGTTTCCTCGAAGAATCGGCTTATGAATCACTCGGTATAAAAATGCAGGACATCGCACCTATCGCACTGAAAGCTGAAAATCCGCCAAATTTTAACGACCAATGTGCGGCATTCATCAGTTCCGATATAAAAGTTGCAGCGCAGGAAGGAATCAACCGTGATGATATTGTAGCCGGATTGGTTTATTCAATATGTATGAATTATACAAATCGTGTGCGCGGCAATCGTAAAACGGGAAAAAAAGTTTTTATGCAAGGCGGAGTTTGTTACAACAAAGCCGTTCCTATTGCAATGGCGGCTCTTACCGGCCGTGAAATAATCGTTCCGCCGGATCCCGGTCTTATGGGAGCATTCGGTGCTGCCATTGAAGCAAAGAAACGCCTCGAACACAATCTTTTGCAGCAAGGAAATTTCGATTTGGATACACTAATTGCAAGAGATGTTTCATACGGAAAAACATTCCACTGTGCCGGCGGAACGGAGCACTGTGACAGAGGCTGTGAAGTTCTTACTATTATAATAGACGGGAAAACATATCCATTCGGCGGAGCGTGCAACAAATACTACAACATGCTTCACAAAGTTCAGTATGAGGAAGAAAATCTTGACTTAGTTGCGCGACGCGAAAAAATGTTATTTGAAACATTCGCGCCAAAAAATGACGATTTACCGCAAAATGCAAAAGTTATCGGGATAAACCGTTCTTTCTATACCAATTCATACTTCCCATTGTATTCATACTTTTTTACAAAGCTCGGATTCAAGGTTATAACTCCGAGCAAATCGGTAAAAGAAGGTGAAGAAAGAGCACTTGCTCCGTTTTGCTATCCGATGATTTTGGCACACGGATTTTTCAAGAATCTTATAGAATTGAAACCGGATTATATCTTTATGCCGCATCTTGTGCAGTTGGAAACAGAAGGCAAATGCGATGATAAATTCTGCAATCAAATTGGAAACAGAAAAAGCTGCGTATTTAACCAAGGTGAACCGTTCTCTCTAAAAACCGCATTTAAACCTGAATTGGAAAGCAATAATATAAAAATGCTCATTCCTCTTTTGGATTTCTCACGCGGAATTGATTTGGAAGAAAATACGCTGTGCAATTTCGCAGTAAAAGAACTCGGTGTCAACGGAAATGAAGCACACAAAGCTTTTAAAGAAGCCGTAAAAAAACAGCGTGAATTCTTTGCTGAATGCAAAAAAATGGGACAATCGGTTCTTGATAATCTTAAAAATAATCCCGACAAAACGGCGGTTGTATTGTTTGGTCGTCCTTACAATGCTTTTACCGAAAAAGCGAATCTCGGTATTCCGAGAAAATTTACTTCACGCGGTGTAGAAATAATTCCTTATGATTGTCTGCCTTTTGAAAACGAAACATTCGAGCCTTTCATGCATTGGGGAATGGGAGAAATGATTTTAAAAGCAGCGCAGCTTGTGCGAAAAAATCCTCAGTTATTCGCTGCTTACATTACAAATTTCAGCTGCGGTCCCGATTCTTTCCTTGTCGAATTATTCCGCAGCGAAATGGAAGGTAAACCGTCATTAACGCTGGAACTTGATTCTCACAGTGCTGATGCCGGGGTAAATACACGTATCGAGGCATTTCTCGATGTCGTTAATTTTTATAAAGAACTGCTGAAACAAAATAAATTGCAGAAGAAAAAAGAAGAAATCAATGATGATTTTATCCCTGCATGGGTTGAAGGCGAAGGATTCAAAGCAAGACTGCATTTATCCGACGGTAAAACAATTATGCTTGCCGATCCTAAAAAGAAATTCAAACCTAAAAAACTGAAAGACGGAACTACAATTATTCAGGCCAACTATAAATTTCTGTTTCCTTCTCTGTCGCGATACAATATGGCTCCGGCAAACGAATATTTGAACAAAATCGGTGTTCAAGGTCGTCTGTCACCTGCCACAACGCTTGAATCTATAAAATTAGGTCGTTCGCAAACCTCAAGCAAAGAATGTCTGCCTATGGCTATTATGCTTGGCAACCTGATGTCTTATATCCGAGATAATCGAAAAGACGACAGCGAAGCTCTTGTGTTGCTTCATGCAACTGACACTTCTCCATGTCGACTGGAGCAGTATTATAATGCGTTTAATAATTACATCATACGAAATAAAATCAAAAATTTCGGTATTTTCCGCTTGGATGACCGACAAGGTTACGCCGGATTCGGTACGGGACTTCTGCTGACATTGTTCAAATCTTTCGTTCTCGGAGATGTTTTTGAAACGATTAAAAGCGCAATGCGCGTTCTTGCCGTAAATCCCGATGAAGCTTTGGAAATTTTTGAAAATGAATTCGACAAGATTGTCGACAATTTCGGCGGAAGAGACCCGGACGGTTATTCGATGATGCGGCGTTTTAAGGCAGCAGCCGAACGTTTCAAAAAAATTCCACGCAAAGGCAACATAGAAGACGCTAAATTTGTCGTTCTCACTGGGGAAATCTACGTCAGAAACGACCACTTTGCACGCCGAGAGCTCGAAGTTACACTTGCGAAAAATGGCTTTATCACTCAAATTGTGCCATTTATGGAAGTGTTGTTCTACATTGACCATTGTTTGAAAAACGACTTATCGGAAATCAATGTAAATGTATTCCAAAAGATTTATTTCTTCTTCAAATCTTTCTTTCAGGGAAAAATAGATCATCAAATCAAAGATATTTTTGCAGACTGCGGATTTTATCGTCCATGCTATGTAAACATGAAAGAAGTAATGAATGCATCGCGTCTGATTGTCAGTCCCAAACTTCGCGGAGAAGTTCCTATTACAACAGGTGCGGCACTGAAATATATTCTTGATGGCGCATGCGGCGTTATCTCTATCGGACCGTTTGCGTGTTTGCCGTCCCGTATGGTGGAAAGTTTGTTGAAAACCAACATGAATTTGATTCATAAAGCGGCTATTCACGGGAACCGCCCGCTGTATCAGGAACTGGATAAAATGGGAGTGTCTAATTTGCCTTTCTTATCTATAGAATCAGACGGCAATCCGTTTACGCAAGTAGTTCAAGCTCAGCTTGAGATTTTCTACTTGCAGTCTACACGTATGCATGAAAAAATTACTCAGGCAAAAAAGAATCTGCGAGACAGAGGTATTGATCCCGACAAACATTAATTGTACAGCGTAAATACATTTGAAGTGCGTCAATATTTTTCCGGCGTACTTCAAATATTTTTCTTTTCACAAAAAATATTATCTTTATAGAAAAGAACATAAAAAAAACAGACATTGTCATTCGTGCTGAAATGACAATGTCTGTTTTTCATTTTCATCAATTAAATTACTCTGCATCAGCAGTCACATCATCTACAATGTCGGTTGTTGCTTCAACAACATCGCTTGTAACTTCTGCAGATGTAGTTATTGCAGGCACTGCTGTTGGCTCTTCCGTAGTTACTGCAGGTGCAGCTTCTTTCTTACAACCTACAACAGCAATAGTTAAGACTACGGTCAATAAAGCGATTAACTTACACATCTTTTCCATTTTTAATACTCCTATAAATAGTTTTCGGTTCTTATATTCTTTTTTAATAAAAAAGTAAACTATTATGACGAAAAAAATCTTTTTGCTCTATTTCATTTATTTACACTTCTCTTTATCAAATAAAAAGAGTATTTTTTATTCAAAAAATCTAACAGGAAGGCCACGTTCTGACCTGAAAGGAATTAATATCTTATGGAAACTTATACTTACAATCCAAAATCTCTCAAAGCAGAAGAATTTATCCACGACGGAGAAATTCAAGACACATTGGCTTACGCCGAAGCCAATAAGAACAATACCGAACTTATCGATAAAATTATCGCAAAGGCAAAACTGCGGAAAGGATTATCACACCGTGAGGCCTCGGTTCTTTTAGCATGTGAGAACCAAGAAAAAATTCAAGAAGTGTTCGATTTAGCCCAACAAATCAAAAAAGATTTTTACGGCAACAGAATCGTCATGTTTGCGCCGCTGTATCTTTCCGATTACTGTGTAAATGGCTGCGTTTACTGTCCTTATCATCTAAAAAACAAGCATATTGTCCGTAAAAAGCTGACGCAGGAAGAAATAAAAAAAGAAGTTATTGCGCTCCAAGATATGGGACACAAACGACTTGCAATAGAAGCAGGAGAAGATCCGGTAAACAATCCGCTTGAATACATATTAGAATCGATAAAAACGATTTACAGCATAAAACATAAAAACGGTGCAATTCGGCGGGTAAACGTAAATATCGCGGCAACAACAGTGGAAAATTACAAGAAACTGAAAGATGCCGGAATCGGAACATATATTTTATTCCAAGAAACGTATCATAAAGAAAGCTATTTGAAACTGCACCCTACCGGTCCAAAACATGATTACGCATATCATACCGAAGCCCACGACCGTGCAATGCAGGGAGGCATTGATGATGTCGGGTTCGGAGTTCTGTTCGGACTTGAAATGTATAAATACGAATTTGCAGCACTTTTAATGCATGCAGAACACATGGAAGCTGTTTTCGGAGTCGGTCCGCATACAATCAGTGTTCCGAGAGTAAAACATGCCGATGATATTGACCCAAACGCTTTTGACAACAGCATCAGCGATGACATATTCGCAAAAATCTGTGCATGTATACGTGTAGCAGTTCCGTATACCGGAATGATTATATCTACAAGGGAAAGTCCGGAAGTTCGTGAAAAAGTTATAAAACTCGGAGTTTCTCAGCTTTCCGGCGGTTCAAGAACATCTGTAGGCGGTTATTGCGAAGACGAACGCCGGCACGATACAGAACAATTTGATGTTTCCGACCAGCGTACACTTGATGAAGTAGTAAATTGGCTGATGAAAGCCGGTTATATCCCAAGTTTTTGTACTGCATGTTACCGGGAAGGACGAACCGGCGATAGATTTATGAGTTTATGCAAAAATGGTCAAATTCAAAACTGCTGTCATCCTAATGCATTAATGACATTGAAAGAATATTTGGAAGACTATGCAAGTGAAGAAACAAAAGAAATCGGGAAAAAACTTATTGAAAAAGAAATTGCCAATATTCCGAAAGAAAAAGTCCGCGGCATTGTTCGGGAACGGCTGGCAAAAATAGAAAACGGAGAACGAGATTTCCGATTTTGAAAATCAAACGTTGTACTTTGAAATCAGAGCGTGTGCATAATAAAAGTACCTTAAGATTCATAGAATCCTAAGGTACTTTTATTTTAACCTTGAGGTAGCTGGGAATGCTGTTTTAAAGATGTCTCTATAATTTCGTTGAAATATTCACGAGAGTACAGCTCCAACGGAATGCTTACTTTTATGGTAATACCTTTCTCTCCAAAGTGTTCGGAATTTTCTTCCAATGAAATTCGTGATTTTGTATCGGCAGATATTTTAGCTAATCCCAAACGAGATGTTTTTACATCTTCCCCATTCTCATCAACGGAATTTTCCAAACGATTTTTCATTATTTCAAAATAAGCTTCTTCCGGTGTACTGTAAGAATTCACCTCTTCAATACCGAGCCGCAATGCTTTCACATTTTCATTTATTTTTCCAATATCATCATTATCATACGTATTTTCAATATAAATATTTAAAGGATAATCGCTGTTTTTATCCAGCACTGCCGTAATACAGTATTTACGAGACGAATATTTAAAGGTATTTTCCAACAATTCACTTACCGCATTCGATATAAGACTCAAATGTTTTGTATACGGCAATTGTTTTTTCACCGAGAAATACACAAAATCAAACATTTCCATAAAAAAAGAATGCAGTGACTCAATGGAATAATCATGCTTTTTAACCAAGTCCAAAATCGTATCATCTTTTTGATTGCGATAAGTCAGCATATTCACAATGAAACTATCGTACATTTTTGCCCGTACTTCTTCACCGTACAATAATGCCTCCAATTTTTTATAAAAAATGCGTGATGTGATCTCAACATTTTCCCATTCATTCAGTTGTCCTAAAAAAGAAAAAGAGTTTTCCCCATTGGAAAATGAAATATTTTTATATACATCTGAATAATTAAATATCTGCTGACGTTCGACCCTGATTCCCATAGCATACCTACCGTTTTTATTTACTTGAATAAGTGATACTCTTTTAACATATATTAAGAAATATGTACATTCTTTTTATTTACTGTGTATTAAATATTATTTATAAACACCCTCAAGATTTTTTATTTATTAATAAAAAAATATTATTCCAAGCGATTTTTCCAACTTCAAATAGAAAACAAGAAGTGGTATAGTTGCACAATTCTGTCAAGAAAATGATTTTATATAATTCATGCAGAAATATGCCGGAGATTTTTCCGTGTCGCAAGGAGAAAGAAACAAATGAGAATTTATAAAAATAAATCAATATTAATTATCGGAGCAGGAATGCTTCAAGTTCCGGCAATAAAAATTGCGGCAGAAAAAGGTCTTACTACAGTCGTAACCGATTACAACAAAGATGCACCGGGCATGGCGATTGCCGATTTTCCGCTTGTTGTCTCCACCAGATATATTGAAGGAACCGTAAGAGTTATCAAAGATTTAAATAAAAAACATAAAATCGACGGAGTTTTAACTGTCGGAACCGACGCGTCCATGACTGTTGCCGCTGTTGCAAATGCGCTTAATCTGCCCGGTATAAAATTTGAAAATGCCGAAGCAGCAAGCAATAAAGTCAAAATGCGTGAACGTCTGAAAAATAACGGAGTCCCCATTCCCGATTTTCGCAAATGTTGGAATGAAGACGATTTGCGCAAAGCCGCAAAAGAG
>JAFLVQ010000083.1 GCA_022508205.1 Spirochaetales bacterium
GACAATTCTTTTAGAGACGGTGCTATTAAAACATCCGGAACCGACCTTGATAAACTGCTTCCACCAATGGGGTTGTTTGGTGATGCCGGAAAGAAACGACAAACAAAGAAACAGACAATTATAGAGAAGTTGTCCAAGTTCTTTGAAAAGTATCTGGGGTTGGTAAGCGCAAGATCTAAAGATGAGTCAACATATCTTTCCGCGACACAGCAGGAATCGTTTATGGTAGCGGAGTCCTCTACTCCATACGAAACAAAAAAGGATAATAAATAATTTTTGTATTCACAAACATTTCGACCGGAAAAAAACAACTCAGGTTTATCCCGAGTTGCCCTTTTATTCTGCTCAAAAAATAAATGCCGTTATGATTTACTTCTCCGTAAGCAATGCTTCTTGTTCTTCCTGAAACGTTTCGTCGGAAATATCCAGAGTCGGATTTTCTCCTTCCGCATTTTCTTCATTCTCCGCTTCTGCACCGTTACTTTTCTGATTTTGCAGTATCTCGGCAAGAACATTTCTGTCAGTAACTGCATTACTTTCAAATTTAAATACTTTCATTGCAGTAATAATCTTATCAATAGCATCTTCCAGTGTCAAATTAGTACGTTTTGTCTGTTTTACTGCATCTACAATATTATTAGAAGCTTCACTTATCGCAGATGCACTGTTCATAATGGATTCTCCGCGCAGGTTATTTGCTTTCATTGCATCGGCAATATCGAAAATCAATTTCTGCGATGAAATTGTAGAATCTATAAGAGTTTTGAATGTTTCCTGAGAATTCAACATCAATTGGCGCGCATTTTCGATAAACATTTCATTACTATCGATGCTTTCATTGATTCTGGTTGCGGTAACATGAGTCTTATCTGCCAATTTACGAATTTCATCCGCAACTACGGTAAATCCCTTTCCGACATCACCGGCTTTTACGGCTTCTATAGACGCATTCAGCGCAAGTAAATTCGTTTGTTCGGAAATACTGAATATTAACGCAAGCGAATCCTTTATTGTACTGAAATGATTTGACACATCGTAAATACTTTGACTGATTTTATCGATTTTCGAGTATCCGTCTTCCGCATATTTCGCACTTTCGCGCAACTCGGCAGCTCCGGAGATTGCATTTTTTGAAATCTTTTCGATCGAAGTCAAAAGTTCTCCCAGATTAGCGGTAATCTCTTTTACCGAAGTGGATTCCGTATCCGTAACATTAGACAACGTTGTCACTGTTTCGCTGTTATTGTTTACAAGCATCTGCAGCCTTGTAGAGGCTTCATTTATATTGCGCATACTCGATGTAAAGCTGCGAATCATCTTATTGAAACTGAAAATCAACTTGGAAATTACGTCATCTTTTTTCTTGCCGTACGCTATTCTGAATTGAACCAGTTTTCCCTCAGATACCATTAAAGCATGGTCGGAAAGTGCCAGCAAAGGTTTAAGCAAACGCCTAATCAGCAGTAAACTGATAAAAATGATAATCACTCCGACAAATACCGAAATTAACGTAATCCAGAAAATTACCATCGCCAAATCATGAAACATGGTTTTGCGCATTTCACCGACAATGCTGTCTATTTCGCTTTGATAGTATCCGGTAACAATCAGCCAATCCCAAGGCTGAAAATGCTTTACATCGGTAATACGTATATCATCCGTTTTGTTGCGGGCAAGATTTTTTTCCGCATAGCTTATTCTGTCGCCTTTTCTCGAAGAAGAAAGTCCGGCTATCGGACGACGCTCGACTATTCGGCGCATATATGCCTTGCCAATATCTACCGGTTGATCTTTCAGGTTTTGATTCAAGCCATGGAATACATAAAAAGGATTATTGTTTTCGTCGAATTTTATGGCAAAGAAATAATTTCTTTTGTTTTCACGGCTTACGCGAGTAAGAATGTTGATTGCCTGTTCTTTAAATTCGTCTTCTATTCTGTTTTTCTCTCTTTCATCGGTAATAAATTTCGTTCTGGCTTTTGCCTGTCCGTTGATTTCACTCAACGTATATTCAACCAAAGTCAAATTGGCAAACAAAGAGGTATCTTTTGAATCTTTCAACTCTCTCTCAAAACTGTCAAGATTTCTATGGAAAGAATTCTGCAGATTGATAATGACAACTCCGTAAATGAAAATAACAACCGATGCAATACTCAAGATATTAAGTAATAGGAGTTTTGTTCTAAATTTCATAATTACCTCTTTCCGACGAAAGATTTCGCTTATTTAATATAGTTTACTATAAAAAATTACAAAGTAACATCGTCATTTTTCAACATTTACTTAAGGATAGTTCCGTGTTTTCTGATTTTTCCGGCATGAAAATCAAACCGCAGATACATTCGGCAGCCTTTCTATTTTCAGTACAACAGCTGCACGGCAGTGACAATTATCAAATATCCGAATCATGCTTTGGGTTTATGAAAATAAATACCTTGTTTCGGATTTTCCGGTGTTATGCCGCGAATATACATATAGAATATTCCGCCGAAATCCCGCTCATATATGAACGTATCTTTAAGCCGGGCGGAAAGAAACTTTTTTAATACCTGTAAATAAATTGTATACTGCATCGCGTAATGCTTATTCGTATATTCGATTGTCTTTGCGTAATTTTCCAGTGCATTTGTTTTCCAATCCAGAAAATAATATTTTCCATTACGACGAAAAACCAAATCGATTGACCCCGTCATCTGCAAGTCATCTCTATCCGGAACCGCCATGTAAAAATTCATTTCACTGATTCTGTCGGCTTTTGAAATTTCATGCAGATAAAAATTGCTTTCGCCCGGCACGGAAAGCGGCGTATTGAGAACATTATAAATAATATTTGCGGCTTCATTTGCATAAACATCACGCTGCTGCGGCGTACTATTTGGATAATAAAAACGAATTGTGTCGAAAATAATTCTGCTTTCTTCCGTTTCGCGCTCGATAAGCGACGCAATTATTTGATTTTTACGCAATCCGCCGACATCTGCCGTCACAGTAAAATCTATCAATTCAAAGATTTTATGCATCATATTTCCGGTTACTGTTCCTCCGGGCAAACTTCCGTGTACTGCGCCGATTTGCTCGCCTGCCTCATCTTCTTCCCGATACTCATCATTATCAAGTGCAAATAACGCTTCCAGCCGTTCAAGCCGTTCGCCTTTCGCAGCCAATGAAGAAAAAGATTCCAATCGGAAATATCTTTCCACTTCGGCAGGATCGATATTCATAAATTCTTCCGTTCTTGTTTCGTACTCACTCTGCGGTTTTTTCCGTGAAACAAAATCTGCCGAAACTTCATCAATATATATTTTCTGTGCAGTGCTTGGAATCGGCAGTGCATCGTAATCTGCAGGTAAATACAATTTACATGATGCACGCGTGGCAGCCACATAAAGCAGCCGATTGTGTTCTTCGCAGTTTTCTTCGATATAAAACGGATTTTTCTTATCGGGCACTGCATTTATTATTAACGTATCATCAGAATGATACGACAGGAAAACCGGAATTTTTCTGCTTTCTCTCAATCGGCAGCTCATCACAAACACTATCGGAAATTCCAGTCCCTTGCTGGAATGAATCGTCATAATCTGCACCGTAGGCTGCGAACCCGACTTCCTGAAAAAATCCATATCGGAAAAAAAACGCAGCGAATCAAGATGTTTTTGCATTCCTTCCAAATTGAGTTTTTCACGATACGCATTTTCCTGCAGTACTTCCGCAATATGTCGATAATTGGTAATTTTGCGCGAAGCCGTATTTTTATCCGCCGTTGTATCCTTAGCCAGCAGATTGGTAAAAATTCCGGTACAGTCAAAAAGTTCCGCAAAAAAAGATGACCATTCCATTCTCCGAGCAATTTTTTGCAGTGACGAAAGATTTGCCTTCTGCCATAATTCTTCAGATGTCAATGTTTCCAGTTCACGCGCCGAATAAGTATAAAATTCGGTAAGCAGCACTTTCTTTAAACGGCTTTCATCGCCGGGAAACATCAGCGCATCTAAAATACAGTACACATTCAGTGCTTCGTCACTTTGGAAAATTCCCGTTTCCTTGTAAATATCAGCCGGAATTCCCGCATTCTGCAGTGTATTTTTTATCTCGCGGCAGTCGTCGTTCGTTCGTGTCAAAATACAAATATCGCCAAGATTCAGTGCCCTCTCTCCGTTTTTGTCCCTGATTTTTATGTTTTCTTCCAAACGCATAATTTCTTTGGTAATGAAATTTTTCATCAGCGCACTAAACTTTTCCGCAGTTTTCTTTTCGGTCACGGCAAGGTAACAAATCGTATTTTCTTCCGATTGTACAATTGCTATTTTTTGTTCATCTTCCGATTGAGAATCTACATTAGTATATGTAATTTTTCCGTTCTTACCGAAAAATTCGGTAGAAAACAATTCATTAAAATCATTCACGAGCTTTTTTACCGAACGATAATTTTTACCGAGACTGTACATAAGCCCGCCGGAAGCAAGCACTTCGCTTTTTGCAAGATTATACGTGTTAATATCGGCATTTCTGAATGAATAAATCGCTTGTTTTGGGTCACCGATAAGATAAATGATATTGCCGGACGATCTCCTATCCAAAAAAATCGTCCTGAAAATTCCCCACTGCACCTGATCCGTATCTTGGAATTCATCAAGCAGTGCATAGCGAAATTTTCGCTGCAATTCTCGGCAAAAAAGATTTTCGCCGTTGACTTTGTTTTGCAGTGCCTCATAAACAAGAACCAACATATCATCAAAATCAATAATTCCGTTTTCGGCTTTGGCGGTACGAAAATCTTTTACCAACTGAACCGCTGTATTCATTTTCAGTACAGCTGCAAATTCGTTGTACTTTTCCAAAAAAGCCTTTGCGGCATTGTGAAAGGCGTAAGTATCCGTTTCCTCGATATTCTCATAATCATAAATCTTTTCGTTTTTTTCAATCTGCATCGAAAGAGCTGTAGATTCAATACTGTCAAAAGAATTACTGCAAAGCTGTGCTGCTTCTTTCACGCTTTTGAGACTGTTTTGCGATACTTTTCTGTTATTGGATCTGAAAATCGATGTTTCGCATTCTTTTTTTACCGCGGCAGCAAGTTTTTGAATTGTACACCAATCATTTTTCAGATTATCAAGTTTTGCCGCCAAATTTTCGGCAGTCTGCACTTCGGGAATGGTTTTATAACTTTTTGTAAGTGTGTCATTTTCCGGACGATTCCCGCAGTCAACAAATGAGTACAATTTATTCGCTATTTTTCCGACATCTTCGATAAAACCGTTCGGGTTGCCGATAAAGCCGCTGACTTTCAGCAATACAGGCAGAATGTCGCCGTAATTTTTTTGCCAATCGCGGCGAATCTGAAGGTTTAAAAGCCTTTCGCGCAGTGCCTGATCATTATTTGCATTTAATTTAAACGGCACTCCATTCTCAAAAGAAAACTCATGAAGCAGTCCGTTGCAAAATCCGTGAATTGTCCCGATACGAATTTCGTCGGTTCGTGCGAGTGCGTTTTTCAGATTTTCGGCTTCTGCCTTATCCGAACATTCATGCAAATCATCTTCCAGCCGCTTCACAATTCTCTGCTTTAATTCACCGGCAGCTTTTTCCGTAAATGTCACAACGGCAATCTGATCCGCCTGCGCATGTCCCTCTCTGATAATTCTCGAAACGATCGTACAAATCGTATACGTTTTTCCGGTTCCGGCAGAAGCTTCTATAACGCCGCTTTTACGTAAGTCCAACTGTTTTATGTCTAATACAGATACCATACTCTTTCCATATAATTTGCCGCACTTTCGATAAAATCGTTATTCCGCATCATCAACAATCGTGCGGGGTGTTAGAATATCATCAATACACTTCAATAGCTCTTTTTTTCCGTCACCCGAAACGGACGAATGCACAACCATTTCGTGCTGACTTACAAATAAAGATTTGGCAATCTCGGCTTTGTTCTTGGCAATTGCACTTCTTCCCAGTTTATCCGCTTTCGTCAATACATACACAGAACGTAAATCCGATGTACGTGACAACGATTTTATCCAAGACGTCAGCGTTCTATCATGTTCATTAGGTTCCCTGCGAATATCCAGCAGCAAAAAAACCGCCTTCAAAAATTCGCGCCTTTGCAAATAAATATCTATAAATGTCTCCCACTTCCTTTTTACTTCAGGCGCAACCTTCGCATAACCGTACCCCGGCAAATCGACAAGGTAAAATTTTTTATTGATTTTAAAAAAGTTGATAAGCTGCGTTTTCCCCGGAGTAGAAGATGTTTTGGCAATTTTACGATTGCACATATTGTTTATAAGACTGGATTTTCCGACATTACTGCGCCCGATGAAAGCTATTTCGGGCAGACCGTCTTTCGGCATTTTTTCCAATTGTGCAAAACTTCCGCAAAAATCAATATCTTTAATGTTCAATGTAAATCTCCGACTTTAGAATTTTCCGAGTTCTTCCGGCGGTTTTCCGTACTGTTCCACAGCATAACTGTATTTTTTATCATAGTATTCTTTGGCTTTTTCCATAAGCAGCTCGTGTTTATTCAGTTCCGGCTCATCAAGTACAAGTTCCAGCAAATAATTAAGCACTTCGCCAATCAACGGCCCCTGCTTCATTTGAAGATTTTCAATCAAATCTCTGCCGTTGATTTCCAAGTCGGTAACTTTCAATGCACTGTCGATTTCCATTATCTCGCGAATTTTTTCCTGAAAATCGATAAACGCTTTCGGTATGCCGATTTTCGATCCGTTGCCGTTGCGGTCTGCATCGCGCAGCAGAAATAAATCGTCGAGATTTTCGGGTCCTACATTTCGGATAAATCGGCGAACTGCTCCGTCAGTCCATTCTTTTGTGTAATAAAACATGTGGTACTTTATTAAATGCGTAATGTGCGAAATGTACGCCGCGGGAAATTTCAGCCGTTTCAAAATTTTGCCTGCCATCCTGCTGCCGATAATTTCATGATTGTAAAATGAATTGCCGTCATCATTCGCTTTTTCATGACTTGTGCGCGGTTTGGCAATATCGTGCAGCAGCGCGGCCAGACGCACTTCCAAATTGGCAGCCGGAGCATTATCGCAGCTGTAAATATTGTGATAATAAACATCGTACTTATGAAAACGATTTTGTTCAAAGCCAAAACCTTCCATTAACTCGGGCAAAATTATATTCAATAATCCGACTGTCCGCATTAATTCCAATCCGTAAGACGGTTTTGCCGCCGTCATAAGTTTGCAAAGTTCGTCACGAATCCTTTCTGCCGACACATTTTGAATAAGCAAAGCGTTTTCCGTAATTGCAGCCATCGTTTCCGGCTCAATCGTACATTCCAAAACAGCGGCAAAACGACATGCACGCAGCATCCGCAGCGGATCTTCCTGAATCCTTGCAGTCGGATTTTCCACCGCACGAATTACTTTGTTCTTTAAATCGCGCTTTCCATTGAACGAATCGATTATTTTTCCGCCGTAAATATCGTAAGCAAACGCATTAATCGTAAAATCCCGGCATCGCAGGTCTTCATCGATAGTATCGGCAAAATTATTATCCGCAGTACGAAATGTAGTAACTTCAAATTCTTCATCCTGAAAAAGCACCAGCACAGTACCGTGTTTCAGTCCAACGGGAATCGTATGCCTGAAAATTCGCTGCACATCTTCCGGTTTGGCATTTGTGGCAAAATCATAATCGTGAACTTCCTTCCCCATCAAGCGATCGCGTACCGCACCGCCGATAAGGTACAGCTGAAAACCGTTTTTCTGGAAAAGTTCGGCAAAATCTTTTACTGTTTTGGGAAATGTTATTTTATTGAAAAAAAAATCCAAAGATTCGGCTATATTCATGCCGGGAAACTATCATTTTTCCATTTTAAAGTCAAACAGCGCATATTTTAAAGCCATAAACATCGGTTTACTTTTTTATGCAATTGGTGTATGTAATAGTTCGATTTTTGGGGGGACAGTATGGATAATAAAGTCAACATAGATATGGAATCACTGATAACGTTAAGTTCGTTTGAAGTAACAGATGAAGATAAAAAAGTGTATGAAAAGGAAATCGGAGATTTTCTCAAATATGCGGAAATCATTAATGCGGCAGATTGCGATAATTTGGTTCCGTCGGCTCACTCTTCGGCTGTTTCCGGAAAAGTTCGTGACGGAGATGCACCGTCGGCATGGGAAGATTTGAACGCCCTTTTAGCCAATGCTCCGGTAAAAGATAAAACAGCGTATCTTGTTCCGCCGCAAAAAAAGCAGGAAGGCGAAGAAAAAGAACTTCCGGAAAAGAAAAAGGCATTCATTGATACGGAATTGGAACCGGTAATAGGTCTTGAAGTCCACGCTCATTTAAAAACAAAAAGCAAATTGTTCTGCACATGTTCTACAGAGTTTGGAAAGGTTCCCAATGAAAATACGTGCCCTGTCTGCACCGGGCAGCCCGGAGCATTGCCCGTTATTAATAAAGAGGCTGTTCGCATGGCAATGAAAGCTGGTCTTGCAATGAACTGCAAGATTAATTTAAAGAGTGTTTTTGAAAGAAAAAATTATTTTTATCCCGATTTGCCTAAGGGATACCAAATTTCTCAAATGGAAGAGCCACTTTGTTCCGGCGGTCATGTGGAAATAGATGTTGACGGCAAACCGTTTTCTGTCAGATTAAACAGAATCCACATGGAAGAAGATGCAGGCAAAATGGTTCATGTCGGAGCACCGGGAATTTGGGGCTCGAAAGCCAGTGCGGTAGATTATAATCGTACAAGTGTGCCGTTGATAGAAATTGTAAGCGAGCCTGATATTCACAGTGCAAAACAAGCTAAGGATTACGTTATTATGCTTCGCGCAATTTTAGTACAACTGGGAATTTGTGACGGAAACTTGGAAGAAGGGAGCCTGCGTTGCGATGCAAATATTTCGCTTCGTCCAGCCGGAACAACCACACTCGGTACAAAAACAGAAGTTAAGAACATGAATTCTTTCAGAGCGATAGAAAGAGCAATCGATTTTGAAATCGAACGTCAAACTAAAATGTTGAAAAGCGGTCAGAAAATTGTACAGGAAACTCGTTTGTGGGATGAAAACAGTCAGAAGACTTATTCAATGCGTTCCAAAGAAGATTCTCACGATTATCGATATTTCCCCGATCCCGATCTTTTGCCACTGGTAGTTACTCAAGATGAAGTTGACGATATTCAGCGTCAAATTCCCAAATCTCCACTGGCAAAAAAATATGATTATATGACAAAGGACAATCTCCCCGAAGAACAGGCATTGCTTTTAATGACTACTCCGGCATACGCAAACTTTTTCGATGCTCTGCTTGATGTTTATCCAAATACAAAAAATGCGGTAAACTGGTTTTTCAATGAACTTCTGTCGTACGCTGAAGGCGGAAAAATTTCCGAACATATTACACCGAAAGACTTTGCCGCATTTTTGTCGGTAATCGACAAAGGCGAAATCAGTGGGAAAATAGGCAAAGATGTTTTAAAAAAATCGTTTGATACAAAAAAAAATCCGCTTGATATTATCGAGAAAGATGGCTGCAAACAGATTTCCGATCCGGAAGAAATTCGTAAAATTATTAAAGAAGTTATTGACAAAAATCCGGCTCAATTTGCGGATTACCGAGGCGGAAAAGATAAGCTGTTCGGTTACTTTGTAGGCGAAGTAATGAAAGCCTCCAAAGGAAAAGCTAATCCGGCGCAGGTAAATCAATTACTTAAAGAAATGCTGCAAGGGTAAGGCAGAGTATTATAGGGACAGGCCCTTATCCTATTTTGGTATTAGGGCCTGTCCCTTGCATATCCCTCACTTAATCAGGAAAGTAATTTCCTTTGTCAATATCTTCCCAGACCTCGTAAAACGGATAATCCACAGCACATTTCGCAA
>JAFLVQ010000084.1 GCA_022508205.1 Spirochaetales bacterium
TAGAATCTTTAACTGTTTTATATGGAAGTATTCCGATACATCGCAGCTGCCACTTTTGGCACAAGTAAACCAATGAATTACCGACACTTACACTGCGCTTTAAAAAACTGCATTTATAACAGGTGCGGCTGCCATTATTTCCCATTTGAATATTTTTGAACTATAGACTCATAATAAGCAATGCATTTTCCCACATATTTTCTTTTATCCGAATATGAACCGTAGAAAAACGAACGCTTAAAACCGTATACTACAATATCTTTGAACATTTTTTCCGTAAGATAAAAATTATCTGTCATCAATTTCAATTCTTTGCATATATTGGTATTGGAAACCAAACGATTATCGGTGCAAATCGAAACAGAAAGGCGTTTATCCAACATTTTAGAAAGAGAGTGTTCTGTTATACTCTTTAACTCCAGCATTGTTTGCAGATTGCTTGTCAAACAAACCTCAACTGTAATTCTGGAATCTGCTAAAAAATTAACCAAACGTGATATATACATTTTTTTATCATCAATCAATGGATCTATTATTTTATCTTCTCTAAAAAGTTGCAGTCCATGCCCAATTCTGTCCGCATGACAAGAAGTTACCGCAGAAAAAATCGATTCCGGACCGGATGCTTCTCCGGCATGAACTGTTTTATGTAAAAAGTGCTGATGTGCATAATCATAAGACTGTTTGTGCTCATCCGCCGGATGCCCCCACTCACTGCCTGCAATATCAAATCCTACAATCGGAATATCCGATTCGTCACGGAGTTTTACAGCAGCTTTTACCAATTCCAACGAGGCCAAACTTATACATTCCCGTTCCGACGAATATGTATGCATTTTAAAAAAACTCTTATAATAAGAAGAAAAATCTGCATTGCAGTATCTCATTGCACAAACAATCAATCCATAACGGAATTCTGGCTCATTTTCACTAAGATTCATGTTAATTTCTTTAGATGCCGTTTCCAACCCTTTATTTATACTCTTAACAACATCTTCAAAAGAAAGCGAATCTGTTATATGAAGCTGCGGAGCGAATCGAACTTCAACGTATCTGATACCTTCCGAAAAATTATCAATGGCAAATTCATAAGCTATTCGCTCAAGAGCATCTGCCGTATCCATCACCAATCCGGTATAAAAAAAACCTTTCAAATACTCATCCAAAGACTCATACTTATCTTTAAACACAAGCTCGCGCATTCCGTCTTCGGTATAAGACGGCAGCCTAATATTTTTTTGTTTTGCTAAATCTATCAATGTCGAAAGGCGTAAAGAACCGTCAAGATGAACATGAAGGTCTGTTTTAGGAATCTCAAGTAAAAAACGTTCTTTCGTCAGCACACTAACCTCCGATTTAATCGGAAAAATATTTTTCCAATACAGAAAAAAATAAAGTGTTAATTTTATCGATAAAATTTTCGGCTTCAATTTCATGCGAAATCCGAAAACTTACAGCTCCCGAATGACCACCGCCGCCACAGAAATCTTTACCAAACAAATCAATTAACAGAGCATCCAATTGTCTGAGATCCAATTCATGAAATGCAACCGAGCGGCGAATTTTAATCATATATTTTTCTTTTTTACCGTCAAAATATGCAAAAATACCGACTTTACCGGCTTTTTCCGGTAGTAAATTCGCTAAATCGTCGGAAATATCCTCCAATGAATATGAACAAAACAATTTTTCTTTAGGTAATAAATTGTCTGTTTTCCCCACATTCGGAAATATCAGCAGTCCCAAACCATTTTGAATTTTTCCGCTTTCCATTATTTTTTCAATTACAATGGACTTGGATTTATTTTTTTTTGTGATTACATCAAATATTTCTGAAGGTGTTTTAAAATTATCAGATTCTTTCCACGTAAGTTGGTTCAAACGGTCAGTCAGAATTTCAAGCCAATTTCTTTCATCGACAATCGGACAAAATTTTCCCAATTGTGTATCGGAACAAATCCCCGTTAATAAGGTCAAAACAATGTTACGGGGAAAATATTCATTCATGTCAACAACATTTGATGGCAATTTCGTTCCGCATTCCCAAAAAAAATCCGCAATTATATCACAACATGAATTTGCATATTTAAATAACGGTATTGAACCTGGATAAATCATCTCGCTGTCATTTCCAAAGTGATGATCAACTTCTATAGATTTTTTCTGTTTATAAGAATTAAAAACGGTATTTATAACCTCGAAATTCGGCAATAAATTCTTATTTGGTGTATCCAAAATTACAAAAACATACTCTTTGCTGCTCAACTCAGTTTTCAATTCATCCAAATCGGAAATAATCGAAATACGATTATAATCTGCAATTTTCAACAAAAAATCATAACTTTTATCTTTTTTCAGCGGGAAATAAATCAACGCATTTTTTTTAATACGTTTTAAATAAAGCACAAGCGACAAACTGCAGCATACAGAATCAAAATCAGGTGAAAAGTAAAAAAAGAAATTGTCATTTTCATTAATTAATGTCTGAATCTTTTTTACATTAAATGAAAATTCTTCTTTGTTAAAATTTATTTTACTCATTTTATCCTTATTGATATTACAGTTACGACAAAAAACTGTCTGACAAGTTATCATTATTATTAAATCGGACAATTTATATTTCGTATTAACATTTTTAATTAAAATTGTCACGTTTTACTTACAAATCATAAAACTTATCAGACAGTTTCTTACATTTTTAGTATCCTTTCAGATACTCCGCTATATCATTAATAAAATTGGCAATTTTGTTTAACGGCATAATTCTATCTACTTTGCCGGTTTTTATTGCACTGCCCGGCATTCCGAATACGACACATGATTCTTCATCTTGTGCAACTGTAAATCCGCCAGCATCTTTTATTTCCGCAATCCCTGCCGCTCCATCGCTTCCCATTCCCGTCAAAATTACAGCTAACACTCGTTCTCTATATTCGGTTCTGACAGAACGGAACAGCACATCTACACTCGGTTTATGCACATTTCCCGGTTCGCAGTCATCAACAATAATTTTTCCGCCGACAACTCTCATCTGATGTCCGCCCGGCGCGATATACACTTTGTTGGAAATAACAAAATCATTATTTGCACCTTCGACAATTTCCAATTCGGATAAGGAATTTAAACGAGCCGCAAAACTTTTTGTATACATTTTCGGCATATGCTGAACAACAAAAACAGGGACTCCGATGTCTTTTCTTAATTTCGGAATAATTTCTGTAAGTGCCACCGTTCCGCCAGTAGATGAACCAATACAAATCGCATCTATAGGTTTATTTCTGATTTTGGGAATATCAAAAGAAGGCAGCCCACCTACTACAGGGAAACCATCTTCTTCGGTTATATTTTTAAATTTGTTTTTATGGAATTTAAAGTTTGCAAATGCTTTGATTTTTTCAATCAGTACACTTCTTAAAAAGTTCAAATTATATTCAAGCTCATTATATTCAGGTTTTTGAATATAATCGACAGCTCCAATCTCAAGTGCCTGCAAAGTAATATCCGCACCATCCCGTGTAAACGAACTTACCATAATTACCGGTTTGGGATTATTCTTCATTATATACCGAAGAGTATCAATGCCGTTCATTTCCGGCATTTCAATATCCAAAGTAATTATATCCGGATTCAATAAATCCAACTTTTTTACAGCCACTGCACCATTAGCCGCAAACCCGACATATTCCAAATCAGGATCCGACTCTATAATATTTTTCATTACTTCACGATAAATCGGAGAGTCATCAATAACAAATACTTTTATTTTATTCATATCAACACAACATTACTTCAATGCTTTTTCTATAGCAGATAAAATTCTTTCGGGTTTAAACGGTTTTACAATAAAATCTTTTACACCGGCTTTTATTGCTTCTACAATCAATTGCTGCTGCCCCAATGCAGAGCAAATAATAATTTTTGCCGATTTATCAAATTCAAAAATCTTATGCATTGCATCAAGGCCATTCATGTTAGGCATTGTAATATCAAGAATGATAACATCGGGTCTGAGAGTTTCATAACGCTCGATTGCCTCGATACCGTCACTTGCTTCGCCTACAATTGTATAACCTTTTTCTTCCAATATTTCCCGCTGCACCATTCTCATGAAAGAAAGGTCATCTGCCAAAACTATTTTTGCTCCCATATTTTCTCCTTAATAAAAAAAGAATTAATGATTATTCTCGAATATCATTAAGCATATCTGTTATTTTCTTCAAATTTTCATCATCATTTGGCTGTACTTCTTTTTTATCATTTGTTTCGGAAGTTTTTATCTCCAAATCAGTTCCTTTTTTATCTTCAGTGCTGACATTGTCCGCTTCCGCATGATTTAAATTATCATATAAACTCGATAACGTAAATGCTTCGTCTACTCCGTCACCATTCAAATCATAATCATGAGCAAGTTTATTGATTTCTTTCAATGTCGCATTTACCAGAGTGCTTGTATCAAGTACCAGAACAATGCGTCCGTCACCTAATACTGCCGCGCCGGCAACACCTTCATTATTTTTCAAGACATCATCTAACCCTTTAATAACTATATCCTGATCTCCCATTAAATTATTTACTATAAGACCGATACGACGTTTTTCAAAAGAAACAACTACGACATAAACATCTTCGTCGCTCTTTTTTACTCGTTCCATTCCAACAAGATCCGAAAGTTGAATAACCGCAAGAGTTTCATTTCTTAAATTATAGACTTGGTAATCATCAAACTCTTTAATTTCGGAACGATTAATTTTCAAAGTTTCCTCAACGACACTGATAGGAATAGCAAAAATATTTTCATCCACATTTACAAGCAATGCTTCAACAATTGTTGTTGTCAACGGCAAAACTATAGTAAATTTTGTGCCTTCGCCAACTCTTGTAGAAATATCAATGCGCCCACGCAATTTCACAAGCTCGGTTTTTACAACATCCATTCCTACGCCACGACCTGAAACCGAACTAATCTCTTTTTTAGTACTAAAACCGGGTGCAAAAATAAAATCATAAATTTCTTGAACAGGCATACCAGCCAACTGAGCCGGAGTAACGATTCCGTTTTCCAAAGCCTTATTCTTGATTCCTTCAACATTCAAACCGTTTCCGTCATCTTCGACTTCAATATAAATATTAGAACCTTCCTGATAGGCCTTTAATGTTACATGCCCTTCACGCTCTTTTCCTTTTCTTTCACGTTCGTCCGGTGCTTCAACACCGTGATCCACACTGTTACGAATTAAGTGTGTCAAAGGTTCTGCTAAATGTTCAATTACCGTTTTATCGATTTCCGTATTTTCACCAATAATTTCCAAATGTATATTTTTATGCAGAGAATTTGCCAAATCTCGAACCATTCTCGGAAATTTCGAGAAAATAGTACCGACCGGTACCATTCGAGTCTGCATCATCTTCATCTGCATCTGATCTGAAATTCTTTCCAGTTCGGATGTTGCATCTTCAATTTCCGCCTTTAATTCCTGAATAGAAGAGCTGTCTGTAATTTTATCCGAAATTTGCATAAATCTGGAACGATTAATAATCAATTCACCTACAAGGTTAATCAATTCGTCCAATCGTTCTGTATCTACACGTATTGTTTGTTTCTGAACAATTTTTTCTCCGGCACCCGGAGCTTTTGTCGCAGCGGCTTTAGCTGGTGCTGCTTTCTCAGTCGATTGAGGTTTATTGTCCTGCGCAATCTGCTCTTCCATTTTCTGCTTTGCTAAATCTTCTGCCCATGCTTGCTCCAATTGCTCAGCTTTTTGGATTTCATCATCCGAAAGCAGATCATTTACACCTACAGCTACTTTTAAACTTATTTCGTTAATATCCAAGCGATCTATTTGATCCACATCGGCGCATTCTTTCAAATCATCAATCGAAACTGCAGCCAGAACATAAAGTGCTACTTCACTGAATTTTGCATCTTCAGTCTCCGTTTCTATATCCGGAACGGTTTTCAGTACAGTCACTGTATTTTCAAAATTATTGAAAACAAGGTAAGCTCTCGGATATTTCATATCGCAGCTATCTTCTATATGAAAAACAACCTTGTATAACTTTTCGCCTTTTTCAATAGCTTCTTCAATCTGACTTTTTTCAATCTCAGAAAATTCTACATCCAAAGACTTTAGCGTTCCCGTATTGACACGCATTACAGTTCCATCACCCTGCTGCTGCTCTTCTTTTGCTTCTTCAGGTGTTGGAAGATCAGTCGCTTTAACAGAAGGAGCCGCAGATACGGCAACTGCATCTTCATTTAAAATTGCCAGTAAAGGATTGACAACGTCTGTAATATCAATACTTTCCTCATCTTCTCCGTTTTCAACAGCCGACAAACATTTCATAATTCTGTCAAATGCAGCAAAAAGAGAATCCATTATTTCCGTATTTACCAAAAGGACATTACGCCTTACCCGTTCAAAAATATCTTCCATTTTATGAGCAAGAGTAGAAATCTTCTTATACCCAACTAATGCTGATTCACTCTTTATTGAATGCGTAAGACGAAAAATTTCATTTATTACATCTGTATCTTCAGGAGAATTTTCGAGATCCAGTAATCTTTGATTTAATGTCTCTAAAAGTTCTTTTACCTCTTCCAGAAAAGCTTCTAATATTTTTCTTTCATCAATATCTACCATTGTTGAAAATCTCCTTCTAACAATTTATCCGTTGCGGCTTTATTCATTATTCCTTGTAATACACAGGTGCTTCCTGAATTTTCTTAAACTTAAATCTCGAATCCATAAAGTATAATGACTCTGCGTGTCCCAAAAAAAAATACCCTTCATGATTTAAAGCATTAAAAAAATTAGCAACAACTTTAGTTTGATCTTCTTTATCAAAATAAATCATTACATTTCTACAAAAAATAATGTCATATTTTTTATCGGTAGAATCATGAATAAGATTAAATCGAAAGAAATTTACTGAGTGACGAATTTCTTCATCGATGAGATACCTTTTTTCACTCAATTTTTTGAAATATCTTTTGATATAATTAAAATTTGTCTCCCTGAATTTCTTATCCTCATAAACACCGTGAACTGCCAAATTCAATACTTCTGTATTTATATCGGAAGCATCGATTCTAATATATTTACGATTTAAATATCCGCGTTCTTTTGCTAACATTGCGATTGTATAAGGTTCTTCACCTGACGAACATCCAGCACACCATATATTCAAAGGGAAATGACTTCTGCTGATAAACTCAGGAATTATTACATCAAACAACGCTGCAAAATGAGGATTGTGACGAAAAAAATAAGTTTCATTTGTAGAAATACCATTGATTACTTCGATAATTTCTTCTTTATTCTCTAAAACTACGTAATCATAATAATCATCAAAAGATTTCATCCCCAAATCTTTTACCCGTTTTGACAAGCGGTTAGAAAGCAATGTAATCTTTGAGTCTTTTAAATAAATTCCGGAAATGCGATGAATTAATTCGGCAAATTTCTGAAATTCTTCCGAAGAAATTTTTTCATTTCCCATTTAAAGCTCCGTTATTTCCATCTTTATTCTTCAATTACAATGTCTTCCTCACTCTGAAGGATTCTTGTTATATCAAGAATAATGATTAATTTGTCTTCGAGCTTTCCAATTCCGTTAATAAATTCAGCTTTCAGACCGGAAACCGTGGGCAAAGAAAGTTCTATTTGAGATTGATTCAAAGTTACTACTTCTGCAACCGAATCTACAATCAAACCGAATTGTCTTTTTTTAACTTCGACGATAATTGTTTTAGTTTTTTTGGTATACTCGATTTTCTCCATACCAAAACGCTTTCTTAGATCAATAACCGGAATAACATTACCACGCAAGTTAATTACACCTTCAATATATTTAGGAGCCTTAGGTACTACGGTAATTTCTCCCATCTTTTTTATTTCAAAAACATTTTCAATAGGAATTCCGTAATTTCCTTTCCCTAACGCAAAAAGAATCAGTTGTCGTTCATTATTAGAAGTAGCTGAAGTATTTTCACTCATTCTCAAGTCCTCCAAGTTTATTATCCCTATCGGATTCAACTAACTAAAAAATTAAAATTTATCGTCCATGTTCATAACATTAAGCAAAACTTCAAACTCTCCGACAGGAAGAGCAAGTATTTTTTTTATTTCAGAATTTGAAATTTTTTTATTCGATAAAAACCGAATTTTTTCCAATAAATCCATTTTTTCAATTTCTTTTTTTAAATGTTCAACCTCTTCTTTCTTCAAGAGATTATTTCCCGATGTTTGGTTTTTTTTTCTGTAACCGGCTAATATTTTATCCGGCGAAATATTTTGTTCGGAAACTGCTGAAATTTTATTATCTCCACTATCCGCACTCTTATTACATTCCGCAGTCAGTAAAGTTTCAAATTCACTTATCTTCACATCAGCTTTTTCTATCAGCTTCTTTAAATCTTCTACTTTTACTTCTATTACATTGCAATTATTTAAAGTTGCATCGTTTATACTTCGCATAAAATTATTAAGCTCTTTTCTTGTATTATCAAGCACGGTTTTGTTCAAATAGCGAGAATCAAATTTTTGCTTAAAAACAAAATACGATACTGTCAAAATAAGAACATTAATGAGCACAATAATAATATTAAAAAGTATCATACAAATTTTATCCTACAGTATCGATTTTAAAACCGACTCCGTCTTCCCTTAAAACAACAGTATTATCTGTCGCTACCGCATTTTCATTATTTTCTGTATTATCCTTTTCTGAATCTTTACCTTTTTGTTCGGCATTTTTATTCTTTTTATTTCTGTCGTTTGTTCTCTCCAACATATCTAAATCTTTCAATTCACGAACATCTTCAATATTTTTTTCACTCTCTTTTTTTAATAAATCAGTTACATATTCCTGTTTTAAAATTTCCTGTTCTTTAGACAATACTTCCTTTTTGGAAACACTGTTAATCTGCATAAAATTTGTTTGAAGATCGAGTGGATTAACTGCCATAAAAGCCTTCCAAAATTAAAACATTATTTTTTTTCATCATCTTTCTTTTCTTCAACATATTGAATTGCATTAACTTCTCCGTGCTCTAAGATAAATTGAATTTTCTTATATTCGGTTCTTATCGGCAGCATGGAATTCTTAATATAAATCTTTACCTGTGGATAAACAATTTTTGTAGCAATTACAGTCCCTACTTCCTTTAACATTGAAAGATATTGATTAAGTTCATCTATAATAACTTCTTGTTTCTTAATAACATCATTTAAACGATTGATTTCTTCACTTAAATTTTTATAAATTTCTTCTTTTTCTTTGGGAAAATTGTTTTTCATCTGCTTTTTGATGTTCTGAAGCCCGCTGAAATTAACCTGAACATCTTCCAATTTTTTATATGCGGCTTCTTGTTCTGCAACCGCTTCCATTAATTCCTGACGTTTTTTAGGGTCAATACCTACTTCGATAATAGTTTCGGTACCAGCCATAGATCCTATAGTTCCTGATTTTATAACTTCTCCGGCACGCAAATTACCGCCGACTATTGTTGCTCGTTTTCCCACACAGCAAATTTCATGCGTTGCATCAACATAGGACTGCATTATCGCATCTTGAACATAAACACTGTCTCCTACCTCGACTTTGCTCACCTGCTGAATGAACTTAGCATACAGACATTTATCTGCTTTAATGTAAGCTTCCTCTTTTCCCATAATTCCTTGATTTACAGTAATATTTCCCTTAGCCTCAAGTCTACATTTACCTACAGAACCTTTAATTTCAATATTGCCTTCTGCCGTGATATTAAAATTATCCTCAACGCTTCCAGTAACAATAACATTGCCAAGAAACGAAATATGCCCGGTTTTCAAGTTCACATCACCCTGAAC
>JAFLVQ010000085.1 GCA_022508205.1 Spirochaetales bacterium
TCATTTCTCTTTAGGAGACTGCACTAATGTTTGAAAATGCCACATTATTTTATTTATTTCTGCTGCTTCCCTTTTTTGTCGGCTTGTTTGTTTTTTTCAATCTGCATTTCAAAAAATCTGCAAAAAAACTTGCAGGCAGCAATATAGATACTATCCTGCCCTACTATACCGAAGGTCAAAAATGGATTTCACTGCTGTTTTACACAATCGGCTTCAGTTTGCTGATTATCGCACTGGCACGTCCGCGCTGGGGAATCGAAAATATCAGTGCGGACTTAAAAGGGCGCGACGTTCTTATTATGATTGATGTTTCATATTCAATGGCTGTTCCCGATGTCGTTCCGAATCGTATGGAATTGGCCAAAAAATATATTAACGAACTTTTGGAAAGCGGAATAGAAGACAGAATCGGCCTAATGGTTTTCAGTTCCGACAGTGAGCTTCTTGTTCCCGTAACTCATGATTATGCAGCAGTATCGTTTTTTGTGGAATCGATATATCCTGGCATGGTAGGGAAAGGCGGAACGGATATAGGAAACGCACTTGTTGCCGGGATAAAATCATTCGATGACACGGATTTTTCCAATAAAATGATTATTTTGATTACCGACGGAGAAGATTTGGAAGGCAAAATCAAAAATAACGAAACATTTATAAAAGATTCAAATATCCGTATTTTTACAGTAGGAATCGGAACAAAAAACGGGGAACCGATTCCGCTTCATAACGACAAGGGAGAAATAGAATCGTATGTCAAGGCTTCCAACGGAACACATGTTGTAAGCAAACTTGATGAAGCTCTGCTGTCGAAAATTGCGGAAATTACCGGCGGAAGCTACATGCGCACAGGCGGAAAATCGGGAGAGCTTGTAGAATTTATAAGCCGCATAAAAAATGTAAAAAGCAAAGACTACGATAAAACCGATTTCACTCAAAAAAAAGACCAGTATGTGCTGTTTTTAGGAGTAGCACTTTTCTTGTTCTGTTTGGGTTTCATTCTTGACTTGGGACGTTTTGTAAAACGAAGCAAAACAAATTGGATGATGCATGTTTTCACCGTGATGATTTTGTTTCTACCTTCATTCATGTACGGGCAATCGCCGCAGCAAAACGTTACAGTCGATACAAGTTCCGATGCCGTGCCGATACGCAAATCGACAAACCGTACCGGCCGCAATAAAAACGGCGCATGGAAAGGCAACCGCAGTTTTGATAAAGGAGATTTTTCAAAGGCATTGTCGGCTTACGGCAGCGCAATTCATGCTTTTTCGGGAAATCAGCTTGCTAAGCTGTACCTGAATTTAGGAAATACATTCGTAAAGACTCAAAATCCCGAAAATGCAGGTAAATATTACGAAATGGCATTAAATACAGCGTCCGACGATGAATTGAAAAGCAGAATTTTGTATCAAACAGGGCTTTTGCTATTTAAAAATCGCCAATATTCCGAAGCCGCCGCTCTTTTTAAAGAATCATTAAAATTGAATGATAACAATGATGATGCAAGATACAATTATGCTGTCGCTGCACTTTTTGCCGAAAATCAGCGGAATGGCAATGATTCTCAAGATACGAACGAACAGCAGCAAGATGAAAATGAGAACAGTCAGGAAAATGAGCAAGAACAGCAACAGGAAGAAAAGAAAGCCGCTAATATGAAAGAAATGCTTGAAGCGTTGGAAAACAAGGAAAAAGAAAACAGCCGACAAGATACAGAAGCTCGGCAAAGTCAAAATCAACAGCAACAATGGAGAGGTAAGTATTGGTAATGCACAAGCAAAAATTTTTCGTTTTAATACTTCTGTTTACTGTCTGCCTGATACATGCAAAAAATATTACGTATAATTTGGATACATCACTCGATGAAGTAAGTACAAACGAAATGTTCCAAGTTACATTGGAAATTATCAATGCCGGGAATGCATCCGTTACACTGCTGGAAGAAAATCCGGCCGTAACATTAAGAGAAGCCGGGAAATCGAGCAGCTTCAGTTTTACAAATGGGCAGCAGTCATCTTCCGTCACTATCACTTATATTGCAAAAGCAACCAAAGAAGGCAGACAAAAAATCGGTCCGTTCAGAATAAAAAATCGTTCCGACAGTGTAGATACTTCACCGATATTCGTAACTGTTTCGGCTTCGTCCAAAAATCAAAACGCAAATCCGCAAGAAAATGAAGAAGCATTCATAAAAACTGTTGTCTCGAAAACATCTGTCTATGAATGCGAATTTATTGATATTTCGGTTTTGTTTTATACATCCGTTGAAACAAGAATCAATGATTACACCCAATTGGAATTTCCTTCAAATACGTGGACTGAAGATATTCGTTCCGAAAAAGAACACAAACGGCGCATACAAATCGGCAATCGGCTTTACGATGAGTATGAAATAGAACGCAAAAGGCTTTTTATCAATACGGCCGGAGAATACAAAATCTCACCCGCAAAAATAAACCTGTATTTGTTTTCACGTTCCGCCCTGTTTTCGTTCTACTCTACCCCGGTATTTTTGGAAACAGAACCGATAAATATTATCGTCAAACCGCTGCCAAAACCGCCGATTGAATTGGAAGGAACAATTCCTGCTGGAACGTTTACCGCCGATGTCACACTTTCTTCATTGGAAGTAAAAGTCGGAGAGCCGATTACCATGACGGTTACGCTAAACGGAAGCGGGAATTTTTATGTAATAAATAAATATCCCATATCCTACGGAAAAGAAATCGAAGTTTTTACTTCAAAGAGCAATCTGCTGAAAAACGGAAATACCGCAGTCGGAAAAAGCTGGGAAACAATTTTAATTCCCAAAAAACAAGGTGAATACACAGTTTCCGCTGCACCATTTACCTATTTTGATACGCAAGCGTATGAGTATAAAATGCTGCCCGAAAAATCATTCATTATTAAAGTTTCCGGCAATGATGCGGAAACTTCGGCAATGCAGACAATAGATTTCAACAGCAGTATTGCGGAAAAGCAAAAAAGCAAAAAAGTAGATCCAAAATCGTTGTTTATGATCTCGAATGTATTGGAAAAACATCCAGTAAATCATTCAAACATGCCTTTTATTTTCATAATGGCAGCGATGTATCTTCTGGCAACTGTATTTTTTACGGTGTATTTGATTTTTAAATTTGCTTTGACAAAAGAAAACAAAGCCGTACATCCGCTGAAACGTTTGGAACGTGAAGTAAACAAAATTGATGCAAACGATTTGTCAAAAGCTGTTGAAAAACTCTATGGAGAGCTGGAAATATTCATAATCAACGAGTTTGAAATCGATTCCGTTGATATAAGAAAAAATACTTTAGAAGAAAAATTATCTTCAAAATTACCGGAAGATTCAACCAAAGAACTTATTGATATAATATCGGAATTTGAAATTATCAGATTCGGCGGTATGGACGCATCGGCATCCGGTATGAACGCACTGAGAAACCGAGTTTTAAAACTTTGCAGAAAATTGGATAAATACAAGGATTCAAAATGAAATTGAAGTTTTTTTCTGTTACGGTACTATTTTTTTTATCTTTCACTGTTTTTTCTCAGGATACAAACGCAGATGAATTATTCGCAAAGGCAAATCAGGCTTATATCGCCGGAAAATATCTTGAAGCGAAAGATTATTATAAAAAGTTGCTGAATGATTTTAATATGGACAATTATGCTATCAATTACAACTTGGGCTGCTGTTGCTATAAACTGTATCAGCTCGGTTATGCCAGATTTTATATGGAAAAAGCATTTTTGTTTCAACCACAAAACGAAAATTTAAAAAACAGCATGAATGTTCTGCTGGACGAAATCGGTCAAAAAAACGGCTATGCAGAAGAGGATGAATTTGCAATAAAACAAATGCTGCTTTTTATCCCGCCGGCAATGGTCTTTATACTATTCTGCATTTTTTTTGCACTATTATTGCTTTTCATGTTCCTGTTTATAAAAAAATCATCGCGAGTATGTTTCACATTATCAATTGTGGCATTTATCTGTACTGTCTTTTTGTTTACATTTGCAGTTGTTCAGTACAACACAATTAACGATAAATGCGCAATTATCATAGAAGACACGAATGTTTATCTGTCCGCAGATAATTCAACGCCTATTTCATCGATTAATGAGGGGAAAAAAGTTCGTATACTGGAAAATTCCGAAAATAACTATGTGATGATAAAATTATCCGATAATACTAACGGCTGGCTGGAAAAAGACAGTTTGCTGTTTATTCATTGAAATGGAAAGTTTAATATTGAAAATAGTGCAATAATATGATATAAGAATCCACAAAATCAATTTTGAGGTGTAAAATGTCAGAAGCTACTACTGAAAAGAAAAATAAAAAAATTAATAAAATGACTTTGGGTGAATTAGATAAAGCTATAGAAGCAACAAAATCTTCTATGGGTGGTCTCACTTCAGCTTATGCAAAAGAACTTTTGAAAAGAAAAGAAGTTCTTTCCGCAAAGAAATAAGCCGACTGCTTATGATATAAATGCTTCCCTGTGTGGAAGCATTTTTTTATACCTTTGCATCATTATTAACCTTGTCATATATTTCTTTTATATAGTGCATATCAAGATGCGCATAGATTTCCGTTGTGTTAATGTTTTTGTGCCCAAGAAAACTTTGAACATATCTTATATCTGCACCGTTCTGCACAAGGTGAGTTGCAAAGCTGTGACGTAACGTATGAACTGTAACTTCCTTTTTTATTCCTAAAAGCTGCATATTCTGCTTTAGGTTTTTCCAAATCCCTTTCCGAGTAATGCGTTCTCCGCGAAAATTTAAAAATAATGCCTTCTGCTTTATAGACTTCACAAGCTGCGGGCGGCTTTTTTCCAAATAATCGGTTATATTCTGAATTGCACGCGCCCCCATAGGAACAAACCGCTGCTTATCGCCTTTTCCGGTTACTTTAACCAATTTTTCATCAATAAAAATATCGTCAATGGTTAAATCGCAAATTTCACTTACACGAAGCCCGCAGCTGTACATTAACTCGAACAAAGCTTTGTCCCTGATTCCGCATGGTTTCTGTGCATCAAACGAATCGATAAAACGCTCAACATCCTCCACTGTCAAATACAGCGGCAAACGAGTGCCAGACCTCGGACGAATCAAAAATCTTGATGGATTTTCATCTATTAATTTCTCAAGTTTTAAAAATTTGAGATACAGCGAAACCGAACTGATTTTTCTTTGTATGGAAGTATTCTCAAATGCATTTTGAGAAAGGTGAATAATAAATTCATCAATAACATCAATTGTTATAACAGATGAAAAAGAGGTATCATTCCAATCATCGGAATTGTTTGATACCTCTTTTATAAAAGAAACAAACTGCAAAATATCGGAATTATACGCCTCTATCGTATTCACAGCCAAATTTCTTTCCGAATACAAATAATCCTTAAAACAAATTACGCTGTCATCCAGATCCATGTATTAATTACGTTTTGTAAAACTGCTTTTAATATTTTTCAGTGAATCGATTCTCATAAAAGCAGGTGTAAGATCATCTTTCTTTTTGGATAATTGCGAACTTAACATTTGATTAAATTCCGCACTGTCTACAATGCGTTCATTTTTTTTACTTTCATTTTCTTCGGTCAACTCCAGCATTGAAGTAAAACTTTCAGAAGTTTTTTTCTCTTCTTCAGCCTTTCCTTCACAACAGATAATTTCTTCCATTTTATCAAGACTGAGTTCCTGTTCTTTTTGTTTTACTTCGGAAAAACCACATGCAACAATAGTTACCTCTATTTTATTGTCATAACTCGAATCCATCATTTGACCCGGTATCATGAGAGTATTTTCTCCGCAAATTTTGTCAATTTTATTCATTACATCGTTATAATTTTTCATCGTCATAGAAGGACCGCCGGTAACATTGACAATAACAGCTTTCGCCTGTGTATCCGCAAGTGACAATTCTGTCAATGGATTTGCAATAGCCAAATCCACAGCTTCATTTGCAGCATTTTCGCCTTGTGCTACACCGATACCAATCAATGCCTTGCCGCGATTCTTCATTACTGTCTGAACATCCGCAAAATCAATATTTATCAAACCTTCTTTCACTATTAAATTCGATATTCCGTAAACAGCCTGCCTTAAAACATCATCTGCCATGTGGAATGCTTCAAGAAACGGAATTGTATCACCGCAATTGGCAACCAACGCTTCATTAGAAATTACAACCATTGTATCGACAACTTTTTCAAGTTTGGCTATTCCTTCATCTGCAATTTTCCCTTTAATTTTTTTTTCAAAGAAGAAAGGTTTTGTAACAACGCCGACTGTCAAACAGCCCGCTTCTTTGGCAAGTTTTGCAATAACCGGAGCCGCACCTGTACCTGTTCCGCCGCCCATTCCGGCTGTAATAAAAACCATATTTGCACCTTTTAAGCTCTCACGCAAAGTTGGTTCATCTTCGATTGCAGCTTTTTCACCTATTTCGGGAACAGCACCGGCTCCTCGTCCGCCTGTCAAATTTTTACCGATTTGAATCTTTTTCGGTGCTTTAGACTTTGTAAGTGCCTGTTTATCTGTATTTACAGCTATAAATTCCACTCCGCTTACACCGGCTTCAATCATACGATTCACGGAATTACATCCGCCGCCGCCGACGCCTATGACCAAAATTTTTGTGCAACAAGTACTTTCGTCTCCGTCATAAAAATTAATTCTTCCATTACTTCTTACGTCTTGCATAATCCCCCTCCGTTTTTTGCAATCAACATTTAAAAAAACTGTTTAATGAAATCCGAAACTTTAGACATTAAAGTAGGCTTTCCGTTGTTTCTTTTTACTCTGACATCTGCGCTACCGTCATATCCAAGTAATTCCTCGCCAAGCTCCAAAACTCCGTTGACAACCGAATATTCCGGAGAATTTATTTTGTCACCCAGTCCGCCGAAGATTCTAAGCATTCCTACTCTTACCGAAACACCGAAAATTTGCTGAGCTACAACTTCTATTCCCGGAAGCAGCGCAGTTCCGCCTGTTATAACAACGCCGCCGTTGATGCATTCAAGCAAATCATTCTCTTTCAAACATTCGCGAATTGTACCGAATATTTCGAGAAGTCTTGGTTGAATATAATCAACAACTTTACTTTTTCTGTGGATTTTCGCCGGTCTGCCACCGACTGCCGGTATCTGAATTTCTTCATTCTCATTTATACAGCCATAGTCCGCAATACCGATTTCGCATTTCAATTTTTCAGCTATTCCCAATGGAATCCCAAAACCTTTTGACAAATCAAAAGTTATCTGATCGCCGCCCATTTTTTGGAAAACAGTTGTATACAAAGGAGCCTGTTTATAATAAACGGAAACATTTGTTGTTTCTGCGCCTATATCCAACAGTAAAACACCAAGCTCTTTTTCATCATCACTCAAAACGGCTTTTGCATCTGCTATATTCTGCAAAAATATTGCATTCACACCTATATTCATTCTTTCAAAGCACATCATTACATTTCTGATAGCAGTTTCAGCCGTTGTAATAATATGAACTTTAGCTTCCAATCTTGTTCCGAACATTCCCAGAGGATCTTGAATATTGTCTTGTTTATCTACTTTATACCAACGGGGCAAAACATGCAAAATACGTCTGTCACTTGAAATACTGATTCCTTTTGCCTGTTCCACAGCACGTTCTATATCATTTCTTCTTATTTCTTTATTCGCTCCCGAAGCTGTAGAAAAACCCAATTCGTTTTGAGACTTAATATCTTTTCCGCTTACAGCAACAAATACGTTTTTGACTTCTCTGCCGGCCTGCATCTCCGCATTATTCACAGCCTCGCTTATAGCTTCGGTTATCGAATTTATATTAACAATACATCCATCTTTTACACCTTTAGTAGATTCCGAACAGCCAAGACCAATGACAGACAGTTCACCAGCATCATCCATCGCAGCGATTGCCACAACAACTTTACAAGATCCGATATCAACGGCCACAATCAAGTCATCATATCTTTCTTTCACTTCATGCCCTCCCAAATATTCTCACACCTAAAGGTTGCCATAATCGTAATAGTAACATTTATCTATCTGATTTAACTGAACACCCTCATTCAGAAATTCATCGCAAATCTTTGATACAACTAAAGTTTCCAATAGTGTATCGACACTTAATTTTTTTTTTAAAGTAATAGTTTTATTGATTATGCGAAAATCAATATTATATTCGAGTCCCTCGTTATATTTGCGTACCGCAATCTGCGCCACCTGCTGATACAGATTATTATACTTCTGGCTCAACAGATATAATTGCTGCACTGTTTCGCCGAATTTTCCACCCAACTTTTTACCTTGATGAATCAGCTGCGGATTTTCAAAAATCAAAAGAGGCACCATATCTTTGATTTTGGAACTTTTAAATACTACTCCGCGTCTGTCTATAAAAAAAACTTCACCATCCTTGCCCGCAACTCTTGCCAACGGTTTTCTTTTGAAAAGCTGAATTATAAGACGTGACGGATACTTTTTTGTCACTTTATAATCATCGATAAAATACAGATCATCCAAAACCGCCGCAATCTTTCTGTTGTTATACTGCCAAATATAATTACCGTCTTCAATTCCTACTTTTTGCATAAGAAATGTTCTGTTGAATCTGAAATCAGCCGTTATTTCTATGTCTTCAACAATAAAACGCTCCTTATTTACTACAAATATAATTGAACAGAAAAGTATCGTTATTAAAAATAAAATCGAAATAACATAACTAATCTTCATTTAGGTCGCACCTTGCCGAAAGGTTTGAAATATTAATCAATACACCTACCGAAAACAAAAATAGTATAAGCGATGTTCCTCCGGCACTGACAAGCGGAAGCGGAATCCCCGTAGACGGAAAAATTCCTGCCGCAACGCCGATATTCAGTACTGCCTGAATAAACATCAAGGAAGAAATCCCACCTGCCGTTAAAAACGAAAAGCGAGATTTGCAGCGTTTTGCAATATTTATTCCCAATAACGCAATCGCAAAATACATGACAATCATCAAAATTCCGGTAACAACGCCGCTTTCTTCAACTATAACCGAAAAAATATAATCGTTGTATCCTTTAGGCAAGGCGCTGTACTTCTGAGTCGATTCTCCGAGTCCTCTTCCCCATAAACCGCCGAGTGAAAAACATTTCATGGACTGAATGCTTTGCCACCCGCTTCCGAACGGATCAACCCATGGATTAAACAGTACTTCCAAACGTTTTATTCTGTACGGAGCAAGAAAAATCATTCCCACTGCGCCCAAAACACCGGCAAACGTGAGCATTAACAATGTAATAAGTCGTACACCGGAAAGAAAAAATAATATAAAACCGACAAAAAAAATAAGCATTGTAGTAGAAAAATCATTTTCCAATAATACGAAAATTCCAATCAGAACAAGCAGCATTAAAGGCGGCAGCACTCCTTTGTAAAAGTCCTGAACATCGTCTTTCTTATTGTCTAAAACCGCTGCCAAATAAAATATTGCCGTCAATTTCGCAAACTCCGACGGTTGAAATGTCAGCGGTCCGATTTTTATCCAACGCCTTGCGCCGTAAACATCGACGCCAATCACGGGAATCAGCGTAAGAATCAAAAACGCAATGGTTATAAAAACCATGAGCTTTATATGACGTTTATAGAACGTATGATCAACCAAAGATCACAAAACCAATGAAGCTGCTCCTATTCCAAAAAATGACAATTGCTTAATAACAATC
>JAFLVQ010000086.1 GCA_022508205.1 Spirochaetales bacterium
CTATGAAGGGTATCTTACTATCGAAAATAATGACGGAACGACAAAAAATATCAGAATTACGCGCGCACACATGGAAGAAGATGCCGGGAAATTGATTCATCTCGAAGACGGCACGAATAACAGTTATGTCGATTACAACCGCTGCGGAGCTCCGCTTTTGGAAACAGTAAGCGAGCCGGATATTACGTCTCCCGATGAAGCTGTAAAATATTTGAAAACTCTTAAAGAGATTTTTCAGTATATAGGAATTTCCGATTGCAACATGGAAGAGGGAAGTTTGCGCTGCGACGCAAATATCAGTATGATGATTCCGCAGGCTGACGGAACGGAAGTAAATACGCCTATTGCCGAGATTAAAAACATGAATTCGTTTTCCAATGTAAAGAAGGCTTTGGAATATGAAATGAAGCGTCAGGTCGAGGAATATGAGAAAACAGGCGAGGTCAATAACGGAACAAATAAAACTACCCGCGGTTATGATGACAGCAAGGGAATAACGGTTTTTCAGCGTTCTAAGGAAGGCGAATCGGATTACAGATATTTTCCGGAACCTGATTTGCCGCATTTGGAAATTTCCGATGAGATAATAGAAATGCAGCGTGAACGCTTGCCCGAACTTCCAGCACCCAAAAGAAAACGTTTTGTTTCTCAATATGGAATTACGGAATATGACGCTTTGACACTTTCGGCATCTTTGGCTTTGGCTGACTATTTTGAGGCTGTTTGCAGGACGACGAAGTATTATAAAAAAGCGTCGAATGTTGTATTGACCGATATTTGCGCAATATTAAATGCGGAAAATATAGCAATCGAAGATTTTCCTGTTCCGGCAGATCATATTGCGGATTTGGTAAATCAAATGGGCGATGGAAAAATAAGCTCTTGGATAGGAAAAGATGTTTTTGCGAAAATGCGGTCTACTGGCAAAACAGCGTCTGCTATTATTGCGGAAGAAAATTTGGCGCAAATGGACAATGACGGTGAGATTGAAAATATATGCCGCAGTGTGATAGAGGCAAATCCTAAGTCGGTAGAAGATTATCATAACGGAAAAAGCAATGCATTGAAATTTTTAATGGGCCAAGTTATGAAGCAGACAAAAGGCAAGGTAAATCCCATGAAGGCTACCGAGCTGCTTAAAGGCATGCTGGGAGAAGAATCAGGGAAATAAAAGAATTTGTTATATAACGAAACTAAAACAGCGGCTTTACAGTCGCTGTTTTTTTATATTGAGAAAGCATGTTTGAATGCAGAGAACGCAGCTTATTAAAATTACGGGAAATAATTCAAAATTGTATCGATTATATTCAAATGTCGTAAGTGCAGTGACTGCATGTAAAAGAAAATACGTCAAAATGCTCATGAGCGTATATATGAATAGTGCTTTATTTTTTCTGCGTTTACAGAAAATAATAATCGAAACTGCAATCCAAACCGGAAAACAAATTATTGTTGCCAAATAAACAAAATTCATAGGGAAGAAATTGAAAGTACAATAGAAATGTTTTTTATTCAGAATATTCGTAATTGTATTACAAAAATTATTTTGCAGAATACCGCCGCCTCGTTCTTGCATTGTTATAATATTATTTGCCAATCCTTTATTGTTAATATCCTGAAAGAACAAAGGATTTTTAAAACTGTCAAATAACAAAGCGAAAGACTTAAAAAACACTTTTAAAACTTTGTATGCGTATGCAAAAGGATGCGATAAAGCCGATTTTACACAGTAATAAACGAGAAAATTATTTAAATAGTGAATATCTGTGCCCCCGTATACGTTCTGCGTTATATTCAAAAGTTCGGTATATTGGGTGCTGTATAAAATACAGTCGAATTTAGATATATTCATATTGGAATATTTATGTGCAACGTTCTTATAAAAATTATGCCATATAATCAGCAGTTCTTTGGGGTATTTTGCATTCTCTTTTTTGATGTCATGTTGTACTTCAATATCTATTAAGTTCATTATGGAGACAAAAACAGTAGAATAAGCAAATTTTTTTGTATCGATCTTATTTTCATCGATTATTTTTGTGCAGATATTTATCAATGCAAAGTAAGCTGCAAAAAATCCTATGATTACTGCTGTTCGTAAGATTTTCGATTTTAATGTATTTTCATCAGAGTATATTTTTACGCAAAAGAATACTGTTGTTGCGATAATGCAAAAGATAGCAAACACCAATGTTTTAGGTTGATAATGTAATGCAAACAAATTTATTCCGGTAATTAATAAATATGAAATGCAAGACGGTTTTTCAATTAATCGCAGCAGTAAATAGATTATTGCTGATAATAAAAATTGAGTACCGATTTCGGGACGCAGTTTTTGTTCGAGCCAAATTCTTTGTGTAGAAAACAGATAAAGTATGATAATTGAATATCCTATTAGGCAAATGATCCATTTTTTCTCATTAAAAAAAGTCGGAACTGTCATCTTATTTATTTTAATAAATGACAAATAAATAAAATATGCCGTAAGCATTCCAAGTAAAGAATGAAAAAGTGAAACTATTGAAAATGATGGATAAATTAATGTTGAAATAAGTATAAATAGAGGGTACGGAATATTTCTGGCATTGAATGCTTTTATATTGTGTGTTTCAAAAAAATAGATTGCTGTTTTTTCGTAACCGTCGGCAATGTCATATCCGAAGAATAAAAATGTTAATCTGAAAATGAAATATATTACAAATATAGAGAACAATAATGTATTTGAATGAGTAAAAATAACGATTTTTATTTTGTCTCTTTCAAAATATATAAGCAATACAAATGATGCGGCTAAAAGGAAAAAAACAAAACATTCTGATAGTGTAGACAAAAGAATAATTGTGCGCTCTTTACTTCCATTAACAGCGGGAAGCTGCAGTGAAAGAATGTCTTGCGAGAATACGGAAAATATCAAAGCTTGCATAAGTAATAATATTGATGAAATGCATAGAAGAGTTATAATTAATTTATTGTGTGATATTTTCATTTATCAATTTGTGGTTTTAATTCATTTTCACTGCTTGAAAATAAATTAATTTGCGTCTCGTAATTTATTTTATTGTAAAATTGGATAGTGTTCAATATTATTGCACACATGAAAGATAAAACGGAAAGTATTATCAAACTGCTTGCTAATATTGATGACGGAACTTTTGTTATGTAATGATTGGCATTTTTGATATATTCCATTATCGGAGCAGCACCTATTGCCAAACCGGCTGTCAATAAGATTAAACTGATTATAGAAAAGAATTGCAGTGGTCGGTAATTTTCAAATATAGAAAAAATCGTTTTTAAAACTTTGGCTCCGTCCTTGAATGTTGACAATTTTGAATAACTGCCTTCGATTCTGTCTTTATAATCTATGGGAATTTCTACAACGCTGTAGCGTTTGTCCAATGCATGAATGCTCATTTCGGTTTCCAATTCAAAACCGTCCGATAAAATCGGATACAGTTTGACAAAACGTTTGCTGAACGCACGATAGCCGCTCATGATGTCGTTTAAATCTGAATGAAACGTTTTTTGAATTAAATACTTTACAAGCCAATTTCCGAAGTTATGAAAACCACGTTTATTTTCCTTTTTGTATGCTCCGGTAGCATGCCTGTCGCCAACTACCATGTCAGCCTCACCGTTTACAATCGGTGCAATTAAATCAGGCAGATGATATGCCGGATATGTCAAATCGGCATCAGACATGACGTAAATATCAGCGTCAATATGTTGGAATGCGTAACGGACAGCGTTGGCTTTTCCCTGTTTTTTTACAAACAAAACGTTTCCTTTCATATTGTGCTTTTTCATGATGTCTTTTGCGATTTTGTTTGTGTTGTCTTTGGAGTTATTGTCTATTACGTAAATCTCGGCATCGGGCATGTTGCTGTAAAAATCCATGAGCACTTGTTCAATTACAAGCTCTTCGTTGTATGCCGGAAGTATAATTGCTGTTTTCATTTTGTCTTCTCCTTCATCAGGGTGATTCCGATTAAAATCGGTGTGATAGCCAAAACAGGCAAAAAGTAGCGCAGACTCCCATTGACAGGTGAAGCTAAAGCGACGAGAAAAGTTACTATGCTCGGAATAAAGATTATCAATTTCTTTTTTTGTCTATAGAGAATTACCGCGATAAAGCATAAAACCATTATGTATGTGTACAAAGGAGCATTAAAAAGAAGCCCTATTAACGGCATGCGTTTGATGAAATAACGCACGTCGTTATGATTTTTTCTTTGTTTATCAAGATTTAGAGGATAATAAGCATTTAAATCCCCATTAGGATTTAAAATTTTGTTTATATATATTTTTACATGTGGAAAATATCCACATCCACCGCCATCGGGTATATTATTTTCATACGTTAAAGAATAATAACCTGCAGTTTGATAGAAAAAAGCTTCAAAATAAACTGCCGGATTTTTTATAAAAAAATCGAGCCATAATTGCATTAATTTATTGGAATTGTTTTGACTCAGAAAGTTGTTTTTAATCGGATCAGACAAAACAGGATTGTATATTTTCCCGATATTTTCCCAATCAGCAAATGTTTGGGACAACATATCTTTTTCTTTTTCCGTTAAATCATCGCTGTAATATTTTAAGTACCTACCTATTTGTTGACAAAAAACAGATTTGGATTCTTGTTTTGAATCGTTACCTATATTTAAAGACGGATATAAAAAATGAATGCAGAAAGAAAACAAAAAGATTCCTATGAATAACGGAGAAGTCAATTTTATTTGATCGAGCAATGTTAATTTATTTCTCATATAGACAACGAGTACTGTAATTGCGAAAAACAAAATATACACACCGTTGTTTCTGGTAAAGCAAGTGCAAATGCACAGAAACGTAAGATATATCAAGCGATATTTCGAGTTTGCATATCGTTTGCTGTTTAAAATGATATATGCCAATTCTATTGTAAAATTAACAACGATCATACAATAGAGTGGATCTTTCATAAGCATATAACTCATTCGCCATAATGGAAATAAAGCAAAATAAGCCACTGTTACGATTCTTAGTATATATGATGCTTTTATTTTTTTTAAGAATAATTGAATATTACAAAATGTAATAATTGAAACAGAAACTTGAAATATATTGTAAATAAAGAGACCGAGATTATTGCTGCCGAGCATTTTCCCGATTTTCATGCAGCTTCCCATCAGGAGCGATATGGGAACGGGATGATGATTAGACCATGGTACGTATCCGAAAAAATATGTTAATGAGCGGAAACCATCCCATACCGCACTTCCCGGATAAAAAATCACAAGAAGGGGCAACCAACATAGTACTGTAATTAAAAATGTACAGGCGAATGTGTGATTGTCGAAAAATAACAGTAATTTAGATGTTTTTTGCTGAGTGGGGGGGGGCAATGCGTTATTTTCAAACAGGTAGTAAAAAGTTATCTTCAGAACCGCATATATAATGAAAAAGTAAGCGAAATACGCTGTCATCAGAATAAAAAATAATGTCGAATCGATAATCCAACGCTCGAATATTTCGCACAAAATACCGACGACTGTAAACGCGGCAAAAAAAGCACTTGTTATTCCCAGAGTAATTTTTGTTTTTCTTTGAATTTGTATATTGAAAGTATGTTGATAAATGAAAAATATCCCAATGACAAGAAACAGCCACATGAAGTCGTTTCCTGTCGGCAAAATTTTATAAAATTGAAGGAAGATAAAACTCTCATCAAATGAGTATTTCTTAAAATCAATACAAAAAACGAAACAAGTAAGAATAGAAAGTATAAAAGAAATGATTTTATTTTTATCGAATAGTATATTTGCTTTCATTTTTCCTTCTCTGTGAGATATTAGGTGACTTATTAAATTTTTTCATTATTTTTGTCAATTGCAGAAATTTTTTGTATCTTTATAAAACTTTTTTTCCCAATTGCGAAAACTGTGTCGGGGAATTGATATTTTCATTTATCAATTTGTGGTTTTCAATAATTTTTAACCATTGTTCCAAGAATCAATATTCCGCAGAAAATCAGTCCGATTCCGATGAAGTTCCATTTATTAAGTTTTTCCTTCAGCAGAAATGCGGAAATCAACAGTGTCCATAAATACGTGATCGATGTCATGGGCAAGACAATCGAGTAAGGTAAATATTTCAGATAAAAAACGTTCAGCAGCGCAGCAAGAAAATACAAAAATCCGCCCAGATAGAAATACGGACAAAAAATGTATCCTGCTATATTTTTGATTTTATCTCCGGCAATTTTTAGGAAATAAGCTCCGAAAGCTCCGAGAATAGTTCCCGCAATCAACAGAATGAAACTCAATATAATCATTATTTTTCTCCCTTTGATAAGCAGATTATCCCGAGCATGATAAAAATGATTGCAGCTACGTGTTGTATTGTTATTTTTTCATTTAAAAAAATGTTTCCTAAAAATATTGCGGCAATGTAACTGAATGAGAACAGAGGCTGCAGCATACTCAATTTTCCTAATCGTAGTGCCACAGTCATAATCAATGCCCCGACAGCATATATAAAAAAACCGGTTATAAGCCAGATATTTATTTGCGCATTTGATATTTTCCAGAAAAGTTGACCGACAGCTACGAATAATGCGGCTGTCAGCATTAAAAATATACCGAATAGTGTTTTGTTTTTCATTATTTCGTCTTAATCAGTAACTATTTTCCCGTCGGTAAATGGATTCGCAAAGGCAGTTTGCTTATACCTATTTGGATTTTGCTTGTCAAATGATTTTAGCTCAAGTCCCAGACCTGTATTCCGTTTTGAAATCAAAGTTCGGAACCTCCGTTCCGCGCGGCTTGCCCCGCGAATTGTCTTTTAATCTTGCGCAAGCCCGACGTGCTGTCAATCTATCATCTATGAGGTAATAATCTGTTAAACTAATTTTAAATCAGTGAAAAATATGCTACATTCCGACAAATTTTTTCAGTGAGGAGATAAGTCGTTATGGAGCAGCACAAAAATCTTATCGTCAAAGGTGCAAGAACTCACAATTTAAAGAATGTAGACATAACATTACCGCGGAACAAAATGATTGTTATCTCCGGAGTAAGCGGCTCGGGAAAATCGAGTTTGGCATTTGACACTATTTATGCCGAAGGACAACGGCGCTATGTCGAATCTCTTTCGCCGTATGCCAGACAGTTTTTGGGACTTATGGAAAAGCCGGAACTTGACTATATAGAAGGACTTAGCCCGGCAATCAGTATTGAACAGAAAACAACGCACCGCAACCCTCGTTCCACAGTTGCAACCGTTACCGAAGTGCACGATTATCTGCGTCTTCTTTTTGCCCGAACGGGAATCCCGTATTGTTATAAATGTGCAAAGGTTATCAGTGCCCAATCGGTAGATCAAATTGTCGACTTGATTCTTGCCAAAGACGAGGGCGCAAAAATTATGATTTTGGCACCTGTTGCAAGAGGCAGAAAAGGCGAGTTTCAAAAAGTATTTGAAGATGCAAGAAAATCGGGTTATGCACGTGTTTGCGTTGACGGGGAACTTCATACGCTTGATGAAGAAATAAAACTTGACAAACAAAAAAAACATACTGTTGAAATCGTAGTCGATCGTTTGGTTGTGCGTGAAGGGATTCGTCAGCGCTGCAGCGAATCGGTTGAAAGTGCACTGAAAATGGCGAACGGTCTTGTATCAATAGATAGTGGCGGTAAAAAGGAAATTTTTTCGGAACATTTCGCATGTCCCGACTGCGGAATCAGTTACCCGGAAATTCAGCCTCGGCTTTTTTCCTTTAATAATCCTCAAGGTGCGTGCGAGACATGTCACGGACTTGGCGAAATTATAGAATATGATTTGAATAAAATTATCCCGGATAGAACTATTTCAATATCGGAAGGTGCTATTCAAACTCATCAGCAGCGTCACAAAATCGCTTATGCGCAGATGAAAGATTTATCGCGTCACTTTAATTTTGATTTGGATACTCCGTTTGAGCAGCTTCCCGAGAATATTCAGGATATTATCATAAATGGTTCTGACGATGAAATCGAGTTTCATTACGAATCGAGAGTTAAGAAGGCGAAATACAAAGGTTTGATTGACGATTTGAAACATCGCTATCGTGAAGCGGTGTGGAGCGGCGTCAAAGAATGGCTTGAATCTTTTATGACAGAACAAAAATGTCATTCATGTCACGGAAAGCGGCTGAATAAAATCGCATTGTCGGTGAAAGTTGCGGGTAAAAATATCGATGATGTAGTCTGTTATTCGGTGAAGGAAAGCTACAATTTTTTTGAAAATCTGAAATTAGGCGACAACGAACAGCTGATTGCAGCGCAGATATTGAAAGAAATTCGCTCCCGATTACGTTTTTTGATTGATGTGGGACTCGAATATCTTACTTTAGACAGAAAATCGGCCACGCTTTCCGGAGGCGAGGCACAGCGGATTCGTCTTGCGACACAAATAGGAAGCAGACTTGTGGGAGTGCTCTATGTTCTTGATGAACCGACAATCGGGCTTCATCAGCGTGATAATGACAGACTTCTTCAGACATTGCTGGAACTTCGCGATATTGGAAATACACTTGTAATTGTAGAGCACGACGAACAAATTATCAGAAGTGCCGATTATGTGGTGGATTTGGGACCGAGAGCCGGAGAGCATGGCGGAATGGTAATTGCCGAAGGAACGCCGGCAGAGATTGAAAAAAAACCTTCATCTATTACCGGGCGATTTCTCAGCGGCGCGGATTTTATTCCGATTCCGAAAAAACGCCGTGACGGAAACGGCTATATGCTTACCATTACCGGAGCGAAACTTCACAATCTGAAAAATATTACCGTGTCTGTTCCTCTGGGGAAAATGACCGTTATTACTGGAGTAAGCGGCTCCGGAAAATCTACGCTTGTCAATGAAATTATGTATCCTGCATTGCTCAATCATCTTTTTCACAAAACGAAAGAAAATAAACAATATAAATCGATCAGTGGGATTGAAAATATCGATAAAGTAATCTGCATCGACCAGAATCCAATCGGGCGGACACCTCGCTCCAATCCGGCTACGTATATCGGGCTTTTCAATCATATTCGTGATTTGTATGCCGAATTGGAAGAGGCTAAAATACGAGGTTATAAAGCGGGACGTTTTTCTTTTAATGTTAAGGGCGGGCGCTGCGAAAACTGCTGCGGCGACGGTCAAATAAAAATAGAAATGCATTTTCTTCCCGATGTATACGTAACGTGCGAAACGTGCGGCGGCAAGCGTTATAATCATGAAACATTGGAAGTAAAGTATAAAGGGTATTCGATTGCGGATGTTCTTGATATGACAGTGGAAAATGCGCTGAAGCTTTTTGAAAAACATCCGCAGATAAGCAGAAAGCTGCAGACTTTATGCGATGTCGGCTTGGGATATGTGCGACTCGGGCAGTCTGCTCTTACGCTGTCCGGCGGTGAAGCACAGCGTGTCAAATTAGCCGATGAATTGTCTAAGCGTCAAACGGGAAAAACAATGTACATACTTGACGAGCCTACAACGGGACTGCATTTTGCGGATGTAAAGCAGCTTATCGAAGTTCTCAATACGCTTGTGGATCAGGGCAACTCGATGATTATTATCGAACATAATTTGGATGTTATAAAAATAGCCGATCATATTATCGATATTGGTCCGGAAGGCGGGGATAAAGGCGGTCAAATAGTCGCTGCCGGTACACCGGAAGAA
>JAFLVQ010000087.1 GCA_022508205.1 Spirochaetales bacterium
ATCGACCTTGGCAAGGTCGCACTCTACCAACTGAGTTATTCTTGCATTTCTGAAAGTTACCAACTTATATCACATTCATTTTTTATTTCAAGCAGTTTCTGCAATAAACAAAAAAATCACCGCATTCATTTCACATTTTTCATAAACAAGTCAATAAGTTCAATCTTTGAATTTGTTTCTGTCTTCCTGTAAATTGCATTCGTTATTGCCAAAATTGTATCTATTGAGCTTTTCGTTTTAGCAGCAATTTCCTTGTATTCAAGTCCGTGCAGCAATAAGACTGTAACTATTTTTTCATTATTCGTAAGCTCATACTGCGACGCCTTCTCATCAAATTGTTTTTGAGTCATAGCTGCTTTTTTATTGTTTTTTTCACCAATTTCCACCGGTGCGGCTTCCATTTTACTGTCAATAGCTTCGATATTTCTGGTTTGCGACTGTTTTATTTTTATCTGTAAATTATCCAATTCTGCAATAATTTCATCCGCCTCCACAGGATTTATCCATTCTTTCGTTGTAAATTGGCGATAATTTTTCAAGTCAAGGTATGTCTGATGTTCATTCGCAACTATTAAAATCGGCACATCGGAAAGAGCCGGCTGATTCTCAACTGCATAATAAATTTCCTGCGTTCTGCCGTCCGTACTCATCGCGCAGATCAAACATAAAAAATTTCCGTTAGATAAAGTGGCAACAGCATCATCGGCCGCCGAAACTGTCGCCAAATTGTACCTGTCACAAAAAATATCAGAAAAAAAGCATAAAGAATCTGCAGAATCGGTTGCCAATAAAATTGTCGGCAAACCTTCTTTGAAAGGAATAACTTTCGTATCATCATCGGAGTTTTCACTCAAACATGGAAATTTCAGACGTATAATCATTCCGTCTGTTTCCTGATTTTTAATAAGCGATAAAGTTCCGCCTAATTCTTCGGCACTTTTTTTCAGTTGAATCAACCGCATTTTTTCCATATTGAGAGACTTATCTCCGGGTGAAAGCAAAAAGTCGCCGCATGATAAAAATATATTTTCGCTTCCGCATTCGATTTTCAAATTATACTCGGCAGAACTGTTTTTTGTATTGTAAATAAATGTAAATAAAGAATGAATAAAATCATCGAAAACACTTCGTTTCGCATGAAGAAAAATCTGCTCCTGCAAAGACGCACTCAACGGAATCGCCTTGTTAATATTGTTGTAATGTTCAATATTTTTCCGCAGTTCTTCCGTAAACGGAATATTTATTTTTATATCGGAATCGGCATTGACAGTATCCTGCGGTTTGTTTTCATCGTCGTTATCGGTTTTCTCCCGAGCTGCAAGCAATTTTTCCACAGTCTCTTGGCGTTCTTCCTCATACTCTTCTTCTTTAAGGCTTTCATATGTGACAAATGCATTAAATATATAAAAAGAGTAGATATAAAGAACCACGGGAATATAAACCGAAAAGTAGCGAAACATTTCCAAATACGGAAAAATATAACTTAGAACCGACAACAAAAGGAAAAAGGCCAAAACACAAGTTAAAACAATATATATTGATTTCTTTCCCTCCTTCTTGCTGTTGAACATGGAATGAAGCAGTATGGAATAAAAACTCAGCAGTACAATTTGAATACAGATCTCCATTGTCAAATTTGAAATCGGCATAGGATAATTCCAGCGGGAAACTGCAAATAAAAGCCATCCCAATGAACCGGCAGCTATTATTCCGTAATAAATACCAGTAACCAACGGAAATTTCATTCTGAATCCGAATCTTATAATGCCGTGATACGAATAAATTATTCCGAGTACAGTAAAGAGTTTAATTATGGGAATCAATTGAAAAAAACTTGTTCCTATAAGCGATGTCTGCGGTATTGCGGAAAAAAGCACAATATATATTGAATATAATATAGAGAAAACCGCAAAGTAATAATTGATTTTATGTGCGGTTTTTGCCAATAAAAAAATATGATATGAAAATAATGGAACCGAAAGTCCCATAAGAAATATAACAATCAATGCTTCATTCATTTCCATGATTTTTCCTGATATTTTTCTCTCTCATCGGAATATCGGAATCGAAATCTGCTTTATTTAACGATTGATTGAATTATTTAACTGTTTAAGATATAGTCCCGCCATGAAAATCAATCGTCAATATTTTTTTTATATATTATTCGCCGTTTGTTCCACAGCACTGAATTTTTTTGTACAAAAAATATGCGAAGTAATATTCTATTCGTTCAACAATACTTTTTTTTCATTTCAGCTTTATAAAAACATCGATATTGCCACACTACTAAAGCTCTCTGCGGCAACGGCAGCAGCGTTTATCTTTAAATATACAGCAGACCGTTTTCTCGTATTCAAAAAAGGGAAATATGCAACTGCAAAAAAAGAAATTGCCCGTATAGGACTTTACACTCTGTTTTCTATATTCACGACATTTCTTTTCTGGGCAGTTCAGTTGTTATTCAAAATCTATTTTCAACTGGAATATCTCGGTTTGATTTTGGGATTGGCTGCCGGATACACAATAAAGTTCTTTTTAGACAAGCATGTTGTTTTTTCACACTGAGAATAAGTTACGAAAAGTACTTTAATTCACAATAAAAGTATATTTATAAGAAAACTTTCATGATTTTTTTCTTGTTAAAATAAGTAATATACTATATAAGAAAAAACTAAAGCAATTTATTTCCTTTACAGGAGCAGTTTATGGAAATTCGTTCCGATTTTTTCGGTAAAAGTCTTCTTACTTTGATGGAATATACGCCTGATGAGATTGCTTATTTCATTGATTGGGCGATTGAACTAAAACGTTTAAAACGCGCCGGAATTCACAATTACTACTTAAAAGATAAAAATATTGCGATGGTTTTTGAAAAAACATCCACAAGAACACGCTGCGCAACAAGCATTGCTTGTCTTGACGAAGGCGGTCATGCCGATTTTTTGGGAAAGGATGCAATCCAACTGGGAAAAAAGGAATCCATAAAAGATACTGCAAGAGTGTTGGGAAGAATGTACGACGGTATTCTATACCGTGGATACGAGCAGAAATCTGTTGAAATGCTGGCGGAGCATTCCGGAGTTCCGGTTATAAACGGTTTGACAGATGATTTTCATCCTACACAGGTGCTTGCCGATTTAATGACTGCCAAAGAATGTTTCGGCAAAATACGAGGTTTGAAAATGGCGTATATCGGTGACGGACGAAACAACATGGCAAATAGTCTGATGCTCGGCTGTGTGCGTATGGAAATGGATTTTGCTATCGGAGCTCCGAAAAATCTTTTCCCTGCAGAAAAGATTATAAAGAAAGCCGAAGAAATGAAAGGCAGCAGATCCGTTCTTCTAACAGAAGATCCTTATGAAGCCGTAAAGGGCGCAGATATTATCTACACCGATGTATGGGTCAGCATGGGAGAAGAAAATCAACAAGGAATAAAAGAACGTATTGAGTCATTGAATAAATATCAGGTCAATAAAGAATTAATGGAAGCGACAGGAAAAGACTCTGTTTTCTTTCACTGTTTGCCGGCATCTCATGAAAACGGAGTGCATTGCATGGAAGTAACCGAAGACGTTTTTGAATCTCCCAATTCACTTGTTTTTGAAGAAGCCGAAAATAGAATGCATACAATAAAAGCTATGTTAACTTTATTAATAGGAGGCGGAAGAAAATAATATGAAAGCGTTATATATTTACAATCTTTATCCCCGACTTTACAGAACAGTCAAGGACTGGATTAAAGCGTTAGACCACATTCAGAATATGGGTTTTAACAGTATTTATATTAATCCAATTCACTACCCCGGTTTTTCCGGCAGTCTTTATGCAGTAAAAGAATACTATCGTTTCAATGAAACAATGTTTGCAAAGGAAGACGGGGCTCCCGAAGAGCAGCTGAAATCTTTTATTGCCAAAGCAAAAGAAAAAGGGATCGATGTATTTATGGATTTAGTAGTAAATCATACATCGATCGATTCGCCTTTAACAAAAGAACATAAAGAATGGTATATTCTGGAAAACAATGATGTAAAACGACCCGGAGCTTGGGAAAACGGTCAATTCATTTCTTGGGGAGATTTGGCGCAATTTGACCTTGAAGGAAGCAGCGACCGTGATAACCTGTGGAAATATCTGCAAAATATTTGTGAATATTTTATCAAAATAGGATTTTCCGGGTTCAGATGCGATGCGGCTTATCAGAGTCCGAATATTTTCTGGAATTTTCTGATTTCCAATTTAAAAGCCAAGTATCCGGGAATTGTTTTTCTTGCCGAAACTCTCGGCTGTACTCCGGTTCAAATCGAAGCGTTGTCAAACAGTGGATTCGACTATATTTTCAACTCTTCAAAATGGTGGAATTTCAACGATGCTTGGTGTCTTGAACAATACGAAATGTCAAGAAAATTTGCCGCATCAATTTCATTTCCGTCAGGTCACGATACAGACAGACTATATGTGGAGTGCAATAAAAATATCAGCCACTTCCTGCAGCGAATTTATTTTTCCGCATTATTTTCAAAAGGTTTTATGATAACTACCGGACTGGAATACGCATTTACAAAACGAATCAATACGGTAAATACCAATCCGGACGATTGGGAAAATACCGGAATGGATTTTTCCGAAAATATCCGCAAAGTATTGGAAGTGAAAAAAGCGTTTTTACCGCTGCACGAAGAAAGTCCGATAACAATTGTAGATCAGGGCAATTGGCAGAATGTCTTCTGTTTTTACAAAGACTGGAGCGGTCAAAAAGTGCTTATTGTATTGAACAAATCCATTGACAGTATCCAACATGTGTATTTGGAAAATGTTGAAGCAATTTTGGGGTGCGGTAATATAAAAGATTATTCTCCCGAAGAAAAAATTGATGGCAATATCGTAAAGCTCGATATTAACTTAAAACCGGGCGAAATAAAAATTTTCGGTTCGGTCGATAACTACGGCAAAGCCTGAATGAACAAAGAGACCGCTGTTTATTTCAGCGGTCTTTTTTTATTCTAAAAGGCATTCTTTTATCCTAAAAGAATGTACATCGCAATTCCGGCGGCAGTGCAGACATTCAAAGAATTTTTAGAACCATTCAGCGGTATGTGAACAATAAAATCTGATTTTTCAAGGATTTCCTGTCCTATGCCGAATTCTTCATTTCCCAGAACAAGAATTCGTTTTTCGGTATCCGGCAAACCTTTGACTTCCGAAATATCAACAGAACCGCTGCATTTCTCTATTGAAATGACGGTAAAACCGGCAGCCTTAAAAAAATCGACAGCTTCAAGCGACGTATTAAAATAAACCGTTTCTATCTGAACATTCATTGATGCACGCTTAACTTTTGCGTTGTCAAGTCCCGGCGTTATCCCGCATAAAGCAACTTTTTGCGCATTAAAAGCTTCGGCAGAACGCAGAATTCCGCCGACATTATACGGAGCACGCAGATTATCAAGCAAAATAATTCCCTTGCCGCACTGTTTGGCGTCTTCATCAAAAAGTTTGGAGTCTACATAATCGTATTCATCATCTATAAATTGCAGTAACTTTTGAGATAAAATTTGCCACTGGGTTCTGCTTTGCGGCATATCAAAACGTTCGTTTTCCGAAAGACAGGCATTATACCAACGCAGCAGATCTTCGACATAGGCACGTTTTTCACGTCCGTAAAGAAATTCTCTTAACGCAAAAGCAAGTTTCTTTGTCCTGTTAAGCGGCGTAAGCGACAAAAATTTCTTTTCGGTAAATCCCATAATTACTCCGTTTGGATTCCATAATAAAAAAGGCAATTCGGTTATTCAGCCGAACTGCCCAGTTTCCGAAATTATCAGTTATTTTTTAGCCGGTAAATTTTTTAATGTACTTTTGTACAATATATCATGATTACCGATTTTAATACCGAATTCTCTCTCATACGCGCAAACGAAACTTTGCCATGCTCCGGCCATTGCACCCCAAACGCCGCAGCAGAAATTAGAATTTCCGGAAAGAAACAAATTATCCAGTATCACCGGTGTCATTCTGTTAAGCAAAAAATTTTCCGGAACCGGAGCCAATCCGCTTAGCGGATATTTTGACCCATAAGGATTATAAGAAGCCGGACTCATTGTCATTAAATGCTTCAACGGCGGATATTTCGCAAACAACGGCTCAACCTGCTGCAATGTTTTAATGAATTTTGCCGCCATTTTTTCTTTCTCTTCCGTATATTTCTGCAGATTGGAATCACGCAACTTTACCCATTCATCGATTTTATTTTGGTCTTTTTCGGTAATTACCATCGTAAGCACATAATATTTATCGTTTATCAATTCATTAGGTACCCAAATCGGAAGTTTCCAGTTATCGATTTCATTATTTTCCGGCAATTTATAAATATGGTATGCAGTATTTAAAAGTTCGGGCTTTTCTTCAATAACTTTCTTATCGATAAGGAAATAAGAATAATAATCCGAATTAGGCGGCGGCAGTTTTTTAATCTTTTTCAATCTGCTTTTAATAGATGAAATATATGCTCCGTCTTCAATCAGCGGTGCAATAACATCCTGAGCCGTTGCAATAACAACGCTGTCTGCCGGAATATTTTCATTTCCGATAATTACTCCGGTTGCTTTTTTCCCTTGAAAAGTAACTTTTTTGACACGAGTCTGCAATTCCAATTTCCCGCCCAATTCTTTAAAACGTTCGGCAAGATTGTCGCTCAATGTCTGAAATGTATCTCCGCCAGCCGGCTGCAAAGACGTATTCTGCAAAAAACTCTGAATCATCGAAAGTTCCGCAGCAGAACTTACCAAATCGGCTTCCACTCCTAAAAATGCTTCTGCCGCACAAAGAATTTCACGAATTGTCTGAGTTTTAATACCGATTTTATCTATCGTTTTTAAATACGTTCCGTCCGTTAAAATTCTGATAATTGCACTCGGTGTACGGCAAAGCATTCCAATAGCTTCAATCGGATTGGGAAATAAATGGCATTTATCCATTAAATCGTTGTAAAATTTTTTCATCATTGAAAAAAATTTCATGACATTGGCTTTTTCTTTCGGTGATGCGGCAAGATTTGCCAATGATTCGGGATCTTTTCCACGCAGAACAAACGGTTTTTCATTCAGTGGATAATACTCAAACAGATTATCTACAACTTTCCAGTTGAGATTTTTTACTCCCATGTAATCAAGCAAATTCGCAAGCGGATCGCCGGCTTGAAAATCGCTCGTTATTAAAGGAATATTTACCGTATAAGTTATTTTTTCATTCTGATAAGTAGTGTGCTTTTGGAAAGCAGTACAAAAACCGCCGGGGATTCTGTTTCCGTCATAAATAACAACATCGTCGTCAGGACGAGCCATTTTATGTAAAATTCCGTGAATCAAACCGCCTAACCCGGCACCGATAATAATTTTCTTGTACATACATTTTCTCCGTATAAAATTTTTATCATTTATATAATAATTATTTTTTCTTATCTAATTGAAAGAAATGCAAAAAAGTGAGCAATGTAGCACAAAAGTTTTCGTGAGAAAAGTTTTTATTTTACAATTTCCTTTTAAAAACAAAAAATAATCAATAATGATTTTCCATTTTATCAGCAAAATACATTAAGTCGTCAATAATGTTGATGCTTTTACACTTTTAAAATTCGGTATTCTGATCGATTGTTTGGGATCAAATATTTTTTCAGTTTCTGCAATTTTGTATTAATAAAAATTTTGCATGAATCCGATAGTAATTAAAGACTGGGAAAAAAAACATCGGTAAACACCGAAATTCATAATAAGAGTGGTTTTTTATGACAAAAGATGTAAAAGAAAGAATAAAAAACAAATTGGACGAAGGAAGAAAAAAAATTTCCGAAAGGTCACAAGCTAATCAAGAAGCAAATTCTCTAATGAAAATAGAAAACAGAAAATTGAGTATTTTCGCTATTGTAACAAGTTGGATTACAATGGTTTTAGGCACAACTATTTTTCTGTTCTCACAACTTATACAGCGCCGTTCATTTGATGATTTCAAGATACAGATTTTGATTTTCATAATTGCATTTTCATTAATGAATCTGATTCCGACTGTTATTTTTTTATTTTTCAAAAAAGCTCATGCTGCATTAAAATACATTACTCCCATTACATTAGGTGCCATCGCTCCGTTATATGCATACGTCACTCTCGGATATAATCATCAAGTTTGGATGCTCGGACTTTGTGTAATACTTTTTTCTATTTTGTTTATAAGCAAAAGAGTACTCATAATGACAGTACTTTATTTAGCTATCGCAGACTTTGCATTTCTTATTATCGTAATGAATATGGAATTCGCAGGGAAAATGTATATCGACACGATATTCAATCCGCGCGCTGAAATAATGATACGTATAGCTTGCTATACAATATCGACACTCTTCGGACTGCGTATTATAAAATACATCAAAGTATTGCTGTCATCTACTGCAATGAATGAAAAAAGGATGATAGAACAAAACAAAAAAACCGAAGAAATTGTTTTGGGAGCAAAAGATTTATCTGAAAAACTCAAGCAATTAAGCGGCAAAAATGCCGATTTCGCAGAAAAATTAAGTGAAGCTTCCGAATCCCAATCTTCCGGTATCGAAGAAATCGCTTCTTCCACAGAAGAATTAATGTCAAGTATCGAAGAAATCGCAAAAAATACAACTCTTGTGTACAGTGAAATCGAAAAAGTTGCAATCGATTCCGAAAAAGGGACAACATCGCTCAATTCCAGTCTGTCGGAAATGCATGATTTGGTTTCATTCAGTCAAAAAATGATTGAAAGTATCGACTCAATCAATGAAATCGCGGAAAATACCAATTTGCTTGCTTTGAATGCCGCAATTGAAGCTGCGCGTGCCGGAGATGCCGGAAAAGGTTTTGCCGTAGTTGCAACCGAAATCAGAAAGCTTGCGGAAAAATCCAATCGTTCAGCTTCAGAAGTAGGTGATTTACTGCGGGAATCGAAAATTAAAATCAATAAAACTTCCGATTTAAACAAAAATGTTGCCGTAACATATAAAGATGTATCTTTAAAACTTGAAGAGATAACAAAAGTATTCCAGCAAATATCTTTTGCTACACAAGAGCTGGACAAAGGCGGACGTGAAATATCGCGGGCACTGGAAGTTATCAGCCAAACTTCAAACGAAAACTTCGATATGTCAAAAGAAATCGAATCTACAACAAAAGAGTTCGACAGCGAAATTCGTCACCTTACACAACTGGTCGGCAACTAAACAGCTGTTGATTTATTTAAAAACCGAATACTCCTTGCCGGACAATCCAGCTCCTTTAATAAAGAAAGTTGATTGTCCGGTTTTTTTATTGCAAACGACGAAACGGTAATAAAAAGAAAACTTTTTTATTGACAAATACAGTGAGAAATGGTTTTACTACACACAATATTAGGTATTGACCTGCTAGCTCAGTTGGTAGAGCAACGCCCTTTTAAGGCGTGGGTCAAAGGT
>JAFLVQ010000088.1 GCA_022508205.1 Spirochaetales bacterium
GAAAAATCTTCATTTATAAAATCCGTATCCGCAGCAATTTCGGAAATCGGTTCATCGCTATCTTTATCATTGTCATCTTTAATGGAAAGAAAATCGGCTTCGTCAATTGATAAATCGTTTTTCTCAAGCGAAGAATCTGTTTCATCACTTGATAAATCATTGTCCGGCAATATAAGAGAATCACTATCTTCGGAGCTATTGTCTTCGGTCGGCACCGCAGTCCCGTCGATACTACTTTCTTCAGAAAACACTTCCGTATTGGGTTCATTTTGTTCCATTGCTTCTTCAAGACTGCGGGAACGTTCTTTTTCCTTAGCAACCGAAGCTGCCAAATCTTCTTCCTGACCACCCGGAATATCTTCAAGCAATCCGTCGGACAGCAAATCATCATACGACTTGCTCGAGTCAAGTTTTTCTTCTTGAGGAAGCTGCACCAAATTCGGCGTTTTACCCTTTTTCTTCATAACTTCGACTTCATCGGCAATCGAAGCAATTTTATCCTTTAAAAAAGGAAGATCTTCAAATTTCGGCATAAGATTCTCTTTATTATTTTAATTTCGGTTATACAGCCTGCTGATAATGTCAAAAAATAGATTTTTTTTCTATAGTCAAAATCAGTAGTATTTCCAAATGTTTAACCTCTCAATTAAGTTTCTCGGAATCTTTCCGAGAAATTAAATAGTTAAAACAGCGAAAACACAGACGTTTTGGAAAAAATCAGAATGTTTTTGTTATTCCTGCGGATTTTTTTACTGAACAAAGGTATGCAAAAAATGAAACGATACATATTCACCGTTTATTTTATTCTTTTTTCATTAGCGGCGGTATTCTGCAATGAAAGCATAGTCAGACGTGTTGACGTAAGTCTGCTGAGAGAAGCAACTTCTCCGATTTTTACGAAAGACGCAATAGTTATTACACTTCCGCCCGAAAACGCAGGACGGCATGAAATTTTCCTTGTAACAGATTTGGATAACTGGGAAAAGCAATATTATTTCAGTACAAGTTTGTACGGAGTTTATTACTGCCGGCTTCCTTATACGGGCAAAAGCAGCTTTGTCTATAGATTGAATATAAACGGTTTTTGGACTGCACCGGTAAACGGTGCAAGTTACACCGACAATTACGGAAATCAATTGACAAAAGTTATGATTCCCGACGAAGTGAAATATTTCAATGGCTCTCCCAGAATAGAAGAAATAAATGACCGCGCAAATACGGTAAAAAAAGTAACATTTCGTGTCTATGCGCCGCAGGCATCAGCCGTAAACCTTTTATGCTCCAATGCCAATTTCAGTCCATTCACATACGCAATGGTAAAAGATTCTGCCGGTTATTGGGAAATATCGCTTCCTCTTTCGGCAGGCAGCTATTCTTATTGTTACTTTGTCGATAATGTTCGGGAACTTGATATTAACAACCCCAATAAAACATTGGCTCCCGGATTGGGCAGAATGTCAGCTTTCAGAATCAATTAAGGTGCGATTTTCGATATTACCGGAGTGCGTCTCCGCGAGATACAACAATATTGTAACCGATTGATTTCATTCGTCCTTCAAGGCAGCTTCTGCATTGCGCCGATTCGTCACCCGTGCAGATTTTATTGTCGTAAAGCTCATATTTTTTTCGCACGGAAACGGGAGACAGATTCGGCATAACAACATTTGCCCCCGCGAGGATGCCGCGCTCTCTGCCGTCAGGTGCTATAGTTCCCAGTGCCGTTGTCGCAGGCAGCAAAACTTTCGGAAACAAAAGCCGCAGCATTCCCAATAAAAACAAAGTCAATTCCAATGAACCTTTTCCCATTTCGGCAAACGGTGTATCGTGATGAGGCAAAAACGGTCCGATTCCGATCATATCCGGCTGCAATTTTTTCAGAAACAGCAAATCTTCGGCTATATATTCCGGAGTCTGCCAAGGTGAACCAACCATAAACCCGGCTCCGGTCTGAAAACCGAGTTTTTTCAGGTTAAATAAAGCTTTCTTTCGGTCTTCACATGACATTTTAGGTGGATGAAGCCTACGGTAATGTTCGGGAGCTGCGGTTTCGTGACGCAGCAGATAGCGATCCGCACCAGCTCCAAAAAAAGCCGCATAAGCTTCATACATACGTTCCCCAACGGATAAGGTCAATGCACAATCCGGGAAGTCCTTCTTAATTGCCCAAATCAATTCTATAATTTTTTCATCCGAATATTCCGGGTCTTCGCCGCCTTGCAGAACAAACGTTCTGAAACCCAAGTCATACCCTGTCCGGCAGCACTCCATTATTTCTTCCGGAGTCAACCGATAGCGACATGCGTTTTTGTTTGACTTTCTTATTCCGCAGTAATAGCAGTCGTTTTTGCAATAATTGGTAAACTCTATCAAACCTCTGACATACACATCTTTTCCATAGTAATTTTCCCGAACCTTTCTCGCTTTGGAAAACAAATATTCTGATAGCTGCGGCGTAATTCCGTTTATCAAAAGAACAATTTCTTCCTTTGTAAGAAGTTGAGTTTGCGCAAGTTTATCAATCAATTCATTCACAATTTTCTCCTTCCCCGATTGTATCGAAAACTTTCTGGGAATACACAGTTTTTATCGAAACGCCTTTTAAACGTCCCAGTTTCCCGGACAATGCCGAAATTTTATCCTCCGGCGCATCTAAAACAACACTTATTACCGAAATCTTACGTTCTCTGTAGGGGATTCCCATTCTTCCCAAAATATACTGCTTGTATATATGCAAATATTCGTTGATTTTTTCCGTCGCTACACCATCTTCTACAATTATACTGATTACCGCCACTCTTGTTGTCATTTCATTCCCCTGAAATAATGATTGGAAAATTATATTAATAGAAAGACAAAAGCAATGCATTAAAAACTAAAAATATTGGTGCAAAAGCTATTTTCTGTACATTATTTGACAAGTAGTATTTTTTCTGATATTTTTTCGCAAATTTTAACCTAATTAAAGAGGAGAAAAACATGATTTCTTACAAAGATTTGGGTCTCGTAAATACAAAAGAGATGTTTAAAAAAGCTATAAGCGGCGGATATGCTATTCCTGCATTCAATTTTAACACAATGGAGCAAATGCAGGCTATTGTTCAAGCCGCAGTTGAAACAAAATCACCTGTAATTATGCAAGTATCAAAAGGCGCACGTCAGTATGCAAATCCTACTATTTTGCGTTATATGGCACAAGGTGCCGTTGAATATGCAAAAGAATTAGGCTGTGAAAAACCTCAAATTGTTCTTCACTTAGACCACGGAGATTCTTTTGAAACTTGTAAATCATGTATCGATATGGGATTTTCTTCTGTAATGATTGACGGTTCGTCTCTTCCTTATGATGAAAACGTAGCTCTTACAAAAAAAGTTGTAGAGTATGCTCATCAATTTGATGTTACAGTAGAAGGCGAATTAGGTGTTCTTGCAGGTGTGGAAGATGAAGTTGCGGCAGAAGAAAGCCACTACACAAAACCGGAAGAAGTAAAAGACTTCGTTTCAAAAACAGGCGTAGATTCTCTTGCTATTTCCATCGGAACATCTCACGGTGCTCACAAATTCAAACCGGAACAATGTAAATTGGTAAACGGTGTTTATGTTCCGCCGCCGTTAGCTTTTGACGTACTTAAAGAAATCGAAAAAGAACTTCCTGGATTCCCGATTGTTCTTCACGGTTCTTCTTCGGTTCCTATGGAAGAAGTTAATACAATCAATCAATACGGCGGAAAACTCGAAGCTGCCATCGGTATTCCGGAAGAACAATTGAGAGAAGCCTCAAAATCAGCTGTATGTAAAATCAACATCGATTCAGACAGCCGACTCGCGATGACTGCTGCAATCAGAAAAGTTTTTGCCGAAAAACCTGCGGAATTCGACCCGAGAAAATATTTGGGGCCAGCTCGTGACAATATGAAAAAATTGTACATCCACAAAATCATCAACGTGTTGGGTTCTAATGACAAACTGTAAGTTTGGCATTAGACAAACTGTAAGTTTGGCATTAGACAAACTGTAAGTTTGGCATTGGACAAACTGTAAGTTTGGCAATCGAGCAAATTTAATAACAGGCGGTATCATTTTAGGGATGCCGCTTTTTTATTTCAATTTATAAAAAAAGGCAAAAATATGGAAAATAGTAACAACGAACAGCCTCAAGAAATACTGAAAGCCGAAAACATCTCCATAATAAGGGACGGACACTACATAATAAAAGATATTTCATTCTCCGTTAATCAAGGCGAAAACTGGGCAATAATCGGAAGAAACGGCAGCGGAAAATCTTTTATGCTAAAAATTTTATCTACATTGGTTTATCCGTCGGAAGGCGATATTACGATTTACGGTAAAAAATTCGGAGAAACAAATATTTGGGATTTGCGAAAAAAAATCGGTGTAGTCAGCGACAGACTGCAGCAGACATACAATGGCAATACATGTGTACAGGATGTAATTCTTTCGGGCTTTTTTTCCAGCATAGGGCTTCATCAAGACATAGAAGATTGGCAAATCGAAAGGGTCAAAGAAATTATGCACTTTCTTCGGCTTACACCAATGGCACACCGCCCATTTGAAAGTTTGTCACAAGGCGAACAAAAAAGGGCGTTAATCGGAAGAGCACTTGTATTCAAACCTCAGCTGATAATTTTGGATGAGCCATGCAGCGGTCTCGACATTGCTTCACGTGATGACTTTTTGAATTCTTTAAGAGAAATGATTGCCAACGGACTACAAATTATTTTTGTTACTCATCATATTGAAGAAATTATTCCGGAAATAAGCCATGTTATGTTAATGGAAAAAGGGAGAATCTATAAATCAGGCAAAAAAGAAAATATGATGAAGCGCAAGCAATTACGCTACATTCTCGGAGTAGAAAAATTCAAAATGAAAAAGAAAAAAGGCAGGTACTGGCCGCGCTACTACTGATTTTGGAATCCCGTCAACGGTATATATTCTTCGCAATAACTTCACCGTTATAATTAATGTAGTCATACCGTTTCGACAAAAAACCGTTTTTGCAGACTAAAAATGTTTTTTCATCATCCATTCGCATGATTTCATTATATTCCGGCTTTACAACAACTAAACCGTCTTTATTTATACATCCGTATTTTCCCGCAATTTTTATTTTTGCCAAACCTGCCTGAAAGCGAAACGCATTTTGATAAATATTGCTAATCACAAGTTTGTCGTTCTTATCAATATATCCCCATGAACCTTTTATTTTTACAGGAGCCAGACCTTCATTAAAATCTTTCACATCTTTATATTTGCAGTCGATTACTTTATTTCCGTTTTTATCGATAAATCCCCAATTGCGCCGATCGCGAACCGCAGCAAATCCTTCATTAAAACCGTTAATCTTTTCATATTTACAATCAATTACTACTTTTCCGTCAGTATCTACGAACCCCCAACGGCTATTATCTTTTACACCGGCAAGGAAATCACTGAAATCATCAACTTTATCATACCAACAATCGATTGCTATCTCACCATCAAGACCGATAAATCCCCAGCGGCCGTTTTTCTTTACACGAGCGCGCCCATCATGAAAATGTCCGCCGCCGGTATAAATAAAAGGTGCGATAATTTCATTTGTAGGTGAAATAAAACCAAAATATCCATCGTTCCATGCCAGCGCACGTTCTTCTCGAAATGCCCACAAATCATCATACTGCGCAGGAACCACCATTTTGCCTTCGGTATTAATCATTCCCCATGCACCGGCCTGCTTTACTCGCGCAAAACCGCGTTTAAAACGCTGCGCATTTTCAAACTGAAACGGAATCTGCAAATCGCCTTTTTCATTGATAAAACCGTAGCGCACCTGACCGTTAAATCCGCCTTCCGGAAATTCCTGCACAACTGCAAAACCCTCGCTGAACTCTCCGGCATTAAGAAATCGAGGCGGAACGACAATGTCATTAGTTTCACAGTCGATGTAGCCGTACTTTCCATTTGAAATAAACGGCAGCGGCTGCGAAAAAGCAGTTGTATACATTATCAATGAAAAAATAAAAACCAAGACTTGCTTTATCATTGTGGGAATCCTAAAAATCAATATTTCAATGTTAATTCTGCGGAAATCGCAATAACACGCGTACTGTCAGTATTTATATTGGCAGATTCGTTGGCATTTTCTCTGTACGCAGCCCAATAATCGGGGCAAACTCCTATCTCAAAACCAATATTATCGGCTCCGAAATAAACGCCGTATTTACCGTAGATTTGCTCCGTCCAATCGTAATAATAGTTTATATCTTCCGTCTTGAATTTGCAGTCGGTTTTGAAATAAAACGGAATCGTTATCAGCTTGAAGTATTTCAACGGTTTCCAGGTCAATCCAACCCAAACCTTGTTCTTTACCTGAATATGATACGTATTACGTGTAACATCCAATTTATCTCCGGCTTCAAATACGACATTCACGCCTTTGCAGAAAAAATCGAACGGAGAAAATTCCACTTTAGCATTCAGAGAATTCGCAAAATAAAATGCGTCATTCCTTTCTGCGACAGAGTAAGGCTCAAATCCAAAAAGAAAACGTTCATCTACAGAAACATCCAGTTTCGTTGTTTTGCTTTTTAATTTTCCGTTGACTTCAACTCCGCTCCCTATATAAAAGAAAGTAAAATAGTCGGCTTCTCCTTCTTTTTTTTCTTCTTCTTTCTCCGATGATTTCCAATCGGCAGCATCATCTTTGTCGTTAATATCGTAAAACAATGAGAACGGAATCGAAAAATACAATGACGAGCCTTTAAATTCCTTTTTTTCTTTTTTAAGACCTACGCGAAATCCGGCTCCGCCGAAACCACTGAATTTTTTCGGTAAAAAATAAGAACGAACTTTATTTTTGGCATTTATCTCGTTGTCTTCCAATGAATTTCTTCTGAATTTCATCTCGCCCGAATAAAAGCCGTAAGGTCCGAAAACCATCTCCTTCATTCCATAACGATTGATACTGATAAATGCAGAAAGTTCCTCTTCAAATTTCGGAGTCGATTTTGTCAATCCGGGGACAACGGCCTGTGTATCATCCTTGTCCATAAATTCGAGCTCCGCCGTAGTTTCCGATTTAATTTCCGGTTTGACTTCAAAAAGCGGAGTATCTAATTTATCTTCCTTATTATCGTCAGTACGCGCAAATATACTTATACAAAACAAAAGAAACAGCAATACACTAATTGTTTTTTTCATTTGCAGTCTACCTTTCCCATTTTTTTTACATCAATAATAATAGATTTACAGCAAAAATTATACTTACTTTTTTAAAAAATAAATCTTGCCTTATTATGAAAAAATTATTATTTTCCATTCCATTAAGTCCCCGATTCTAATTTTTCATGATTAGGGAATAAATAAAAGTATTAAATTTAAAATTAATAGAGAGGTTTTTAACATGGCAAAACAAATTTTGTACTCAATTGAAGCAAGAGACGCTTTAAAAAAAGGAATTGACGCCGTTGCCAATGCGGTAAAAGTAACACTGGGACCACGAGGAAGAAATGTTGTTCTTGAAAAAAAATTCGGTGCGCCTTTAGTTACCAACGACGGTGTTACCATTGCAAAAGAAATAGAATTACCTGATCCGTATGAAAATATGGGTGCTCAATTGGTAAAAGAAGTTTCCACAAAAACAAATGATGTTGCCGGTGACGGAACTACTACCGCTACAGTATTGGCACAAGCTCTTGTAACAGAAGGAATCAAAAATGTTACAGCCGGTGCAAATCCTATGTCACTGAAACGCGGAATGCAGAAAGCCTGCGATATTGTAGTTGAAGAAATTAAGAAAAACAGCAAACCAGTAGAAGAAGCACATATTGCAAAAGTTGCTTCTATAAGTGCAAACAACGACGAAGTAATCGGTAATTTGATTGCGGAAGCAATGCGCGATGTCGGAAAAGACGGTGTTATTACACTTGAAGAATCAAAAACCATCGAAAATTCTGTTAAAGTTGTAAAAGGTATGCAGTTTGACCGCGGTTATATTTCACCTTACTTTGCGATTCGTTCGGAAAACGGAGTCGTAAATTTCGACGATGCATTTATTTTAATCTATGATAAAAAGATTTCTTCTATGAAACCTTTAGTTCCTATCCTTGAAAAAGTTCTTCAGATGCAGAAATCAATGCTGATTATTGCGGAAGATGTCGAAGGTGAAGCTCTTACGACTTTAGTTGTAAACATGCTTCAGTCAAGTCTCAAAGTTTGCGCAGTAAAAGCTCCCGGATTCGGCGACAGAAGAAAAGAAATGCTCGGCGATATTGCTGCATTAACCGGCGGACGTGTTATTTCCGAAGAATTGGGAATGACTCTCGAAAAAGTAGAATTGTCTGACTTAGGACGTGCAAAACGTGTTACTATCGACAAAGAAAACACTACAATTTCCGAAGGTGCCGGAAGCGAAGAAGACAGAGAAGCAAGAATAAAAGCTATTCGTGCAGCAATTTCTACCGCAACTTCCGACTATGACAAAGAAAAATTGCAAGAAAGACTTGCTAAATTGTCAAATGGTGTTGCAATCATATCTGTCGGTGCAGCAACGGAAGTCGAACTGAAAGAAAAGAAAATGAGAGCCGAAGACGCCCTTGCCGCTACTCGCGCAGCTGTAGAAGAAGGAATTATCCCCGGCGGCGGTGTTACTTTAATCCATGCCGCAACAGCTCTTGAAAATTTCAAATCAACCGATCCAGATGAAGAATTAGGAGCTAAAATCGTATTTAATGCGGTAAAATATCCATTACGACAAATAGCCGAAAATGCCGGTGAAGACGGAAATGTTATTATTTATAAATTACAGCAAGAAAAATGGGGAATGGGATTCAATGCCCAAACATTGCAGATAATCAACATGATTGATGCCGGAGTTATCGACCCTGCGAAAGTTGTAAGAGCCGCATTGCAAAATGCAGTAAGTGTTGCGTCCCTTGTATTGACAACAGAAACACTTGTAGCCGAAGAAAAAACCGACAAACCTGAACCTGCAATGCCTGCCGGCGGTATGGGAGGAATGGGCGGAATGTATTAAAAATAATACATTGTATTAAAAAATAATACAATGACTGCTTGCCTTATAAAAGGTGTACATCGCAAAAGATGTACACCTTTTTTTATTAGGGGGGGGGTAGGGAAATAAAAAAAGCCCAAAAAGCGCACACGCATTTTGAGCCGAAAACGAAAGCATTTTTACTT
>JAFLVQ010000089.1 GCA_022508205.1 Spirochaetales bacterium
CTATAGACAAAGAATGTCCTTTTTTTATTCCGAAACTTTCCAAAACGCAGATTATCGAAGATACCGGTAAAAACGGCTTTGACGTTATAGCTTAGGTTTAGGATCAGTTACTTTTTCTTTTTATTGATAACACTGATCTTTTTATTTTTATCTTCCTTTGGGAATTTTATTTTTTCTTTTTTATACTTTTCTTTTTTTACTTTATTTTCCAAGTTAAATATTTTGTAGTTGATTAAATAAAGTGTAAACAGAAAATGACGAATAACAGCAAAAGGAAAAGCAAAGAAACTTTTTATTTTTTTTCCAATGGAATAACGCAATCTGTCCGTAGGCTTTATAACTTTTTCTCCAATTTCATAAATGAAATCTTCTATTATGACAGATACGCCGTTTGGTAGTTTTGATTTCTGTTTTGATAACCAATATTCTGCTTTTGGGCTTTTTTTGCTGATTAACAGCAAATTAGGTGCAATTTTGTAAATCGAAGTGAGCAGCTTTTGTTCAAAATCCTTTTTGTATTTTGTATGGTAAATACCCATCAGTTTTATTCCGGGATATGAATCTTTTACATTTTTTTCCGCACCTTTCATTAATTTCTTTGTTCCGCCTAAAAGATAAATACTTTGTCCGATTTCGGTAAAGTATGAAAGCAAATGAATGGCGAATGAAAAATGCGACAATATCGGCTGACGGTATGCCGGCAAAATGGAATAGGTTTTTTTACTTAAAAAGTTTAAACCGTGCCTGATACTCTTTGACACGGGAATAACTAAATCCGCACTGTTAATAATAGTAAAAAGCTCTTTATGAAATTTTGCGCTCATTAGTAAACGTTTGTCCAAAAGAATTATTCTTGTAGGATGATCCAGCTTTGAAAGACGATAAATTTCGTGCATCATTTCGTCTTCTTCCATTATATCTACATTTACTCCAAGAAGTTTTAATCTTGGCATTTAGGTACTCCTCATTATTGAAACATTGATAAAACAGATACAAAAAATATACATGCTGTTTCACTTCGCAGGATATTATCAGAGATGTTTATTGCTGTAAAGTCTTTGTCCTTTAGATCGGAAACTTCTTCAGGTGTAAAATCGCCCTCCGGTCCGATGATTACTGCTACATTTTTTATATCCGCAAACTTTTTTTCATAATCATTCCAGCGGATCCCGTTGAAACTGCCGATGAATCCGCGTTCGTTTGGTTGTATCGCAGGAATTTCATTCAATGCAGCTGCCGGTTTAATTGTCGGAATTCCTTTTCGTCCCGACTGCATTGCGGCTTCTCTTAAAACAGTCTGCCAGCGTTTCAATTTGTTGCTTTGCTTGTCCAATTGTATTACAGTGTTTTTTGTAATTATCGGGATAAAATTATCTACACCGATTTCAGTTGCTTTCTGTAGGATCAGTTCGGTTTTGTCGCCTTTCAAGACAGGAAAATAAAGCGTTATTTCAAAATTTTTAGAATGTTTCCTTTCAAAAAAAGAAAGAGCTTTCATTTCAACAAAATTTGAATTTATCGAAACAACTTCGCAGGAATATTCTTTCCCCAAAGAATCTTCTATTATAAAGTTTTCCCCGACACGAATTCTCAACGATCGCGTAAGATGCCGGTAATCCTCGCCGCCGATGAATGCGCAGTTATTTAAATCCAGAACATCATTTATAAATAATTTTTTCATGGAACAGTCACTTATGGGAAATATACTTCCGAGATTTTATCCAAAACCTTTTTTTTAACGGTTTCATAATCTCCGGAAATCGTAGCTCCCGCAGCAACTGTATGTCCGCCACCTCCGAAGAAACAGGCAATGGAGCCGACATCGTATTCCGGTGTGCAGCGCATACTGATAATGACTTTATTTTCAGCAGCATTAACTTTGAAATAAACAAAGATTTTTCCGGTTTTTATCGAAGTCATTTGCAGAAACAGCAGCGCCGAACTTAAATGTACTGTGTCGTTTTCGTCATCATCGGTTTGATGTGTATAAATAATTTGATTGTCTTTTAGAGATTCTATCCTGTTTAATACTTTCCCGAGTAATTTCACTTCATCGATGTTGTTGTTTACGTACATTTTATCGTATGTTTCTTTAGGGTCTGCACCTTTGGAAATCAGCAGATACGTGAAAATCAGAGACATATATTTGTCCGTTCTGATGTGTCTGTAATAACCGTTGTCGGATAAAATACCGTCTAACAATATTTGCACAACAGTCTTATTTCGGTCAAACGGGTAATCCATAAAAACAAGCAGCATGAAAATTATTTCCGTAGCTGAAATTAAATCAGAATCGATATAATTTACTTTCCCGAAATTTTCATTTGTAACATGGTGATCCAAAACGATTACCTTTTCCAAAGGCAGTTCAAAGTCAACGTCGATCCGATTGATTGACGATGTATCTACAACGACAAATAAATCTATATCATCGATATTTTCTACTTTGTTCACATATAATTTTTCATAATCGCTCATGTAACCGTTGAAAGGCCCATTGGAGTAAATAATGACTTCCTTTGCGTGCTCTCTCATTGCCAAAGCGAGTGCCACTTGCGAACCAATGCAGTCCATATCCGGATTTTTATGACCGAGAATCATTAATTTATGCGCTTTATCAAGCTCTTTTGCGATTTCGGCAATTTCTTTTGCAAATCCTTTTACTGTTTCAATAGTTGATTTAATGTCCATTGTTCGGCCTTCTTTTATTGCTATTTTTAGTAGTCCAAATTGGTAACATTATTTATATTCTTTGTCCAGTTCAATAGGATTCTGTTCATTGATTTAAAATTGTGGTATAGGAACATTGCAGCAGGAGTAAAGTTATGAAAAACAAATCGGATACATTTTTTGAACGAATAAAAGGCAAAAAAATTTTAATACAGGGACTTGGACTGAATAAAGGCGGAATCGGAATTGCGGCTTTTTTCATCAAACACGGGATTCCGATTAAAATTACCGACTTAAAGAGCGAAAACGAACTTGCTCCATCGATTGCGGAACTCGAAAGTCTCGGCGGAAATGTAACGTACATTTTGGGGAAGCATAATATCGAAGATTTTATCGAAGCCGATATTGTAGTAAAAGGGCCCGCAGTTTCTCCCGAAAACGAATATATAAAAGCGGCAGTCGATAACGGCGCGCAGATTCTGAGCGATTTGTCCATATTTATGGAAAACTGTCCGACAGAAAAACTGTTTGCGGTTACGGGAAGCAAAGGAAAATCGACAACAGCTTCTGTTTTGTATTCGATTTTAAGCGCATATACAACAAATTGTTTTTTGGGCGGAAATATTTCCATTTCCCCGCTTTCGTTTTTAGATGAATTGAATGAAGAATCGCTTGTTGTGTTGGAATTATCAAGCTGGCAATTGAGAGATTTGGAATTGGCAAAAGCCGAAGTGCGTTTCCCTTATGCGATTTTTACCAACTTAATGCATGATCATCAAAATTATTATCATTCGATGGAAAAGTACCTTGCCGACAAATTGATTGCGGCAAAATATCAGCATGAAGGAGATTTGCTTTTGATTCCGGCAAAAGACGCGTACATTAAAAAAGATTTGTTTTGTTGCGGTCAGAGGAAATATTGCTTCGGTGAAAAAAGCGACGGTGCAGATATTTATTTCGATAATGGAATCGGTTATTGCCGCAGCGTTCCTTTATTTAAGGAAGAAAAAATTCAAGTGCGCGGCGAACATATCCGCAATAATCTGCTGTCTGCTGCTGCATTGTGCCATTTGGCACTTGGGCTTGACGAAAAAACAGTATCGAAAGGAATCGAAAATTTTCGCGGTGTTCCTTTTAGAATGGAAAAAATCAGGGAATGGAATAATGTAACTTTTATCAATGATACGACAGCAACAATCCCCGAAGCGGCGGTGTGTGCCGTACAAAGTATCGAAACCGAATCATTGGTATGGATAGGCGGCGGAACCGACAAAAATTTGGATTTTTCATGTATAAAAAAAATCGAGAATATACCAAGATTGATTTACTTATTGAAAGGAACCGGAACCGACAAAATCAAAAGTGTTATTGCCCGAAAAGATGTAATCGAAGTTTCGTCATTGGAAGCTGTTTTTGCCGATATGACTGCGAAACTGAAAAGCGGTGATGTTGTTCTGCTTTCGCCCGGCTGCGCAAGTTTCGGATTGTTTCAAAATGAATTTCACCGAGGACGAATATTCAATGAATGTGTCGGCAGATTATGAAGATAAAAGATATTGTGAAAGAGCTGATAGCCTGCGGACGAAACAGAACGCAGTATATTTCGGAATATCTGGCTTCATTGGGGCTGCATTTTACGATTCAGGAATATTTCGACGGTCAGAAAAATATCGAGTTCTCGGTATCGAATGACAAAACCAAACAGGATATACTTTTTTTTGCTCATCATGATATTTCTTTGAAAACGCATGAAGGCGCAAATGATAACACATCATCGGTTGCCGTATTGCTGTCATTGGCAAAAAGTATTGCGAGGCAAACGTTTGCGTATAACATACGATTTGTTTTTACTGATAATGAAGAATTGCTGGGGGCTTTGTCATCATCGACAACGCCCGACAAACTGCAGCAGATTATGCCGCATGTCGGTTCTTTCATGTATTTGAGCAAGTTTGCGGATAAAAAAAATATTCGTCACATTATTGTAACCGAACTTTTGGGAATAGGCGATGCTGTGTATGTGGCGTCGCAGAGCGGCAGCGTTATGACGGATGCCGATTTGAACAGGAAAATATTCGAGATTGCACGGGCAGATAATTTTCAAACAGTACAATTGAAATTGCCTTCAACCGATATGCTGAGCGTGAAAGTGTTCGGATTGTCGGGAACCGTAATCGGAGCTATTCCTTATTATCAGGCGCAAAATTACGTAAAGCAGGCAAATCGGCTTCCGGCAGTGTGGCAAAATATTCATTCCGAAAAAGATAACATATTTGCAGTTCAGGAAAATGCATTGGAAATGATGAAATCGTTTCTGTTGTGCCTTATAGAAAAGCTTTGATTATCCGCCGAAAGGTCGTTTCGTTCTATCTTCTTACAAGAAAGCGGATTCGCGGGTATTTAATTTGCTGATGGCTCCCAAAATAATATATTTAGGAGCCAATATGAAAAAAATATGGGATTTTTCCCCGATTTTTTTGTTCTTATGCATTTTATTTGCAGCCTGCAGTCCGACAGACCGCAGCGAAATTAAGAAAACTCCCTCCACCGAAACTTCGGGAACACTGACAGTTTTGTTGAAGCCGGTAAATGATTTCACACCCGACGGCGGCTGGAAGGTAGAGCTGATAAAAGATAACAAAACAGTTGACAGTGACAGCACAACAAGTGATCAGGTAAAATTCTCTCCTGTGGATTTCGGTGATTATATTATCAAAGTTACGGCTCTCGATGCGAACGGTAATTCACTGTTTTCTGTCGAAGAACCTTTTTCGCTGAAGACAACGATTCGAGTTTTAACTCCTTATATCGAGATTACAACGCCGATACTCAATTTTTCCGTCGTTGACGTACTTCCGAATGAGATAAAAAAAATTGTCATTACGAATTTGGCTACTGAAGAAGTTAAGACTCTCGATTACAAAAACGGAGAGAATTTTTCATATAATTTGGCAAAAAGCGGTTCTTATAGATTTGCCTTTTCATTCCGAGATGAACAGGGCACCGAGTACTTTACGCATGAGGTAGCCGTCGAGGCTCAAAACGGTTCTCAAGACATAACATTAGCTCCTACTCAAACTAAGTTGACTCCGCTGATTTTCAGTTTGCAGGACGGAAGTACCGTTGCTGCCGATGAAAATTTAACTATTAGGTGTAATTCTTTCTATACAGGAATTTATTATACAGATGACGGGAGTGACCCAACTGCTTCTGTTTCTAAGGAATATATTAGCAGTATCCCAATCAGCAGTACAATGACGATTAAAGCGTATGCGTATTTGAGACTCAACGGAAAAGAGATTCGTTCGGATGTAAAAACCGCAGCGTATACGGTAGATGCAAATCTGCTGAAGTCTCCGATTATAAGCGGTGTAAGAGAAGGCGAAGTTTACAATAGCGATGTTATGATTACGATGGTAAATCAAGTTGCCGATGCCGAAGGCGATGTGTATTACACACTCGACGGAAGCGAACCTACCGCATCTTCAACCAAATACGAAAGTCCGATTACATTGACTGAGGAAAAATCTTATACATTGAAAGTAATTGCAATTTCGGGCAATAAGAAATCTGCCGTGATAACAGTCAATTTCAAAATCGAAATGGATAAGGTAAGCACGCCGGTTATTGCGCCGGAGGGAAAAAGGTACAGCGGACCCGTAAGAGTTACGATTACATGCAGTACAAGCGGCGCCGATATTTATTACACTACAAACGGGAGCAGTCCGACAAAATCGAGCGAAAAATATTCGAGTGCGATACTTTTGAATAAAAGCGGAACATATACCGTAAAAGCAATTGCGATTAAAGGCAGCGTGGAAAGCGAAATTGCTACTGCCACATACACGCTGGATATTGCACAGCCGCAAACGGAAAAGCCGGAGATAAATCCGCCGACGGGTACTTATCTTGGCTCTCAAGTCGTCGTAACAATCACATGCGGTACAAGCGGTGCCGATATTTACTACACTACAAACGGAAGCAGTCCGACAGAATTCAGTACGAAATATAGCGGTTCTTTTTCCGTAAATACGACAACTACAGTAAAAGCAATTGCAGTTAAAGATGGATATACAAATTCATCTGTTGCCGAATCCGTAATTACAATTCAGCAGCAGGTTCAAAACAATTTCGACGGAATTCAAATTCAGGTAGCAAAATCTTTAGGCTACGGTCAAATTCATTATTGGAAGTGTTCAAATAAAAAATACAGTAATACAACGTGGCCGGGTGTGCCGATGGATGATGCCTACGACAGCGATTACATTTATGAATTTGAAGATACCGACAGTGTAAGTTTGCTTATTACAAAACCTACAGGAGATAAATTATATGAACCGGATATTGAGATAACCAAAAAAGGTTCTTATAGGATTACAAGCAGCGGAGCTCAGTCATCGACTTATATTTCCAAACTGCCTCAGCCGCCCCAAGTCAGCGTTCCTACATCTGCAAGAGTCGGCGGAACGTTTACCATAACAGTTACAAGTTCGACAGATTTGACAAGCAGTTCCGTAACAATCGGAAGTAAAAGCAAAACTCTCGCAATCGGAAGCAATACTTTTAATGTAAGTGAGTTTACAAGTTCCGCAGCAACATTGAAAGTAACGGGGGCTGTCGGCAATGTCGCAGGAAGTACTCCTGTAAACGGAAACATAAACGTTTCGGAATCTACTGCCAAATTGACCGGAGATTGGAATGAGCTTCGTATTTACCAAGTAATGGTTTCCAGTTTCCAAGACGGGGATCCAAGTATCGGTTACGGTACGGGATACGGACCGGGTCCTCACAACGGAGATTTGCAGGGAATAATCAATGCATTGGATTATATTAAAAATTTGGGAATGAATGCGATTTGGATGACGCCGATTTTCAAATCGGACGGAAATGAAATGCTTGATTCCACCGGTTATTTTGCAAGTGATTATTTTACCGTCGATCCTAAGTTCGGCACAAATGCCAAACTTGAAGAATTGGTGGAAGCCGCGCACAATAAAGATATGTATGTAATTCTTGACGGAGTTTTCGGTCATCATCGTTCTACAGGTATAAGCAGTGCTTCTCCTAAGGGAAATAAACCTTCCGGCGGGTCTAATCCCGTAAAATATCCAGACAGTTTGCCTTATTTCAAAGAGGTTGCGCAGTATTGGATAGAAAATTATAAAATCGACGGCTGGCGTTTTGACCAATGTTACCAGGTCGGACTTGGTGAGGGCGGGAAAAATTGTGATACAGGCGGTCATAATTATTGGTATGAAATTCGCACTGCAATAAAAGAATCTGCCGCAAAGAACGGAACGAAAGGTCGGGATTGGGGAACGTTGGGTTATACGGTAGGTGAACATTGGAATGGAGATGCCGCTCAGATTCAGGCCGGAAGTATAAATCCCGGTTCGGCAGGTGGTTACGGTCTTCAGTCTTGTTTTGATTTTCCAAGCCGTTACAAACTCGTTCAGATGTTTGCTGTGGAAGAATCAAAGGAGGTTAAGGGGACATCTTTGACAAACCTTGAGTATGTTTATTCCAACTATACCGGCAAAGGTTACACTCATCCGGAAAAATACTGGCCTAATTTGTTTATTACAAATCATGATTTGGTTCGTTTCGGTAATCTTATTAACTGGAGACACGGTGAAAACCGCAGCAGCGATAATTATTGGAAACGTCATAAGATTGCTTTGGCGAGTGTTGCCGCTTACAGCGGACCGATTACTATTTATTACGGTGACGAATACGGTATGATGACCGACAACTATCAGAATGGAATGAATGGTTGGTATAATGATAATATGGCGCGTGATAAAGGTAAAATCAGCGGTTTTGATACAAAGGAACAAGACTTGCATGATTATGTGGCTAAGCTGATGCAGATGCGCGAGGAAAATGAAGTTATATGGAATGGAGCTCATACAACTTTAAAGAGTGAGTCTACCTACTTTGTAGGAAAGAAGACTTTAGGTTCTGATGAGGTCATATTTATTATTAATAACGGTTCAAGTTCTGTCTCATGGTCTTGTTCGGGAAAGGATCTTATAACCGGCGAAACAGTTTCCGGGACTGCTAATTGTGCAGGGCTTTCGGCAAGGTTCATTAAGACTAAATAAAAATTGAAAGATTACTACCCGGTGTTCAGGATGTGGCTGGATGCCGGGTTTTTTTATTGACGATGTGATATAAGGGACAGACCCTAATCCTATTTTGGTATTAGGGTCTGTCCCTTATATCAATCAGGAAAGTAATTCCCCTTGTCAATATCTT
>JAFLVQ010000009.1:0-27535 GCA_022508205.1 Spirochaetales bacterium
ATTAGGGCCTGTCCCTATTTGTTTTGCATTGGGTAACCTTGCGGCAGTTCATGCTCTCATTCTGCAACAGGGACAGACCTTTATTCCGTCTTGGGATTAGGGCCTGTCCCTATCTGTTCTGCATAATTAATACACTATTTTTTTGCGATGATTTATTTCCCTATCAATCACTGTTTTAATTTGTTATAAATGAAAATAAAGGAGGAGTTATATGAAGAGCTATATTTTTAAATTTATCGCAATTATTACTTTTATTGCCGTTATGGTAAGCTGCGGAGATTCGGAAAAGGAAGAAGAAAACAGCAATAACTATTTAACGATTGAGAACGGCGTTGTGGTGAAATGCGATGCAAAAGCAGAAGGTACTGTCACAATTCCCGACGGTGTAAAGGGAATCGGTGACGATGCGTTTTATGAGTGCAGCAAACTTGAAAGTATCGAAATCCCCGATAGTGTAACGTATATCGGTAACAATGCATTTCGTCGCTGCAGCAGTCTTGAAAATGTTGCAATCGGCAAAGGTGTGGAAAGTATCGGTAACGATGCGTTTTTTCTATGCAAGAGCCTTACAAATATTATAATTCCCGACAACGTGGAAAACATCGGGGAGAGGGCGTTCCGAGAGTGCGAAGAACTTAAAAGCGTGACAATCGGCAATGGCGTGGAAGATATTGGGGGCTACGCATTCGCTATGTGCGGCTACCTTAAGGACGTCACAATTGGCAGCAGCGTAAAAAGTATCGGGGTCGGTGCATTTAATGGCTGCGAAAGTCTTACAAACATCACAATTCCCAACAGTGTGACAAGCATCGGAATGAATGCGTTTTCCGGATGTGTTTTTCTTAAGACAATCAACTACAACGGAACTGAAAGCGATCTGTTTAACAACATAGAATTCGACAAACCTACCGGCTTGAAAGGCAAGACGATAATCTGCACAAATAATAAGGGGAAGGAATATACTGACATCTAAATAGCAGCGGATAAACGACAAAACAGCAGGACAATTGCCCTGCTGTTTTGTTCTAAACAATTGACAAAGACGGTAAATTGAGCGGGAGACAGTGCATTGAATACAGAAAACAATTAACAATTTTTGATATATTTAATAAAATCGGGAAAATCTTTTATGGGAGTTTTACATGAAAATTCTAAAGCGAATCTTGTGTATATGTATTTTTAGTTTTGCGATTTCTTCTGTATCTGCGAGCGACTGGTACGTTTGTCTCGGCTCGTTCAAAGTTGCTGCCAATGCACAGCGATTTTCTGCCACTCTGCAGGCACGCGGGCTGCCCAACGTCATAACCACACACAACGGCAAAACCGGTACCTTGCACCGCGTAGTCTATGATCTCCCATTCAAGAACCGAAAAGAGGCTGGAATCTTTCAATACGGGTTGTCTACCGACCGAAGAATCCGTGCGCTCGGCATATCGGGACTGTGGATTTGCGAGGCGCAAATCGTCGGAAAGACAGCCAATGCCGCACCGCAGCAGGATGAAGTTCTCCGGAAAAACGAAACGGCATCACTTCCCGTTTCCGAAGAAAAACCATACTCGCTCAAAGTCCGCAGTTACAAAGAGGAGCATCCCGCACAGCAAAACAGCGAGCGTCTGCGCGAAAACGACATCGACGCATACGTAGTCAAAACGTATGACGACGAATCCTACTTCTCGTTCGATGTTCATGCCGGCGCATTTGAGACTCCCGAAGAAAGTTCAGAAACAAAACAAGCACTTGCCGAGCTCGGCATAGATGATACCGAACTTTCCGACTACACCGACATCAAAGAAAAAATGGAACGATATGACGAAGTCGTTCAGCAGGATAATGTACTTTTTGAAAATGCAGAAAACACCACAATGCCGGAATTTTCCGAAGCAGTGCGCAAGTGCCTTGCCGATCTTCCCGTAAACAAACATTTCCTTATCGAAAGTATTGCGATAGTCGACTTTGAGACACTTGCAATGGCAGACAGTAAGGATCTTGACCGTTTTAAGTCGCTTGTGACGGAAGGCAATATCCGTGCACTTTCAAAAGCCGTCTACTTTGACGATCTGTTTGGGAAACGCGTAGAAGTCTCCGTTACCGAATGCGCAAAGCCGTTTCCGGAACCGGATTTCAGCAGAGGCGAAGCTGCGCAGTTTGCATTACCCGGCGAAGACATGCTGCACGCATTTATTTCGTCCGATGAAACAGTGCACACAGTCGAAGGGATAAATACAGACCGAACGCTGCTCGTCAAAATTGTCGCACATGATTTTTCCGACGACGAGTTTACATCATTCATGAATAACGCATGGGCTGACAGCGCAACGGTGATTTACCCGCAGCTGCGCAAGTCTCTGTGCGTTCTCCCAAAAAATGCGGATAATCGTCACTTTGCCGCCTTTACGCTTTTTCGCGTGGGAGAATCATACGCTGCAGAAAAAAACAACGCTAACTGGGCAATTCCGATTGTAGGTCATTGGAATGCAAGCGGTTACTTTTTGCAGGACAACGAAGAAATCCAAGTCGGTTTCTATGACATGGATTATGCGCACAATGCAGAGCGGGTTCATGGAATGTTTATGACTGAACATGAAAAAAATATCTTGTCAGACCGCAACCATCCTGCAACCGTAAACGGAACAGACGCTTGGTATACTGAAACTTCTTGGAAAGAAATCTCCTTTTCCACAAAATCTTTCATCGTGGCGGTTGATTCGTGGGCCGAATCTTCCATTGACGAAAACATTTTGCATGATTTCGCTTCCGACCTGCTGATATGGGAACAATAGCCGCCCTGTCAATTACAGTCTGTATTCTGATTTGGGATTGAGGTCTGTCCCTTTTTACAGTGGATAATCTCGCGGCAGTTCATCCTCGCATTGTACAATGGGGACAGACCTGTATTCTAATTTAGAATTGAGACCTGTCCCCGTATTAACAAGCAGAAGCAACGTTACTGGGTAATGGGAAAATTAAGTGAAATAATCGCCTACACCGACAAGCCAAATGTTTCTTCACAACCGAGCATTATGTTCATGCATTGAACCGCAGCGCCCGACGCTCCTTTGCCCAAATTATCAAAACATGAAGAAATACTGATTCTCTCCTCATTGCCGGCAACATAAATTTCCATAAAATCAAAACCTGCCAATTTATTAGCCGATAAAAATCCGTCTTCCGTACCATTTTCCGCAAACGGCATAACTTTGACCATAACAGAATTTTTATAATAGTCGGCAAGAGCTGCATGGACATTTTCCGCCGTAGTTTTTTTTGTCAAAAGCTCTGTTTGCAGCGGTATATTTACAATCATCCCACTGTAATAATCGCACACGAAAGGCTGGAAAGTCGGCTTTGTTTTCAAACCGGAAATAATCTGCATTTCTTTCAAATGTTTATGCATCTGCCCCATCGCATACAGACGAGGAGCATCAAAGGCTTTTTCCCTATCGGCACTTTCGTACAGCGCAATTGCCTTTTTCCCCGCTCCCGAATAACCGGAAACGGCATTACATGCAAACGGATAATCGCTCGGTGCAATTCCTAATTTTACCAACGGATAAACAATCGACATAAAACCACTGGCATAACAGCCCGGAACGGCAATTCGTTTTCCGACGGCTATAGATTCACGGTGCTGCATCGACAATTCCGGAAAGCCATATACCCAGTCCGGCAACGTTCTGTGCGCAGTAGAAGCATCTATAATGCGGACATTCGGATTTTCCACAAGAGACACCGCTTCAATTGCAGCAGAATCGGGCAGACATAAAAAAGTAATATCCGATTCATTTATAAATTGTTTTTTTATTTCACTGTTTTTTCTTTGTTCCGAAGGGATTTCCAGCAATTCTATATCATTACGGTTGCGGAAACGCTCAAAAATTCGCAGTCCGGTGGTACCTTCGCTTCCGTCAATAAAGATTTTTGTCATAACAGCACTCTTATAATTAAAAATATTGGAAGTACACTACTCTTAAAACAAGACAAAATCAACATCTTTACATAAAAAACGGTGATTGTATTGTTACCATACAATCACCGCACTTCCCATGTGTTAAAAATTCATCATGCCGCTTATTTCTTTTTTCATATTACATACATCTTTTTGACCGCATTCTTTGCACGAGTTTATATCACGATCCTTACAGCAAAAGCAAATCGGACATTCGCTTACGTGAACAAAACGCCTCAATGAAGTACAGCCTTCACACTGCAATTCGCTTTGTTCTGCATCTACACCCAATCGTTCCGAAATCTTTCTGCCGAGTTCCGGATCATTACTCGGCTGACGATAAAAAAGTTTGCACTCGGCACAACATTTTCCGCAGATTCCTTCCAATTCAACATCATGTAAATTCGCAGAAACACCGAGGATTTTAAAATCCTCTTTCAAGCATTCCCTCCGAACAACTCATCGAGTTTATCGATATTGGCAGAAATAATTTTCATAGTTTCGTGGAAATTTCCGTACACTGCGCTTACACTATCCAAATCTTCTATTACGATATTTCCTTTATCATTGATTTGATTAATTCTTTCAATCAAATCACTTACCATAGGAGTAACTTTTTCTACTTCCATAGCCGTCTGTTCGGAAAGTTTATCAACCTCATGCGCAACTATCGCAAATCCGGCTCCGATTTCTCCCGCGCGGGCAGCTTCTATTGACGCATTTACTGACAGCAAGTGAGTTTGATCCGAAATATCGGTAATAGCAGAAACAATCGGAGTAAAGTTTTCCGCAACTTTCAACAAGTTATCATTGGAAATCTTAACATTGTCCATTGCATCTTTTGTTAAAGAAAATGAGTTATTTATATCATCAAAAATTGATTCGATCTTATCTACATCAGCTCTGATTTTTGAAAGTGTTGAATTTAATGTTGATTCCCAAACCTTCCTTTCATCTAATTCTTTTCGCAGATATTTTTCAATTGTGAACATACAGTTATCTTTCATATTAATTCCGAGAACAATGGCTTTTGCCATATCTTCACATGTTTCATATCCGCAGTGACCGCAGTTCAAAAAGTCCTTTTCGGTAACTTTTCCCATTTGCTTATAAGTGTCTTCAATCTCTTCCTGTGAAACAACAATTTCGGTATTTTTATATGATTTTCTTGAGTATCTTCTCTCAAACGGATTGTCTTCAACTTCCTGAATCAGTTTAGTCCACTGCTTCTTAAAATTATTGATCGAACCGAATTTTTTCTGCTGCTCTTCGACTCTTCTGTTCAATACATCGTCGACTTCATCTTGCGACAGCGAATGCAGCGCAGCCGGTCCAAAACAGCAGCCTTTTTCACAACTTAAAATATCTACAATCAACGGCACTGTTTTATTCGTACGGATATTATTCGATAACTCTGGTAAATATTCGGAATAAATAATCGGACCTTCTATCTTTCGCACTTTAGTCTGCTGTATATCCAAATCACGCATTATGGTTTCTTTCAAACCACCCGGACGGCAGAAAACTACCGCACGCTCTGCGTCGAAGCCGTCGAATTCTCCATCTGCAAACGATTCCAAATCAATGCCTTTGGAAGTTATATAACGCTCTAAACTTTTGCATGTAAGATTGTAATTAATATAATTGTTTGTATTCGGATCCTTAAATTCAATACTTTTGGCAATACACGGCCCTAAGAAAGCGATTTCACCGGTGAAGCCTTTAAAATCGCGCAAATAACGAGCCATTGCCATTGCCGGACTGTCAACCGGTGCGAGGTACTTTAACAAATCCTGACGGTACAGTTCCAAATAGCGAACAACTGCCGGACAAGGCTGAGCAATTACGCATTTAGGTTTATTTTTTCTAATGTATTCTTCATATTTTATTACTGTCAATTCCGCACCAAAACTTACATCATATACAAAATCCGCTTTAAGCTGCTTTTTAAGCAGTGTAATAATTTTTTTATAATCATCTCCCCAAGATGCAGCAATCGCAGGAGCTACAATAAATGCAACTTCCTTATGAGAAGTGGAAACAAATTCTTCAAAATCATCGACATAGTATCTGGCTCCGTGGTCGCAGGCTTCGATACATTGCCCGCAAAAAATACATCCTTCCGAAATAATTGAAACACATTTATTATCCGATGCATCGTTGCATAATTTTACAGGACACACACTAATACATTTGTGACAATTAACACACTTTTCAGGATCTATTTTCAACAATTCCATATTTTTCCACCCTTGTTATCAATATCTTGTTTATACAAATTGTCTTACACAGCAGTCGACAAAAACTATTAATAGAATAAATAGCTATCGTTAATAATCGTCAAAAAAAGCTAATAATCAACTAAAAACATTATAAAAAAAATTATTGCGGATTTTTTTCGTTTTTTAATTCGATTCAGACACTATTTTTAAATAAAAAAAACGCCGAAATTACAGATACAAATTCCGACGTTTCAAACTTTCGCTGAAAATATGTACTTTCCAAACTACACATCGAGATTTTTTACATACTGTGCGTTCTTTTCTATAAATTCACGTCTTGGCTCAACCTCCGCCCCCATCAGCATTGAAATTACTTCATCTGCCGTGTATTCATCCGACAATGTTACTTTTATAATATTTCGAGTTGCCGGATTCATTGTAGTTTCCCACAGCTGTTCCGGATTCATTTCACCTAACCCTTTATAACGCTGAACTTCGATTGACTTATCAACTTTATCCATCGCAATATTATTTTCGGAAATCATTTTTTTCATTATCGAATCTTTTTCTTCATCGGAATACGCATAATGGATATTTTTCGGTTTACTTTTGTAAACAATTCTGTACAACGGAGGGCACGCCAAATAAACATGACCGCGCTCTATAAGTCCTTTCATATAGCGGTAAAAAAATGTCAGAAGCAAAGTTCTGATATGCGACCCGTCGACATCGGCATCTGCCATGATAATAATTTTTCCATAGCGAAGTTTTGAATAATCAAGTCTTTCTCCGACACCGATTCCGATGGCCTGAATCACCGGATACAGCTTGTCATTTTCCACTACTCGTGATTCTCCGCTTTTTTCCACATTAAGCATTTTTCCCCACAAAGACAGAATAGCCTGAGTTTTTCTGTCACGTCCCTGCTTTGCGGAACCACCCGCAGAATCTCCCTCAACCAAGTAAATCTCCGTATTTTCCGGATTTTTATCGGAACAATCCGCAAGTTTTCCCGGCAGTCCCATTGAATCCATTGCATTCTTTCGTCTGGTAGCTTCTCTCGCTCTGCGGGCTGCACAGCGCGCCTCATAAGCCATAATACTTTTTTGAATTATCTGCTTTGCAATTATTGGATACTGATCAAAATAATTTGAAAGCTCATTGTAAACAGTCGAATCAACAAGTCCTTTAACATCATTGTTCCCCAACTTTGTTTTTGTTTGTCCTTCAAACTGCGGATTTTTAATTTTCAAAGAAATTATCGCGGTTAAACCTTCACGGACATCATCGCCTTCGAGTTTTTCGCAATTTTTAGTCTGCTGCTTGAGTTTTATCATCTGGTCATTAAAAACACGCGTCAGTGCTGTTTTAAAACCGGTTAAATGCGTTCCGCCTTCATGAGTGTTAATATTATTTACAAATGAAAAAACTTTTTCCTCGTATGAATCGGAATAAGCCATCGCAATTTCAATTACAGAATCTTCTCTTTCGGACTGAATAAAAATCGTATCATGAAGAGATTTCTTCGTTTTGTTCAGAAATTCAACAAATGAAACAATTCCGCCTTCGTAATAAAAATCGACGCTTTTCATTTTTCCTTCATCTTCGTTTACACGTTGATCTTCCAAATGAATGCGAATCCCCTTGTTTAAGAAAGACAATTCTCTGAGTCTGCGCGACAAAACTTCATAACTTGGAACCGTTTCCGTAAATATTTGCGCATCGGGCTTCCACCAAACAGAAGTACCTGTAGTATCAGCATCACCGATAATTTCCAATTCGCTTGTGCAAACACCCCGTGAAAATGTTTGCCTGTATTTTTTCCCGTTGCGACAAACAGTTACACTGCAACTTTCGGATAATGCATTTACTACGCTGGCACCCACCCCATGAAGTCCGCCGGAAACTTTGTAATTGTCGTTATTAAACTTTCCGCCGGCATTCAGCTTAGTATAAACAAGTTCCACGCCGGAAAGTCCCGTTGCTTTATGAATATCTACCGGGATACCGCGCCCGTCATCGCTTACTTCAAAAGAATTATCTTCTTTTATAATTACGCAAATATTCTTACAATAACCTGCCAATGCTTCATCTACCGCATTATCGACAATCTCATAAACAAGATGATGCAGCCCGTCGATTCCGGTAGAACCGATGTACATTCCCGGACGAGCGCGAACGTGCTCTATTCCATCTAATGCCTGAAGATTGGAAGAATCGTAATGTGATGACATATTTCATTCCTGTTTTTAATTTTTTTATAGATAAAAAATCAGCGGCAATTTTTTGAAAAACAGCACAACCGAATTTTTTTTATCGATATATATATGAAAAAATGCAGTAAAAGTCAAGGTCAGTACAATTGCGCGCGCAGATACTTTGCGTACTGTTTCATTCTTTTGTCAATCCAGAATATCTGAAAATCCTTCGTTTCAATGCCGTTTCAAAAACCGACTTTCTGCCAACAATGACGATTTTTTCTTTTGCACGGGTAGTTCCGGTATAAATAATTTCTCGCGACAGCAGCACATTTTCTTCCCACGGCAAAATTATAACGACATTTTTATATTCGCTTCCCTGACTTTTATGAATTGTCACTGCAAATGCAGTCTCATAATTTCCTTCAAGCAAACGAAGTGAAACCGGTTCTCTGTCGGGAACAACCATTTGTTTTTCCTTGTCCCCCTGCAACCACCCGCAGTCTCCATTAAATAAATTTTGTTCATACATATTTCCGGTTATAATTATCGGAGTGCCGTCTCTGCGAAAACCGAAATATTTTTCCAATATAGTATTTATATTTCTGCATCCCCAAAACCCGTCTCTGTTGACTGTCAATATTTTCGTCAGAGCTTGAGAATTCGGATTAGGCGCAAATTCGGTATTATCAATATAATCTTTAAGGAACCTACGCAAAAAAGCGAATGCTTCTTTTTCGTTTTCAGGCAAATCCACAAACGTTACTGACGATGAATTATTTTCCGAAAAATCATTAATAACCGAAATGTCTCCGTTTTTAATTTTCTCGAAAATACTGCGCATCACTTCATTTTCCGTACGTCGCGTTGTATCCAGACAAACTGTACACGTTTTCAAGTTATCGAACCAGCTGCCGTCACAAGCATTACTGTCGTCATGAACTAAATCTGCAAGAACCGAACCTGCATCAACAGACGGCAGCTGATTGCTGTCACCAAGCAAAACCAATCTTGTCTCATCGGCTACTGCATCGAGCAATGTCGAAAAAAGGTGAATATCAATCATGGAAATTTCATCTACCAAAATCAAATCGTAAGGAAGCTGATTTTCATGATTATGCACTGCCGTTACAGAACCGCGTCTCATTCCAAGCAGCCTGTGCAGTGTTTGTCCCGAAAAATTTGAAAATCCATTCTGTGCCAAAGATTCTTCCAAACGTTTTGCAGCTTTACCCGTTGCGGCTGCCAGTGCAATTTTCCAGTCAGGATGAAGGCGCAGCGTTTTTTTTATCATGCGGGCGGCAGTGTACGTTTTGCCTGTTCCCGGTCCGCCTGTTACGATAAGAAAATTCTTTTCCGGGACTAATCGAACTGCTTCTTTCTGTTTTGCTTCAAGTCCTTCTTCTTCGGGGCAACTGCTGTTCTGCGGTGCAGCTGCATTATCGGAACCGGTAAAACGCAGTTTCAAATTATTTCGCAGCATTTCCTCCGATTTCCAACAGCGATAAAAATATAAAAGCTGTTCACCGCTGCTTAACGTACGAAGTACCAAAGGCAAAAATGCCGTCTTATCGCCGTCGGCTTTCGCCGTTACATTGGAAAAACTGCCGTTTGAAAAAAGTTTTTTTCCGGCAGCAAAAATATCATGCCACTTATGTGGAAGCTGCATTTCCGCGTCGTCGGCATCAAAAGACAAACAAAGTGAGCCGTTTGAAAATTGCAGAAACAAAACCGCAAGTACGCAGCAAAATTTTTCTTTGTTATCATCGGAATTATTTATTTCCCACAAATCATCAATTGTCTGTCTGTCCAATTGGGACAATTGCAGTGCATCATAAAGTAGTGTAAGTTCCATTTTATCCCATTTCCCCAAATAGATACTTTATACAACAAACTGTACTGTATTGTGCTAAAATGTTTTGATTTTATCAAACAGGAAAACACATGACTTTCGATAAAATATTGACTCCCGAAGTTGCAGACATTTTAAATAATCTCGAATATAACGGTTTCGAGGCATTTTTAGTCGGCGGTTGTGTGAGAGATGCAATTTTAGGACGAAAATGCCGTGATGTTGATATTGCCACAAATGCATCTGCGCAGCAAATAGCGAAAATATTCAAAACATACGAAATTATAACTGCCGGATTTGAGTTCGGGACTATAAATGTAAAAGGAAAATCGGGAAATATTTTTGACATCACACCGTTTCGACTGGAAGGCGAATATCTGGACGGGCGGCACCCTTCTTCCGTTACTTTCGGCGGAGATATTCATACTGATCTGGCAAGACGGGATTTCACGGTAAATTCACTGGCTGTCAATCTGCGTGGAGAACTTGTCGATGATTTCGGCGGCTTAAATGATTGTACCGTCCGACAAATAAAATGTGTTCGAGAACCTACGCCGCGCTTTTGCGAAGATTATCTGCGAATACTGCGTGCTTTGCGTTTTTCCGCAGTACTGGATTTCTCAATCGAGCAGCAAACAGCTTGCGCGATACATGAACTGTCATCACTTGCAGCCAATATTTCGCCGCAGCGCGCTTGCGAAGAATGTAAAAAACTGTTTTCCACTCCGCACAATCGACAGCTTGAAAAGTTACTAACTGATTTTTCCGATGTTTTTGAAACGCTGTTTGCTTGTGAGGTTCCGAAAAAAGCGGCGGAAAGAATCGGGAAATTACAAAATGAAACAAACGCTATTTTAAAATTGGCAATGCTATTTGCCAAAACAAACATTTCCACCTGCCGCCTTTTTACTCACAAAAATTTTTTTTCAAAAACAGAAAAAACGCTTTTTTACTCACTGTGCGCCGCTGATTCTCACAAATTGCACAACCGAAAAGACACGGTGAAATATGCCGTGCAATTAGGAAAAGAAAGAATACACATTCTTGCCGCATTGAAACAGTCTGCTCCCGATGAACAAAAATGTATAAATGACATACAAAATGATATTAACAGCGGTTTGTTTCCGTTTTCCGTCGGTGAACTTGCCGTCAAAGGAACTGACCTCATTGAAATTGGACTAAGCGGCAAAGCAATAGGTTGCACTTTGAAATACTTGCTGAATTGTGTGCAGAATAAAGAACTTCCAAATGAAAAAAATACACTGCTAAATTACACAAAAAATAATTTCGTACAATTTTAACACCATTTTTCCTCGATTGTGAAATTAGTAATTTATTATTTATTTTTATAAATATTTATTGTAATTAATAACTAAAAAAATAATTACAAATATAAAAGGTCTAAAGAATGATTTTTCTATATTCTTACATTATCTTTTGCGCATTTCTTCTATTCGGATTGGATCATCTGAATGATTTTTGCTTTGTTCATAAATTCCGCATTAAAAAAATTTTAAGTCATTATTTTATATTTCAGTTTGCCGTATTTTTAATCCAGTTTTCGTCATTCTACAATTTTAATACCCTAAATGTTCCCAATATAAATAAATACGTATCTTTCATAAACCGATTGACCGAAATTATTTCCTTCGGATACATTGCATACTTAATCGATTATTTTTGGCTTGAAAATAGGCTGAAATTGAAAAAGAAAATTATTTATTACGTAATTATTATCGCAATTACTGAATTTATCTGTTTTACAGCAGGTAATTTTACAAAAGAATTTATTGCATATTTTCACCTTGTTGAATGTTTTTTCAATTTACTGCTTTTTTTGATAATAATTTTCTACATGATTTTTATGTTTGGAAAAACCCAAAATTATTACGTAATTTTATACATTTGCATGCTTACCGCATCAATTTCGGTAATTATTATCGATAATTCAGACAAAGATAATCGAATTATAAATTTTGCTTTCGGAATACTTGTCATGCTGATTCTTGTAAAATTTTATGCAGATACAGTACGTGTCAACCGAAAAAAATTATCGAAAAAGGACATCGCAATAATAAACGGCGTTCTTAATAACCTATCCAATAATGAGTTAGCAGCAAAATTCAATACTACCGAATCTACAATAAAAAACAGATTGAACAGAATTTACAAAATATTAGAAATAAATACACCGTCCCGCGAAAATTTAATTAATAAATACAAACAAATAAAATCTTAATTATAATTATTTGTATATCTAAGTGTAAATGGAACTTGACAATACTGAATGCTTTTTTTACTATACACAGAATATGAATGGAGGGCAAGAGTATGGTTTATGCTATAGTAAGTCTTGTTTCCATCCTTATTGGCGGACTAACCGGATTTGTTATCAGAATGGTAATTGGTAAAGTTGACCTCAATTCTGCAGAAAACAAAGCCAAAATTATTTTAAGAGAATCTGAATTGGAAGCGGAATCAAAGAAAAAAGAACTTCTGCTGGAATCGAAAAATTCAATGATTCAAGAGCGAAATAGTTTTGAACGCGAAATGAGGGAACGCAGAGCTGAAGTACAAAAGTATGAACGCAGAGTAACTCAGAAAGAGGAACAGCTGGAGAGAAAGCTTGAAGATCTTGAAAAAAAGGTCTTTGATATCGGTGTAAAAGAAAAAGAATGCGAAGCAAAATCAAACGAAGTTTCCAAATTAATGGAAACTTGGCTTCAAAATCTTGAAAAGTTGGCAGGAATGTCTTCTGAACAAGCCAAAGAAATTCTAATGAAAGAATTAGAAGGTAAAGCAAGGGAAGACGCACATCATTTTATCACAAAGATAGAAGAAGAAGCAAATCGAACTGCAACTAAAAAAGCAAGAGAAGTTCTTTTAACAACAATGCAGCGTATTTCTTCCGAAGTAACTTCGGAAGTTACCGTAGCAAGCGTACCACTTCCGAATGATGAGATGAAAGGTAGAATCATCGGAAGAGAAGGAAGAAATATCCGTGCTTTGGAAACTCTTATCGGTGTAGATGTCATTATTGACGATACTCCAGAAGCTGTAGTAATTTCATGTTTTGATCCTGTAAGACGTGAAATTGCAAAAATTGCTCTAAGCAGACTCGTCGCTGACGGAAGAATTCATCCGACACGAATTGAGGAAGTTGTCAACAAAGTTATCAATGAAGTTAACGAAACGATTTTTGACGAAGGTGAAAAAACAACCATGTCTCTCGGTATTCATGGCTTACCTTTAGAAGGAATGGTTGCATTAGGGCGGCTTTATTATCGTTCCAGTTACGGACAAAATGTTCTTTATCATTCTATTGAAGTTGCTAAAATTGCCGGTGTTTTGGCAGCAGAATTAGGATGTGATGTAACTTTGGCAAAAAGAGCCGGGTTGCTTCACGATATTGGTAAAGGCGCCACAACGGATGGAGAGAGCAGCCATACAGAAGCAGGTTATGAAATGGCTAAGAAATTCGGAGAATCCGAAAAAGTTCTTAATGTTATTTTAAGTCACCATGGTGATGTAGAACCTATTTGTATGGAGTCGGTTATAGTACAGATTGCGGATGCAATCAGTGCCAGCCGTCCCGGAGCAAGACGGGAAAGTATTGAAGGCTATATTAAGCGTCTGGAAAGTTTGGAAAGATTGGCAGAAAGCTTTGAAGGTGTCGAAAAGGCTTATGCAATTCAGGCCGGACGTGAAGTCAGAGTTGTTTTGAACAATGTAAAAACTGATGAAAAAACAGCTGCGGAAATTGCAAAGGATATTGCAAGAAAAATCGAAGCTGAGCTCCGTTATCCCGGAAAAATAAAAGTTACCGCGATAAGGGAAAACAGATTTATAGAATACGCAAGATAAATTCTTATACAATATTTGTTAGTTTTTAAAATGCCGTACTGCAAGTGCGGCATTTTTTTTATCAGCACAAAATAAAAAAAGCGGCATCGTGAAATAGACCGCCGCTTTTGATACAACAAAAACAAATAATTATCTCTTTGAGAACTGGAATTTCTTTCTTGCTTTCTTCTGACCGAATTTCTTTCTTTCTACCATTCTTGGGTCACGAGTTAAAAGTTTTAAACTTTTCAACGGTTTGTGGTTGTTTGCAGTGTCGATTAAATCCAACGCTCTTGCAATTGCATGACGAATGGCACCGGCTTGTCCGCTTAGCCCACCGCCGTAAACATTTATGGAAATATCATATTGATTCAAACTGTTTGTTACAACCAAAGGTTGTTTTACAATCATATCGTAAGTTCCAACAGGGAAAAAATCAGCTAATGTTTTTCCGTTTACTGTAATTTCGCCCTTACCTTTTACTACTACAGCTCTAGCCACCGAAGTTTTCCTTCTGCCTGTAGCAAAATATTTATTACCGATTTTTTTTGCAATACCCATTCATGTCTCCTTTCTATTTGATTTCCAATTTTTCAGGTTTCTGAGAAACTTGTTTATAATCAGCACCTGCATAAACTCTTACATTTCTAAACAATTCACGTCCTAAAGGTCCATGAGGAAGCATTCCTTTAATTGCCTGTTCCATTGGAAAAGTAGGTTTCTTTTCCATTACTTTATCATAAGAATTTTCCGTAATTCCGCCCGGATATCCAGAATGTCTGTAATACATTTTGTTTGAACCTTTGTTTCCTGTCATTACAGCTTTTTCCGCATTGATGATAATAACATTATCACCTGTATCAAGATGAGGTGAGTAAATAGCCTTATGTTTTCCTCTTAAAATATAAGCAGCTCTTTCGGCAACGCGTCCCATAGGAAGCCCGGCTGCATCAATCAGATACCATTTTTTCTGAATATCTTTTTTTGTAACATTATAAGTTTTAAACTGATTCATTTTAACTCCTGTCATTTTTGAAAATCCAATAAAATGTAACGGGATTACCGGAATTTCACATAGCTTTCAGGTTGGTTGACTCCTAAAAACTTTTGGCAAGCTAACACAAAATTTAATTGTTAGCAAGTTTATTTAGCTGGAAAAAATCATTGTCCCGAAATTATGTAATTTCTTACTTTTTCATAATATAAAAATTTCCTTTTTTTGATGGATATGCCGATTTTCAGAATAACATGCAGCTGCATATTTTCAGGTCGCATACTGCATTCAACCAACTGATAAAACGGAGTTTGTAAAATGAAAAAGCTGAACTTAGCTATATTTGTACTGTTTCTATCCAGTGTAGTTTTGTTCGGAGACGAGAATTCACAAAAGAACAACAAGACTTCAATATGGCTCAAAAGCATGAGTGCCGCTCGAAAATCTTTAATCGATTCAAACAGAGTGCAAGGACTTGAACGAATGGATACCGAAATAATCAAGCAGCTGCGCAAAAAAGATATTTCCGGCTGTGAAAAAGAGGCGGCGGAATTGCTTAATTACATAATAATTTCAAAAAATTATTACTCAATCAACAATGCAGCAGAAAGTTTATATCTTCTTCACACAAATTTTTCCGATAAAAATTATTTTCTCGATGTTGTATTGAATATTGCAAATTATAAGGTCGTATCAAATTATACGGTTTTAGCCACTATATTGGACGGATTCAAAAAATGCCTCGGAACAAATGAAGATAAACTTTTCAGAAGTTATAAAATGATTTCTCCCGCTTTTGCTCCTTACATTTACGACCAGTTGAAAATCGGCTCAGTTCAAGTTATAAGCTCGCTGATTCTTTTTTTGAATAGTTATTTTATTTTGGTAGAAGACGGAAAACTGAAAGGCAGCTACAATTCCGATGTCGAAGAAACTTTCATAGTGCTGAAATCTTCGCTGCATGGGGATTTGAAAAAATACAAAGGCGGAATTGAACTGCAAAAGAATTTTAATTTCTACACCAAAAACAGACGGGAACGTGGTGCTTACTGACTTAAAGGAAAATTATGAACTCAACAAAAAAAATTTTGGAACACTACAAAAACATTTTGATGATACAATTCATCGAACAAATTCTCGATTGGGACAGTGAAGTTAATCTTCCGTCCGGCGGTTATGCTTACCGTGCGGAACAAGCGGCATGGCTTGCCGGAGTCGTTCATGAGAAACTGACAAATCGCGATTTTACAGACAGCATTATGTCATTTATTCCCACAGATAATAATTTGCTGAATAATGAAATCGCGCATATCAAACGAATTGTCGAACTTGAGCAAAAAATTCCGCAGAAACTGCGTGAAGAACAGGCGCGACTTTCTGCAAAGGCCGGAGGAATTTGGGAAGATGCGAAAAAGTCGGGCGATGATTCTCAATTCATTCGTGTATTGGAACAAATTATCCAGTTGGAGCGTGAATACTGCGACTGCAAAGGTTTTAATGAAACACCTTATGATGCGCTGCTTGATGATTACGACGAAAATTTGTGTTATTCGTTTGTGGAAAATCTTTTCGATACACTTGTTCCGCAGCTGCAGGAACTCATACATAATGCAAAAGAAGATTCCGGCGAACTTTATTTTTTTGCAGATAAAACAACGCAGGAAAAAATCTGCCGTATAATTATCAAAGAATTGGGACTTGATCCTAACCGTTCACGTCTTGATGTTTCAACTCATCCGTTTACTGCGACATTGGGGTTAGGCGATGTTAGAATCACGACAAATTATAATGAAAATAACTTTACTTCGTCAATGTTCAGTACTTTGCATGAAGGCGGCCACGCGATTTACGAACTGGAAACTCAAAGCATCTTCGGCGATTCACCGTGCGCCTCCATAGTTTCGCTTGCACAGCATGAATCCCAGTCTCGTTTCTTTGAAAATATCGTAGGGAGAAGCAAAGCTTTTTGTGAATATATTTTTCCGCAGCTGCAAGCTGTCGTTCTTCCCGAAAACATTAAATCAGAAACTTTTACGCAATGTGTAAACAGTATTTCATACACTCCGATTCGAGTAGACTCGGACGAACTTTACTACAATCTTCACATTGCTTTGCGGACGAAACTTGAATACAGCTTAATCAGCGGAAAATTGCAGGTTAAAGATTTAAATGAAGCTTGGAATCACGAATTCGAGCTTCTATTCAATAAGACACCGCAAAATAAAAAAGAAGGTTATCTTCAAGATGTCCACTGGTCAAGCGGGCTCTTCGGTTATTTTCCTACATACACAATCGGAAATCTGATTGCCGCACAAATAGCCGAGAAATTAAATGATGACACCGATATATTCTCGAAAACATTTGATAAAAACAGCATTCCGGCAATAAAAAACTGGCTGCGGGAAAATTTCTATATACACGGAAACAGTCTTTGTACGGAAGAACTGGCAAAAAAAGTCACTGGCAAAGTTTTAAGTTCCCAACCGCTGATTTCAGACTTGAAAAAACGTTATTGCAGGTAATTCGACAGATGAAAATAATCGCCGATACTCATTTACATTCGGATTTTTCTTCCGACGGAAAAAATTCAATGACCGAAATGGCATTATCTGCAATTAAAAAAGGGTTGAAAATAATAACTTTCACCGACCATTTGGATTTTGACTACCCTGTCTGCCCGAATCCTCAAACAGGAAAAGCCGAAATTTTCAAACAGCTGAATGCAGATGAATATCGCAGTGCAATAGAAAAAGTACAGTCGGAAACAAAAAATATGCTGCATATTTTAATCGGAATAGAAACAGGATTGCAGCCTGACAATGCGCTTCTCAATAAGACAAAAGATTTTACCGATTCTCTCAAGCCTGATTTTATTATAGCAAGTACGCATTGTGTGTGCGGTCAAGTTCTGGCACCTTACAGTTTCTTCAAAGACAAAACGCAGAAAGAAGCATACCGCAAATATCTGGAAGATGTTCTTGCAAATCTTTCAATGACCGATAATTACGACACAGCGGCACATCTTGATTTTATCGAAAGATATTATCCTGCAAAAAATGTTGAAGACAAACTGCTGAAATACACACAATTTGCGGATATAATCGATGAAATACTGCTCACATTGATACGCAAAGATAAAGCTCTGGAAATCAATACTGCCGGGATTCGGTATGGACTGAATAGTATTCATCCGTCGCTTGAAATTCTTATGCGTTACAAAGAACTCGGCGGAAAGCTCATTACTATAGGAAGTGACGCTCATAAGGCAAATGATATTGCCGCCGATTTTGAAATAGCGGCACAATATTTACAAAAAACAAATTTTAATGCATATTGCGTTTTCAAAAACAGGAAGCCGGAATTTATTCCTCTGTAGAATTACTTGGACTTAAAGGAAAACGATTATGAATCCGTCTGTCGTTCTTGAAAAAGTATTTATTTTGTTTTTACTACTGCTTGCCGGTTTTGCGGCACGGCGACTGAACATTTTCGACAACAACACCACTCGTGGCTTGAATAATATAATTCTGAAAATTACGCTTCCGGCATTGACTATCGTTTCCATGCAGATGAGTTATAACGCATCGCTTTTAGCCGAAAGCATTCGGCTTTTGGGGATTTCAATGTGCGTATACGCGGCGTCATTTCTTATTGCGCTGGTAATTCCGATATTTTTAAAACCGCAGAACGGAGAAAAAGGCGTTTTCCAATTCGTAACAATATTTTCCAATGTCGGATTTATGGGCTTTCCGGTTGTGAAATCGGTTTTCGGCGAATCGGCATTGTTTTACGCGGCAATTTACAATTTGCCGTTTAATTTTCTGTCGTTCACCTTAGGCGTAATTCTTTTAATGCAGGATAGAAGTTTTTCACGAACAGCCGAAATCGGCAGCGGCTACCGTATTTCAATTAAACAGATTTTAAATCCGGGTGTCGTCGCAGTTTTAATCGGATTCGCTTTTTTTATACTGAATATTCGTCTGCCGCAAGTAATAAAAGAACCGCTTGATCTGCTCGGAAATGTCACAATTCCCATGTCAATGTTTGTTATCGGAGCAATACTGGCACAAAACAGTCTTACAAAAGCATTTACAAACTGGCGGCTTTATATTTTGACCGCTTTGCGTCTGCTGATTCTTCCATATATTTTATGGCTGATATTACGCAGCTTTATCGATAACAAAATGTTTCTCGGTGTAATAGTTTTGATTTGCGGAATGCCGGCAGCTGCAAGTACTCCGATATTGGCGCAGGCGTACGGCGGCAATTATGAAACTGCCGCACAGTCTGTATTTCTTTCAACAATGTTATCGGTTTTCACAATACCGCTTTTAGTATTAATTCTGATATAGAAAAATCAGCGTATCAGCCGCAAAAACTCATTTCGTGTTCTGACATCGGATTTAAATACTCCGCGCAGCGAGTTTGTAACCGTAAAGCTGTTTTGTTTCTGCACTCCGCGCATCATCATGCAAAGGTGTGATGCTTCGATTGTCACCGCGACACCAAGCGGATGAAGAATTTTCTGTATCGCATCCGCAATCTGAGTAGTAAGACGCTCCTGTACCTGCAATCTGCGCGCAAAATGATCTGTAATACGTGCAAACTTGGAAAGTCCCAAAATAGATTTATCGGGAATATAGCCGATGTGACATTTCCCGTAAAACGGCAGCATGTGATGTTCGCACAATGAATAAAATTCTATATCACGGATAACTATCATTTCATTGTCTTCTGCATGAAAAACGGCACCGTTGATTATATCTTCAAGTTTTTCATCATACCCTTTAGTAAGGAATCTCAATGCCTCAGCCGCGCGTTTAGGTGTTTTCAAAAGACCTTCCCGCTGCGGATTCTCACCGATTTGCGTTATTATTTGAGTAATTAAATCTTCCATAGCAAAGTTTCAGCCTTTATTCAGAATTTTCGGTACGGCATAATAACCGTCAAGATAATTCTTTGTGTATTTTCTGAGCTGACTCGCGGACAATCCCTGAGCAATTTCATCTTCATCAATCACATTTTTTTCATCAAAAACACTTTCTCTGCTGCCTACCGAACTCGTATCGAGCTTGGCAACCGACTCTACGTACCCTAAAATGTCATTCATCTGCCCGACAAATTTTTCCTTATCGCTTTCATTAATTTCAAGTCTTGCCATATCGCAAATGCGTTCGATTGTTTCTTTATTAATCATCGATAAACTCCATTTTCTTTACTTCATAATTCAAAATTACTTCCGCCTGCGAATAATCAAAAAAATCTACAGTCGCAAGGCAATATTTTCCGACAGTTCTTACATTCAGAATTTTCCCGCAGCCATAGTCACGGTGACGTACCATTTTACCCGCTGTGAATTCGGGAAAAAATCCAGATGTAGTATCATTTTTATCGCTTTTTATCAACTCTGATAATTCATCCGGAATTTCCGCCAAAAACGACGACGGCGGATTCGTACAGCGATGTCCATGCAGAAAACGAGACTTCGTGTAACACAGATAAAGTTCTTTCTTCGCTCTGGTAATCGCTACATAAAACAGGCGCCGTTCTTCCTCATCATCAAAATATTCCATTACGGATGTAGCATGCGGAAAAAGATCCTGTTCCAACCCGGAAATAAAAACATTTTCAAATTCCAATCCTTTCGCGTGATGAACGGTCATTATCTTCACCGAATCTTCATCATCAATTTTATCACTCTGGCTTATCAGCGCGTTTTCCTCAAGAAATGCTGTTATATTCTCCAACCCCGGCTGAACTTCTGCAAGTCCATTGACGAATTCTTTTATATTATCAACTCTGTCAGTTCCGTCGCATTTATCGATATTCAAATAATATTCGATAATCCCCAGCTTATCTATATACCCGGAAAAAACCTCCTGTACTTTACCGGAAGAAAATTGCTTATCAAAGTCGAGAAATATCGCAGCCAAATCTTGAAATACAGCAAGGGTTTTGCCTTTCAAACCGCTAAGAGCCACATTATTCAGTGCCTTGTAAATATCGCCGGCATATTGACGATCCGCGAAATTTAAAAAAGTATCAAGTGATTTTCTGCCGATGCCCCGCGCCGGTTTATTTACAAAACGCGAAAACGCCAACGCATCAAACGTATTAGAAAACCAGCGCAGCAGCAAAAGAACATCTTTTACCTCTTCACGTTCATAAAAACTCAAACTTCCTATTACGACATACGGAATTCTGCCGCGCCGCAAACTTTCTTCCACTGCGCGGGTTTGCGCATTTATCCGCACAAGCACTGCCGTTTCTTTATAAATGTAACCGCATGACTTTATTTCTTTGACAATGTAATCGCCCTCTTCATTTTCATCATCATTTTTTACTATACGGACTTTGGAACCATCGCCCTTTGTCGAAAAAAGTGTTTTGCCAAGCCGCAACGTGTTGTTGGAAATAACCGCATTGGCAGCATTTAAAATATTTGCAGTCGACCGATAATTTTCTTCCAGCCGCACAATCTGCGTATCGGGATATTTTTCGGGAAAATTAAGAATCTGTTCTACATCGGCTCCGCGAAACCGATAAATCGACTGATCTTCATCACCGACGACAACCAAAGAAGTGTCTTTACCGCATAGCAACGACAAAAAACACTCCTGCGATATATTCGTATCTTGGTACTCATCTACAAGTACATGCAAATATCGATTGCGATAATAATTCAACAGCTTCTCATTATTCTCCAAAATTCGCACACACTGCAAAATCAAATCTTCAAAATCAAATGCATTATAGTTAATCAGTGATTTATTGTACTCATTGTAAACATCAAGAAATTTAGGCTCTTCGGGAAGCTCGCTTTCAGCTTCCAAAGTTTGTTTGTAACGTTTTACCCACTTTTTCACTGCTTTCAAGTCACTTTTTTGTACATTGAATTTTGCAGCTGTTAAATCCAGCAGATGATTGGAATCATGGTCATCATAAATTACAAAGTTATCTTTACGGTCGGCACATTCCGCATGACGACGCAGAAACATTGCACCAAAAGAATGAAATGTCTTCAGTACAAGTCCGGGATGATTGCCCGCAAATGAAAAAACGCGCTCTTTCATTTCACGAGCTGCTTTGTTTGTAAAAGTAAGCGCAAGAATCTGCCCGGGATGAACATTTTCATTTTGGAGCAAATGCGCAATGCGTGTAGTAATAGTTTTTGTTTTCCCGGAACCGGCACCGGCTAAAATAAGAAGATGTTTAGACTCACTTAAAACCGCATCGAGCTGACGAGGATTAAGTCCTATCATAAAGTCACTCATTTTTCCTCCGGGCAAATCAATAGTCAACCATTTACTGTTTGTATTCCGTAAAAATCTTTCCCGTTTAATTTCAGGATTTCCACATCGACCGTTTCGCCGGGAACCGCATCGGAACTTTCGACCACAGTCAAACCATCGACATCGGGAGCCTGTCCCCAAAAACGTCCGATGCAAAGGTCTTCATCGATACGTTCTTCAATAAGAACCTGCACTTTCTCACCGACAAACCTTTCGAGTCTGGGCAAAGCAGCAGCTTCCGAAACATTCATAAGCATATCAAGCCGTTTTTCAGCTACACTTTTCTTTACTCGGTTGGGAAAAGCATAAGCCGGCGTATCTTCTTCCGGAGAGTAAACGAAAGCCCCCACCCATTCCATTCCGGCGCGTCTGATAAATTCCAAAGACTTTTCGGCATCTTCGGCTGTTTCACCGGGGAATCCTGCTATAAATGTGGAACGAATCACCGCATTCGGGAAACGTTGACGAATACGTTCTATTAATTCCAGATAAGTTTCCAAATCGCCCCTGCGCCCCATTCGGCTTAAAATATATTTACTTGCCGATTGAAACGGCAAATCGAAATAAGGTACAAAACGGCGCAATTTTGCCATTCGGTCAAGCAGCTCATCCGTAATATGATCAGGGTGCATATACAATAAACGCATCCTCGTTTCATCGGACAGCTTTTCATCTATGGCTTCCAGCAAATCCGCAAGTTTACGCTCACCGTAAATATCCATTCCGTAATTTGTCGTATCCTGACTGATTATATTCAGTTCTTTTAATGTTCCGGGCAGCAGCAAATCCAACTCTTTCAAAATTGCTTCTGTTTTTCTGGAGTGAAGTTCGCCCCTTATCAAAGGTATAGCACAGTATGTACAATGGTTGGAACAGCCGTCACTGATACGTAAATATGCCGAACCGGGGAAACCGGAAACTTTGCGTTTAAAAAAATTATCTTCTGCTACCTGCGGGATTACAATACGGTTCAGCGGCCGCCTATTGACAAAAGCATCTTCTACCGTATCTGCGATTTTTGAAATATCACCCGTCCCGAAAATCACGTCAATTTCATCGTCGGCAAATTCGGTTTTCAATGCATCATGATACCGCTGCGCAAAACAACCGGCGGCCACAACCAAACGGCATTTACCGTTTTTCTTCTGCTTTATTGCTTCAAAAAGAACCTGAATCGCTTCTTCTTTTGCGCTTTGAATAAAACCGCATGTATTTACGATAATACAAACCGCATCTTCGGAATTATCTGTTACAATCCAGCCGTTTTGCTCCAAAAGAGCAGCCATTTTTTCAGAATCGACTTGATTCTTTGCGCACCCCAAAGACTCGATATAAACTGTTTTTTCCGCCATAAGCAATCAGTTTAAAGAACTCATTTGTAAAGAATAATTTCCGTTGTTTTTAGTCCAAGCAATAATCTTTACATCGACTTTGCCTTTTTCGCCAAAAACAACTCGTTTATTGTACGCGGGAAAATCGGCACTCACAACACCGGAATTCGCCATCCACAAAATAATGCGGTCTTTTGCTTTCAATTCCAAAACAGCTCCGGCATTAAACGTATTCTCAATCTCGGAATTATTATCTATTTGGTATTTCAGATATGACATTTCGGACAAAGAAATCATCGCAACGATTTCTGATTTATCCGTACTTTCTCCTATAATCTCAATTGTATCAGGAAGGAAAAATTCACTGTCGATGTTGCTGTCGCTCCAAAGAGAATTGGCAATTCGTTTTAATCCGATAGTCGCATTTTTATCCGTCCAATAATTCAGAACAACTTCCAAATCTTCCTTTTTGTCGCCGTTGACATCAAACTTATTTGTAAAACCATTGGCAATAAGAAACAACTGCCCTCCAGCTGAGCTTTCAAGAATAACCGTAGGTTCAAGCTCCGACACCCAGATTGAATATGTTTTATCATCAAGTGTAAAGCTGATCTTCTCACCTTTTTTCACTGTAAAATTATCTGCTTCCGTTTCAAAGGTGAAAACCTTCGACTTGTCCTCTGCCGATGAACTATCTCTCTTCTTTTCCTTAATAAGCAAATTCTTTTTCTTTTCGGTGCGCGCCTTTTCTTTTTCGCTTTTTACATCGGCAATGGTTTTAGGCGATGATTCAGCGGCTGTATGATTCATCATAATAACGGCGGCACCCACACCTGCAAGCAGCGCAATGACAAGTAGCACAATCAAAATAACAACAAGTACTCTCGAAAAAAAGGCTTTCGGCTTCGGAATCAGCAATTCCGTCGGCGACGGAGTTTCCGACATTTTGATTCTTTCATAACGTGAAATCAGATCGGCCGGATCAAGTCCCAAATATTCACCGTAATTTCGCAGAAAACCTTTCAGATAGGCCTCCCCCGGAAATGAAGAAAAATCATCGTCTTCTATAGCTAAAATAAATTTTTTCATAATAAAAGTATCTTCGATTACTTTATCGATAGTCAGCTTTTTGCCTTCTCTGACCTGCTTCAAATATAAACCCAATGGTTCCATCTGTCAGTCCCCTTGATTTGATATAAAATTATTAACTGTATTTGCATGTGCCGGCGGTTCGTATTCAAACTTCAAATCGGCAATTCCGGGATTTACTTTGTAATCGTCCAATTCAAAAGTTATTTTCTTATATGCAGCCGTAATTCCTTCCACCCTGCGAATCAAACCATTAGGCTCTACTGCCAAATAAATCATATTAAAACCATTTTGACTTGAACGCCAGCGAATGAGCTTAAACTTATAAACACCGGTTGTATTACCGTTTTTGTCGGTATATTCCTGCACTGTTTTTGCATCCTGATATTCTATCGCATAATCTTTCAAAAACTTATCGAATCCCATAGCCTGCAAAAGAACATTTTGCTCTTTGACAATAAGTTTGCCGTTTTCGTCTTTTTCCTTTGCCTTAGCCAAAATATCTTGATGCAGAGTAACATTCATGTTGTCAATATAAACCCAAAATTCATAACCATTGGTACACAACACCTGTCCTTTAGGTTCGGTGAAGTCTATTCGCAGTTTCTGCGGATTCTTAAACCATAAATTACCGGTTTGCACATCTTTATCCTGTATCCATGTAATTTTAGCTTCGTAATCCTTTATTGTGGCCTTATACGTTTCGGATATGGATGCCAGAAGATCTTTGGCTCCTAATAACTGCTCCTCTGCGCTTAGCACAGCAAGAGAAAAACAGAACAGAAAACAAAAGAAAAGTTTAGATTTCAAAACAGAACCTCACTCTTTTTTATTTTTAAGAAGAAGTTGAATTAATTACAAATTTTTCCGCTTCAGCTTATTTACTTTATAGTAATGGCACACCTTTTAAATTTTACATTGCTTTTTGTCAAGTACAGAACAAGCAAAAGACCTGCGGCAATACCGCACTGCTCGCATATAAAAAAACCGCCCGGAAAATAACCGGGCAATCAGCAGTGACTAATCAAAAGTTGATTAATTAACTTTTATATAATGCCGGTCTATAAACCCCATACGCGAACGGCTTAAATTTACATACTGCGATTCAGGGTAAACATCCAAAAGTTCCCGATAAAAACGCTGTGCTTCCTTAAACTCCGGATTTTCCTGTAATTCCAGTGCGTATGCCAGATAAAACAGTGCTTTATCATCGCCGCTGCCCGAAGGATACAAACTCAGAACAGTTTTGTAAGTTCGTACCGCTTCGGTATAATTTTTCACATTGAAAAACAAATCTCCCAGTATCCCATATAATTTTTGGGTACAGTTTTCACTTACGCTTTTCGATAATCCGCGTTCGTAGACCTCGTTTATTGCCTTATCGAATTCTTTTTGTTCCTTTAATAACTGAATATATTCGATAATAGCATCATCATAAAAAGGATTTCCCTCTTCCGCCAAATTTCTCTGATAATATTCTGCCGCCGAATCGATATTTCCGATTGCTTTCATTGAATGCGCCGCTTTATACAACAATTCATTATCCGAAATATTTTCATCGATCAGCTTTTTATAATACACGGATGCCTGTGCATAATTTTCGTCCGCATACAAACGATCCGCCAAAGTTTTTCGGTAGTCATCATCGGCTCTTGATTTTTCCGTCTTAGGAGCAGCTTCCGTATTATTTTCGTCGCGCGGCAGCACCGGTTTTATATCCACAAAATAAACTTGCGTTTCCTGTCGATTTTCCGCCTCATTATAACGCGTAAACGTAATCTGCTCGGTTCCTGCATTACCGTTTTTGATTCTGAAAGTTGTGCTTTCGTTTTTATCGTTTCTGCGGTCAATCAATTTCATCGAATAATTGTTCATTGCATCAATCCGCCATCCGGTTCCCTGCATTCTGATAATCGTCTCCTGATTTTCCAATGCGGATATTTTTTCGTCGGGATATATAAAATCCGGCTTCATTTCAAAATCAGCCACATCTTCCAGTTCTTCGGGTTCATGCACCTGCGAATAAACAATCGGAGCATTTTTATTTTTGACAGCATCTTCTTCAATAACTACCGATGTTTTTATTTTATTGGCAGAAAGAATTTCCGTTAATACCGCATTTTGTTCATCTTGATTTTTCTCAGCAAATGCAATTTCCGGAACGGAAGCAGCCGGCGGCAAAATATCACGTTGTTTTTTTGTATTCGGCATAACTTTTGTCTGCTCAGCAACGGAGTTATCTTTATTGTCAGCGATTTTACCTATATCAGCAACCGCATACGGAGAAACAAAATTTTCCGGCAGTCCGAAAGCATTTACCGAGTTTCCCAATGATATTTCCAAAGCCTTCGGTGAAGATATGCTTTCGTCAGCTTGAACTGTGTTTTCACCGACTTCTTCCGCAATTTCAGGCAGCGCAATTATCTGCGTCAAATAAGTTTTTTTCTGAATCATAACTTCCGGTTTCATCGGCAAAACCGAAATTGCAGGCAAAACAATGAGTTTACTTTCATAATCTTTGGAAGATTTCTTTGGAATTGCGACAACCGGTTTAACTTTCGCAGCGTCAGCTTTTGCGACAGCTGCTTTTGGTGAATCAGTTTTCGCAGCGTCAGTCTTTGCAACATCAACCTTTGGTGAATCAATTTTCGCAGCGTCAACTTTTGCAACAGCAGCCTTTGGTGAGTCAGTTTTCGCAGCGTCAGCTTTTGCGACAGCAGCCTTTGGTGAATCTGCCTTCGCAGTATCGGCTTTTGCAACAGCAGCCT
>JAFLVQ010000009.1:27635-32400 GCA_022508205.1 Spirochaetales bacterium
TTGGTGAATCAGTTTTCGCAGTATCGGCTTTTGCGACATCAGCCTTTGGTGAATCTGTTTTCGCAGCGTCAATTTTCGCAACAGCAGCCTTTGGTGAATCAATTTTCGCAGCGTCAGTCTTTGCAACAGCAGCCTTTGGTGAATCAGTTTTCGCAGTGTCAGTCTTTGCAACAGCAGCCTTTGGTGAATCTGTTTTCGCAGCGTCAGCTTTTGCGACATCAGCCTTTGGTGAATCAATTTTCGCAGTGTCAGCTTTGGCAACAGCAGTTTTTGGTGAATCCGCTTTTACAGCATCAGCTTTTGCAACAGCAGCCTTTGGTGAGTCAGTCTTTGCAACAGCAGCCTTTGGTGAATCAGTTTTCGCAGTGTCAGCCTTTGCGGCTTGCTTTTTATCATTTTTTTTATAATCGATCAGACGTTCCTGCAAAACAGACATTGTCGGACGTTCTGTTTTTGCAATACTTGCGTTCGGAGCCGATTCGTCGATTGACGATAATGTATCTGCTTCTTTTACTTCTTCAGCTCTTTTCAATGTAAAAAGAACGCTGCCTTTGTTTGAATTATTTTCATTTAAGGCAAAAGCCGTATTTTTCGGTACATCGGAAAATTGCTTGTCTGCTTTTTTATTACGCACAACTTCTTTTTTAAGTGCAGCTTCCTTTTTTTCAATTTGCAACTTATTCGGAATGGCAAGCATTTTATCCGCAAAGCTGTCCTCAACCAAAAACGATTCCGCCGGAAAATCGGCTTTCTGCGACAATCCGTCGGCTCTCACCGCATCATCGGAAGAATCCGAATCCAAAATCGGTTCCGACAGCGACTGTCCATTTTCTTCGGTATTCGATGTGTTTCTTTTTTTTGAGTCCTTTACTACTGCGTCCTTTGTTCCGGCACAGGAAATCACTGTTCCCAAGCAAAGAACGACAAGTAAAACAGTGATTATCCCGCCTAATCTTTTCACTATTTTCTCCTGCGTTCAAAGTTAAAAGTACAACTGTCCTTAATTGACTGCTCAATAATTTTGTCATACTCGTCAATGATAAGATTAGTATCGGCAAGGTTATAATTATTTAAAGGGTACATTTCGATATAATTCGCAGAAAACTGTTCATTATTCGATACAGGATACGCGATCGAACCATTAAGCAAAAGCAGCACTTCATCATTTAAAATTCCGGCTTTTGTTTCACGAGCCGGCGATGTTTTGCGCTTTTTCTTTTTATCCGCAGTATTTGCCGCAGACTTTTTTTCCGAATTTTCATTTTTATTTTCAAGCGTTTTTTCAACAACTGCAAACTGTTCTCTCCGTTGATTGCGTTTCACGACATGATAAGTTATTGATGCCGCACAAAACATCACAATTACGACAGACGCAAAAATAATTACAATTTCACGCTTATTGCGGTAAACAAAAGAATTATTCTTATTTTTTGGGAAAGCTCCCGCTTTCACAGCCGAAATTTTTGCTTTACCGTGATTCCATGATTCAGAGAATTTTTTCAATAAATTTTGCAGAGACAATTTTCGATACCCCCATAGTTTCTTGAGTTACACCATACATTACATTCGCCGCCGACATCGTTTTTTTATTATGCGTAATCATTACAAATTGGCTTTGGTCTTTGAAATCCCGAACAAGTTCGATAAAACGAGCAATATTGGCCTCATCCAACGCAGCATCAATTTCATCCAACAAACAAAACGGCGACGGTTTTACCATAAAAGTAGCAAACATAAGCGCAATTGCCGTCATTGTCCGCTGTCCTCCGGAAAGAAGCGTTATGCTTTTTCTTGTTTGCCCCGGCGGCTGAACTTCCACGTCAATTCCCGTTTCCAGAAAATTTTCGGGATTTGTCAGCAAAATATCGGCCTTCCCGCCATTAAACAATTTTGAAAAAATCATTTGGAAATTCTTTCTGATTTCCACATACGTTTTTTCAAACATATCCTGCGACTTTCCGTTAAGCTCGTTAATTATAGCGACTAAATCTTCCTTTCCCTTTTGCAGATCATCCAGCTGCGACATAAGCAAATCATAGCGTTCTTTAAGCGACTCGCATTCCTGCATTGCGGCCATATTTACTTGTCCCAGTGACATCATGCTGTTTTTTATATCGGAAAGCGACTCTCTGATAGCAGATGCTTCACGTCCCGTATTGTACTTTTCGGAATCTTCGTACTCTTTTAAATTAACGGAAAGATTTTCGTATGCATTATGATAAATCTCATTAATCGTAGTATCAACTTCGGCAAGTTTCAGTTTCAGCTCCTCGATTTCCGTTTTCTTCTTAAAAAATGATTCATTAATCAAACGTATTTTCTGCTGCTGCTGCAACATCTTTTCACTTCCCGACTGAATCAGATTTTCCAATTCACCGATTCTTTCCTCAATCTTTTTTTTATTGTCGCGCTCTTTGCGCAGCTGCACGTCAATTTCGTCGATCTCGCACCGAACATCTTCAAGTTCTTCATTCCGCAATTTTATCATGCGTTCGATTTCCGATTTTTGGGCAATATATTCATTCTTTATTTTTGTAATACGCTGAATTCCGCTGTCGAAGGACTTCTGTTTTTCAAGCAGTGTCGAATATATAACTTTTGCTTCTTCGATAAGTTTTCTGTATTTTTCTTTCTGCTCTTCTTTAGTCTTACGATTTTTTTCCAGTCCTTCTATCTCTGTTCTGCAATTACATATACGTATATCAAACTCTGCTATTTCATGTTCGATCTTGCGCTTTTTCTGAATAATTCCTTCCGGGTTGAAAATATCGTTCATGAAAATTTCCGTAGCTTTAACGTATTTATGTACATGATCGCCTGCAATGTCGAGTTTATCTTCCAGTTCCTGCAGATGCCTTCCGAAATCTTCCAGCTGCTGAAAAAACGCACTGCTGTCCGACGGAATATTGCGAATCTTCAAAACATCTTCCAAAAACAAACGACGCATTCTGAATTCTTCGCGCACTCTCGGAATATCATTGCCGACACTTTCTTTAAGTGCCATTATCATGTGAGAATTCATATCAAAGACATTCAGCGACTCTTCTATTTTAACAATCAGAGCATCGGTAATTTCCTTTAAATGACCACTCATTCCCGCCTGCTGCGCCGCCAAATCGACAACCAAGTCATGCAAAGTTTCGATTTGTGCGTCACTCTTTTTCAAATCCATGTCAATCTGTGCGATTATTTCGTTATGGCGAGAAATATCTTTTCCCATGCCGCTGATTTTGGAAACAGTTTCAAAACGTTCGTCATCAACTTCGGCAAGTTCTTCGTCCGTATCCGCAATTGCTTTATCAAGTCGATAAAGTTTCTCATCATCGGTTTTCAGTGAAGATGAAATAGCCGCTTCTTTGTCACGCAGTGCCGCATTTTTCACATTTAATGCCTTGATTTCCCCGTCGGTTCTTTCGATTTCACGATGTTTATCTATTTTTTCCTGTTCCAACTCATTAACCATAAGCATTTTTTCCGAAACATCATTTTCAAGAGAATCGATTTCCTGCCGAATTTCCGCCAGTTCCTCATCGAATTTCGATTGTTTATCGACAAAACGCTCCTTTATATTCTTTTGCAGCATAAGCCTGTTGATTCCAAGTTCGATTTCCAAATCACGAACATTATTTTTGAACTCCATATAACGCCGAGCTTTGTCTGCCTGTTTTTTCATCGACTCGTACTGTTTGGAAACTTCGGAAAAAATATCCTGAGCTCGGATAATATTTTCATTTGCACGATTAAGATTGAGTTCCGCTTCATTTTTTCGTGATTTGTATTTTGTAATGCCGGCGGCTTCTTCGATTATGTAACGGCGGTCTTCCGGTTTATTGGAAAGAATCATGTCGATTTTTCCCTGTTCCATAAATGAATATGCCGTTTTCCCGACTCCGGTATCAAAAAAAAGCTCATGAATATCTTTAAGACGAACTCTTTCCTTATTAATGTAATATTCGTTTTCTCCGTCTGCATAGATGATGCGTGCAACTTCAATCTCATTGAAATCAAGCGGCAGCAGTCCATTTTCATTCACAAGCGTAAGGCGTACTTCGGCACGTCCAAGCCCTTTTTTTTCGGTTGTTCCCTTAAAAATGACATCTGTCATGTTATTTGCACGCAAAGACCGATTTTTCTGTTCTCCCAAAACCCATTTTAAGGCATCTACGATATTTGACTTTCCGCAGCCGTTAGGTCCGACAATTGCCGAAATTCCTTTGTCAAATTTAATTTCCGACGGCTCGTAAAATGATTTAAAGCCATTAATAGTAAGATTTTTCAAAAACATAACCTGTCCGATGCCTCATTACAAAAAATATCAAAACACTTTTTTTATCGGTAAGAAAAAAAACTTCTAAACTGTATAATTAGCTTTGGTTTGCGCGAGGTCACAGGGTAATTTGTCTGTCGGCAGGAGACCTCGCGGTGATTCATTCTGCAATTTGCCGGTATCCCGGCGATTAGGTACAACTTTTGATTTAGGTACATTGCCTCGCGGTAGTTTAATGATGATTTGCCGAGTAAACTCGGCGATTGGGGATTCTTCTGGGGGGATAGGGAGGCGTTGCCTCGCGGTAGTTCATTTACATTTTGCGGGGCAAGCCCGCACGAGGCAAGAACTGGGCTTAGGACACTGAGCCTCGCGGTAGATTGGGAAACGATTTGCGGACAAGCCGAAGCTATTGCAGCTTTTCTATTTCTTCAATAGACAAACCGGTTCCATCGGCAACCTGTTCTGCTGGCAGTCCCATAGCCAAAAATTTTTTCG
>JAFLVQ010000090.1 GCA_022508205.1 Spirochaetales bacterium
ACATTCGTGTTTACGCTTGTATGCTCGTCACTTTCGACAATAAATCGGTTTGTGGAATTCAGCAATGCGAATTTCAAAATTCTGAAACATTATTGTCCCGGTCCGTTCGTTTTTCTGCTTCCCGCATTGCGCAGTACACAAAAAAAAATCGAAATGAAGCGCAGGGAACTCGGCGTAAGGATTCCGACAAACCCGATTCCCATTGCGATACTGGAAGAATTGCAGGCACCTGTTTTTGCCATTACGGCTTCCAAGCAAATGGAAAACAATCATTGGTGGGACGCTGCTTTTGCGGAAGAAAATTTGTATGAATACGGCAATGAACTTTTCGTGCTCGAAAACCAAGGCGTCGATGCAATAATCGAAGATGTATCATGCGACGGACTGCCTAAAATTCTTTCGACGGTGGTAGACCTGACTCAAGATCAGCCGAAAATTATACGGCAGGGAATCGGGATTTTCGAGAATTGACGAAATAACGACGCAGTACTTAAAAAACAAAAGCCCGATTCCGTTGATTTTTCGGAATCGGGCTTTTTGCGTAAAACGGGAAATCCGAAATTCGGTTCCCGTTTAAAGAAATTTATGATCAAAAGTTAGATTTAGAAGTATCAGAAGCTCCGGCCTCAATCGTATTATTAGGGTCAGCCTCCCAGCCGTTTAGGTCTTTTCCCTCATCGTCTTTTCTACCATGCGCATACGCTTTCCATTGGAATTGTTTCAGAATATGCCAGCTTACATAATACCCATCGCTTATTTTCGCCGAATCTTCATTGGTATACCAGGTCATCGGAAATTCCGTCGTTGATGCAGGACCTCCCGTACTGTCGGAACCTCTTACATGAGTGGCGCCAGGCAAATTAATCTTAAGTACCGTCTTGAACGCAAGCTCTTTTGTAATATCACTTGTCATACTGGACTTATTACGAGTATTTGTTGCTTGCGCATGTATCCTGTAAATATACGCACTGTAATTGCCCTCGCCTATCCATACCTGAGAAGAATACGACATACTCACGGAAGGAACATCCTTCGGAATATTTCCGCTATCAGCAGTACTAATGTATCCATACTTATAAGTTGCCCCGTACGTTTCGCTGCTTATTTTGAAATAGGTAGACGTCGGCTGACTGGTTCTTCTATTTTCCAGTCCCGAAACCTTATCGATACGAATCACCGGATCCGCAGCACCCACCGTTTCAAATCGGCATACAGGCGTGTCGCTGTCTACGCTTTCATTATTTGCTTTGTCCGTAAAAACGCCTTTTACCTTAATGCTGAACGTAATTCCTTTAGGCAATTTTTCAGCCAGTATAATCGAAACTTTCCTTCCGTCTACCGTTACCAAACCGCTTTGTATGTCGACTCTTACCGTGTTGTAGTCAAGGCATTTATCCGACGCAGCGCCTACATCCGCAAAATAATTCCATAAAGCCTCTACATCACCAGCGGGTGCCTTATCGTAAGCTCCGTGATCATACTCATATTTCAGCACCCATTTGCCTTCTCTGTCCGGTCCTATATTACCTTTCTCATCGACGACAGTACCGATACAGCGATTTACGTAATAGTTCTTAAAATCGAAACTTCTGATACTTTCATAATTTGCTTTTTCTTCATTGGTCATTACGGCAGGGTATGATTTATACACTCGCTCCAGTAAAATCGAGCCGCGGCTTTTCATTACCTCTTCATTGAATATAATTTCTATTTCTGCATCCACAGGCGTATCAACAGTTTCTTCGGTAGAACTTTTCTCCTTTCCGTTTATACTGTAAGACACAATGTAAGGTGCTTCTGTATCTATGGTTATTTCTCTGAACTTCGCAAGCCTGCCGCTGCAATCTATTGTTGTCGGCTTATTTCCGTTCTCATCGGCAATCAATCCGTTGTTTTCAAATGTAATTACATCGAGCACGTCCGCATTTTCACCGTCCGATACTTCATAAGGGAAAACAGCCGTATTACCGTTTAACGTGATCACAGATGAACTAAACGAAACCTTGTAGCCGCCGCTTTTGGTATTGAGAGTCAAAGTACAACTGCCGTTCGATTCTGTTTTCAGTCCCCTGTCAAAACCGATTTTAATGTCAATCTTACTTTTTGCTCCGTAAGCACCTTTCGGAACCGATACAGCTACGGATAAAATTTGCGGTGCGCTTGTATCAATCGTAATGTTGCGACTTCTGAGAGAATTTACTCCGATCACGGGAATAGTACCGCTGATAGTATTTTTTCCTTCGTTTTGTATCGTTGCGCCGTTTAACTCCAATGCTTCGACATTCAGCGGAGAAGCGGCGTCGCCTTGCGAAATCTCATAAATAAAATAAAGATTCGTCTTTTTATCCTGAACAGAACAGCTTTCATAGTCTGCATATACTTCTTTTTTATCCGGATTGGTGACATTTAATTTCAAACGAGGTTTCCCTTCCGTTATATCTACTGTCATTTCATCATCTGCAATTACTTCGATTTTAACTTGTCCATTGCTCATAGTAGTATTAGATATTTCGGAAGTTACTTGACTTATCGAAATCGATTTACTGCTGATGTAAAGTTGTCGGATTGACTGCTTCGTATTTCCATATAAATCCGTCGCAGTCACGATAAACTTTTTCGTTCCGTTTACTTCTCCGGAAAAATCGAAACTTCCCACGTCGACTTCCCATGAACCGTCGTTTTGCAGTACAGCCTGCTTTGCGGCAGCCATGCCTTCCGTGTAGATATGCACTGCATTTACGATACTTTCATTGTCAGATGCTTTAATCTCAAAAGTAACAGGCATGGCTGTCTGTCCTTCCGTTTTATCACTCTCCGGCGTAACAATACTGACTTCAGGCGGCATTAAATCTTTCGGAACGGTGTAATTGACCGTGTCAAATTTTTTAGTGCCGTTTGCGTCATCCGCGCCTTTTGTAAAAATATAAAAAGATTTGTTGTCATATTCAACCGTGCCGTCTTCCAATTTAAAATCGGTTCTGTCATTTAATTGCAGTTTAATATCGTACTGTTTCCGCTCGTCGTCGGTATCTTTCGGTGTTCCCAGCGGGATGCGCCAATATTTTACGCCGTTAAAAAACTTACCGCTGCCGTAACTTTCATCGATATAGTCCGACCAATCCGTTTCTTTCAAATCGGGAACGGTTCTGCCTTTCGGTACCCAGGCAAAAATAACAGCCTGCACTTCGGATGTATCGTAAGCACTTCCCGCAAGCAGAAAATCACCGTTGGAATCTGCGGGATACGTCGAAACTTTTTTTGTTTCATCAGTAACTTTCCCCTGAAACATTTCCACTTCGCTTATCGGTCTTCCCAGATCCGGAACAATGAATCCCAAGCTGTTTACAATCGGTTCCAACGAATCTTTTTTCTCTTTTTGAAAAACTCCGTTTATATCCTCAGCATAGTACCACAGCTTATAATTTCCGTGCTGACTGATTTCTTTCGATAAATCAATCTTCCATGCCAATACATTTTTACTGTTTGTGCCGTTTCCTATCTTTTTGAATTTTTCCAATTCGGGCTGCGGATCATCTTTACCCGCAATATAATAGAAAACACCTTGTTCCGAAATACCGTCGTCATCGTACGCTTCGCCGAAAATACTGCTGCCGACGGAAAAAGAAGTACCGTCCACAAACAACGGAACAACCCACGGTTCATCGGACTTCGGATAAATACATACATATCCCGCGTTACAAGCAGAAAACTCGGCATTTTTCTTTTCCGCAGTTACGGTAACTTTGAAATAATATTTGACATTATAATTCAACGGGGCACCGTCTATGAGAATTTGGTCGCTGTCGATTTTAAAGCGAAAATTATTCAATGACCCGCTGAACAGACCAGCCGCAAGTTCTTCCTTGCCGTCGGCGGTATTATAGTAATATGCTCCGTCCTTCCTGAAAATACGATACTCCCACACAATCGATTCTTTTTCAGACTTTTCAAAAGACTCTTCAAATTCAGATTCTTCGCTTTTAGACTCTCCGCTGCTGCTTCCGGCAAATTCCAACTGCAAAGTCAGTGCAGTTACTCCGTACTCGTCTTCTACCGTTCCCGAAATTTCAAATTGTTTGTTTTGGAAATAATCCAAATCAGAATACACCTGAAACTTTTTCGAGTTAAAAACAGTTTCCAACTCACCTTGGAACAGTGACGGACTTCGCACATTCACATCTGCATCTCCTGCATCGACGGTAATCGAAATCGACTTTGAAGATGTTGAAGATGTATTGCGCGCCGCGTCATACGCATTTACAACAATACTGTATTCACCGCTTATGCTCACGTCGCTTTCTTCCATAATTTCAGTCATATCGATAGTACATATAAACGACGTATCTTTGGAGATTGAGGCTTTGCGCGAACCGACTTCATTGCCGTCTCGGTAGATAATTATAACGACCTCACTCACACCGACATTGTCCGTAGCATTACCCGTAATGGAGAACGTTGACGGAACAAACGAAAAATTGGCAGGACTCGAAAGAGTCAGCTTAGGTGCTTCCATATCGGGAGACTGCCCGCCGCCTACCAGTAAATTCGGTGACGAACAGCCTATAAGCAGTACAAAAAATATATTTAACATTACAATTTTTCTCATACTTTCCCTCCATTATTGATAGTTATTGCCGTATTTATCATGATAATTTTCTTCAAATTTATTTCTGCCGGTTCTGTCAAATGACTTTTTCCCTCCGGCTTCAACAAAGTCAGGTCCCAGAGAGCCGCCCGCTTCCCATGCCCAAACAATTTTATTGTTAACATCTTTGCAACTTAACGGAAAGAAATAAAGTTGGTCATTCACTCCCCATGAGATAACAGTATACGGGGAAGTCGTTGTAGCCTTAATCATTCCTGCCGCGGCAAACTCTTTCTCATGCGTACTATAATCATTCACCGAAACTTCAGGAGTATTAGTTTCATCCCAGCTGAACGGGAAATTCGGCACTGTTGCATTCCCGATCGCAACATTCGAGCCTCTGAAGAATATTATATCATTACTACCCTTATCATTTTTTTCTGTGGAAATTACGGTTTTGTATGCAACTTCATACCCGGCATCGCTTTCTGTTCCATTGTTGACTTTGGCTGTCGCCTTTATTGTATAAGTAGCACCATTGTCATCTTCAGTTCCGAGTTTAACAGAAACTACACCTGTTGAGGTGGCCGTCGTACTATTGATAGTGTATGTTATTTGTGCTCCCTGGGTAATTGTGTTGATTTTCATTGTCGTGGTTTTTGCGGTTGCACTTGTTTTTTTGTCTATACGAATAATCGGCGGCTGAGCTTTTGTTCCCGCTTTCTCACTTCCAAAAGAATATTTACTGCTATAGCGCAGCCCTACTTGATCTTCGGCAAATCCGTCATCTATTTCCAAAGTATAAGTTTCCCCCGTAAGCAGGGCACTCGACGGGATCGTAATTACAATCGATGAATCAGAACTTGTTACCCAATTCGATTCCATCATAATTTCTTCGGTGTAAAAGCCCAGTTTCTCATCTTGGAAAAGGTTAAGCAAATTGCCGTTTGTTTCGTCATAATTATATTTCAAAATATACTTAGTCGTATTATCGACTTTAAAACTGTCGTCGGCACCGTTTACGCCCTTTTCATAGTACTCCGCTATGTCGGGCACTAACGCAACATATTCGTTATATTTTTCTACCGACAAAACAATAGGAGCTGCGCTGGAGTCTCTTTTCAGCACGGCTTTTTTTCCGGGAACTTTAAAAACAGGTTCATCAAATATTACTGTAAATTTCAGTCCTTCACTATCAGTATATGTTCTCTTGCTATCGATAGCTTTCGGCGGAGTATTATCGATTTTTATTGCATGTCCGGATTTTGCCAGTGATACGCCGTCCTTGTCGTATGTTGCGCCCTTAAACGCATTTCCGTCTTTTTTGGCACAGTCTGCAATTCCGGTGCCGTTATCACCCGCAAGTTCTTGCCATTCCAGCGCGTCGATATCTATATCTTTGCTGACTGTATACTTAAAGTACAGTTTTGTGCCGTTTTCGATTTTTTCATATATCGCTGTTTGATTATTTGACAGCTGCAAAATCGGCTTACCTTTGACCTGTACTTCTTCATCAAATTCCACTACCAACTCAATCGGATCGCTACCAAAAGTATAACTTCCGTTTGGAGTTGTGGAAGTTATACTTTTTATTTTAGGCGGAGTATTATCAATTTTCAGCATTGACGAAAAGTTTTTCTCAAGGCTTATTTCAGGAGCAATAGAAATGTTTTTTGTAATAGCCTCCCCACGTGTTGTATCACTTCTTAAATCTTCGATATTTCCTACTTCATCGTAAATTTTTACATTATTTAAGTTTAAATGTGTTACATCCAAAGGACCGTCTGTATCGTTCTCGCCCACTGTATAAGTAAAATAAATTTTTCTAATCCCTTCGCCGCTCTTGTTCTTGTTTGTTAAATCGGCGTTGTAAGATGCAGTTTGACCGTTACTCAACGTCAACGTCAGATTGTCTGCTGTGGCATCCTCTATTGTAACTTCTTTTTTCATTTCGACATAAATATCTATTGTTGCTCCGGCACAATAACTTCCCGGGTCAGCGTCCGCATATACACTTTTAATTCTCGGCACTCCGTTATCAATTTCAAAAGAAAGCGTATCGACATTGACATTACCGAAAATATCCGTTACTTCGGCTGTCAATGAATGGCTGCCCTCGCCTTCATCGTTTCCCCACCAGTTTGATGAAACCGTATACTCAAAACATTCATTTTCTTCATCATAAGTTGTATTGGCATTATCCGTCCAAATCTGCGATAGCGATTCATTATTGTCAGCTGAAATTTTCATCTTTTTCACTTTTACATACGATACAACCTTCGCAGTAATATTAAACTGTTGTCCGCCATGAGTGGTTTCTACTGCACCATTCTCAGTTGGAGACGTAAACCCAATTTCCGGCATTTCGGTAAATTTAGGCATTTGAGAAGTTATTACGGTAAATTTTCCGCTGTCATCTTCCGCATACACATAAAACAGTTTTTTATCATATTCACCTTCAAAATCGCTGTATATATTCAGCTGCAATTTCTCCTTTACTTCCCGTGCAGGTTTTGTCGGTGAAATATTCCAATATTTTATTCCGTTTCCATCTGTATACTTATTTACAGCCTTGCTTGCAAACTCATCCCATTTAGGCAAAGCCTTTGCATCCGTGCGTTCCGGTTTCCATGCGACATATATTTTCTTAACTGCCGAATTATCGCTGGCATTAACATTTATGGTAAGCATCCCGTCTTTATCGACAACAGTTCTGAAATCGGATAAATCCACAGAGGCAATGCTCGGAGCCGTAGGATCCACAATCTTAAAGGAGCAAAAGATTTTATCTTCAGGCAAGTAGTTTTTCTCATACCCGTCGATGTTCGATACACCGTGAATGTCGGTTACTTCCACTTTCAGCCGATAAGATGACGCTGTCGAATTTTCCGGTGTCGGTACATTCCACGTAAAAATTTGAGGCGTTCCTCCCAAACTTTCATCGGCGTTCTCCCCGTTTGCCGAATAAGACTTTATCAGCTCCCAATTATTTGAATCCGAAGATTGGCAATAAATCTTAATTAGAGCAATTCCGTCATCATCATAAGATTTTCCCGTAAGCACAGAATTATTTGAAACTTCATCATTAATGGATGAAAAATCGGAAAACGGATAATCCGCAGTTTGACGCACCGCAAACCAGCCAAAACTTTTTCCCAATGTTTCTTCATATCCTTCTTCTTCTTTAAAAGCAACATTTTCGGCACCGTCTTTTACTTGCAGAAAAACTTCATAAAAATAGGTGTCTGTAACAATAGGGACGTTCAAAGGAATTGCCAGTTCACTCGCAGATCCGATTGCCGATAAAGATAATTTCCAATTGTATAAAGAACCGCTTGCATAGCCTTCCTTTTTTGCTTTATCAATATCGATCTTTTCTACGATCTCTCCTTTTTCATCTTTCAGTGTCAACATTACCGATTGAATTGACAAATCATCGTTACATTCGCCGCTGATGTAAAAAGTCGAGTTTTGAAAAACAGTAAAATTTTCCGAATTTATTTCTTCACCTCGTCGCTTTTCAAATTCTTCCTCTGTATATTTGAATAATTCAGGTGAGTAAATATCTGCATCCGATTCCTTGCGATCAACGATTATTGTCACTGATTTATAGCTGTTTTCCGATAAGTTCTCCCGTTCGTCATACACATATACGGTAATTTTTAATTCACATTGTTCCTTTTCACCAATTTTCAAATCTTCTTTCAACTTTAGGGGGACTTTCCATGTTTGACTACCGTCGTCGTTTTTTTCACGGCTTACTTTTTCCGTTTTCTCGAAGAAGTTAACATTATCCTTTTCGATTTCAAGTTTGGCTTTGGTTACCAACACATTATCGTAACACGTTACAATAAGATTAAAATCATCACGTACATACGTAAAATCTGCAGGAGTAACACCGCGGACTTGCGGTGCGACCGTATCTACCGAGTTCCCTACTCCGACAAACGGATTTTCACAAGAGACAAGAAAAGTAAAAATCACAAAAAGATAGACATGTATTTTTTTCATAAATGTACCTACCTCCAAATCATCAAAAAATATAATTTTTATATTAATTATATGAAAACTGAAATCAGACGTATATAAAAATATTATTCTTTTAGATATTTTGTAATTTATTGTTAATAAATCAAAGCATAAAAAATATTTTTATATGTTAAATTATTTTAAGTTTTCATGCAACGTCATACTATTTCGGTATAACTCAAATGTTATATAAAAAATTAAACATTAAATGTATTGTTATTTTTTGTAATCGGTATTTTTCAAGAATAAATGAAGTTGA
>JAFLVQ010000091.1 GCA_022508205.1 Spirochaetales bacterium
GTAACGCCGTGCCCCTTTAAAAAGGTAACGGCTATTTTCTTCCCCTCATGCGTTTCGGGCGACAGCTTGATGTCGTCCACGTCGTGCAACAGTGCAGAAAGCTGAACGATTTTTAAATCCGCTTTTTCCTGTTTTGCGATTTTCGTTGCCGTATTGTAGACGCGCAAAGTGTGAAAGTAGTCGTGTCCGCTACTCTCGCCTTTAAAAATATTTTTAACAAACCTCAACGCATCGTCGATTATCGTTTTATCCATAGTACCCCCGGAAAAATTTACAGCTCTTTCACGATAAACGAATTGTCCTTGCGTACAAAATGCCAATCCGACGACTCGCAGTCATCGGCAATGTAACCGACGGGCAATATTGCAATCAGGTTGCAGTCTTTCATCTGCGTAAATTCTTCTTTGAGGATTTTCTCATCGAAATGTCCTATCCATGTTGTCCCCAAGCCTAAATCGTGAATCTGGAGCATCATATGTGTAGTGACAATTGAAGCATCAATGTCTGCAAAATTTTTGCCGTCGAATTTCCTTACCCAGCTTTCCGCAGGATTTGCTCCAACGACGATAAGCACCGATGCCGAACGCACAAATGGGAATGGAATAGCGCGAAGAATCTTATCCCGCGCCTCATCGCTTTTTGCAACCCACATTTTAAACGGCTGCAAATTGCACGCTGTGGGTGCCTTTATGCCTGCCTCGATAATCTTGTCGATTTTTTCCTGCTCGACTTCTTTGTCCGCGAATTTTCTTACGGAATATCTGTCGCTTGCCAATTGAAAAAAGTCTTTCATCTGCATTCTCCTTGTTCATTTTGGACTTCCTAATTGCAGAACGGCACCCGATTAATCGCTGTCAGTAAATCTCGACATTCAGCAGTGTCATTCTGTGCATAGAATATAAAGGATTTTTGAGATTTAATCTGGACTTTGAAGATATTTTTTGAAATTTTTCGGTGAGTCAATAAAATGGCAACTTCATATTTGACAATGCGGCTTACAACAAAGCAACATACCGCAGGCGGTTTTGAAGAATAACGGAAAGAATCGCGAAAAAAATATTTCCTATTGATTAAATGGGATATAACTGTTATATTTTTCCTACATTTACTATATAACCAAGGAGAAACCAATGCAACGCGTATACGATTTTTTGAAAAAGTGCGGAACATATTATCTTGCTACTGTGGATGGTGATCAACCGAGAGTGCGGCCGTTCGGAACTGCCGATATTTTCGAGGGAAAACTTTACATTCAAACGGGCAAATCAAAAGACGTTTCAAAGCAGATTCAGAATAACGCCAAGGTAGAGCTGTGCGCATTCGACGGTGAAAAGTGGCTGCGTGTGGCGGGAACGCTTGTGCGCGACGACAGAATCGAAGTGAAGGCGCACATGCTTGATGCGTATCCGTCATTGAAATCGATGTATCGCGCAGAAGATGACAACACCGAGGTGCTGTATTTTAAGGACGCAACGGCGGTCTTCTCGTCATTCACGACAGCCCCTGAAACGGTGACATTTTAATGTCTGCGCAAAAGGAGAAATTACATTCACAAACCGCACTGATACGAATCGGCGGGATGACCTGCGTCAACTGTCAGAACCTTATCAGGCAAACCTTGTCTGCATTGCCGGGCGTACAGGAAGCATCGGCGAGTTTCAGAAACGGTGAAGTACGCATTCGTTTTGATGCGCAAGTAGTATCCCTCAGGAGAATAGAAAAGGAAATCGTTCGGCTTGGTTACACGGTGGTGCGGGAGGAAAGCAGCGCGAACATCATGAGGACATCTGCACTTCTTGTGCTTATCGTCTCGCTGTATGCGGTGATTGAGCGGCTTGAGCTTTTGAATGCGCTCGTTCCCGCACGGCTTGCCGACAGCAGTATGGGGTATGGAATGCTTTTTATTGTGGGACTGCTTACATCCGTTCACTGCGTCGCTATGTGCGGCGGAATCAACCTTTCACAGTCGCTTGCTTCAGTCTCATCTTCAATCCGAAACTCAACAGAAAAAAAGCGGAAAACTCATGCAACGTTTCCCGCATTCCTCTACAATGCAGGGCGGGTCGTCTCATACACGGCGGCGGGGTTCCTGCTTGGACTTGCGGGAATGCTTCTCGGCGGGGCTGGCGGCACAGGGATTCCGCTTCTTTTGCAGGGTACGCTCAAGATTACGGCAGGCATTTTCATGGTGATTACGGGGCTATCTATGCTCGAGCTGTTCCCCACGCTCAGGCGGATTCTCCCTGTTCTGCCGAAGATTGGTGCAAAGAAAACGGGGAGAAGACCTTTCTCCGTGGGGCTTCTGAACGGCTTTATGCCCTGCGGCCCGCTCCAGTCTATGCAGATTCTTGCACTTGCTTCGGGAAGTCCGATTTCGGGAGCACTCTCAATGCTTATGTTCAGTCTGGGGACAGTACCGCTTATGGCGGGACTTGGTGCACTCGTTTCTATACTCGGTAAAAAATTCACTCACGCAATAACGGGAATCGGTGCGGTTCTTGTCGCCGTTTTGGGACTTGCCATGCTCTCGCAGGGAGGAAGTCTTTCGGGGATGCTCCCTCCCGCACGTCTCCTGTGGATTGTCATTGCGCTTTCCGCTGCGGGGATTGTTTCGTGCGTTCCGGCAAGAAAAAACACTTGCATGGCATTGGCAGCTTTCTGCGTTGCAGCGGTCATTGCATTCTCTTTCTCTTTGCCGAATATCGCGGGAAGAAGTCAGACAGAAAAAGGACTTTCCGTGCAAATCAAAAACGGCGTACAGCTTGTGAAAAGCGACCTTTTGCCCGGTCGTTATCCCACAATTACGGTAAAAAGCGGTATTCCCGTACGCTGGACGATTCAGGCAACCGCACAAAGCATCAACGGCTGCAACTACAAAATGATAATCGGCGAGTACGGCATTACCCACTCGTTCAAAGAAGGCGAGAACATCATCGAGTTCACACCGAATAAGCCCGGAAGTGTCTTGTATACGTGCTGGATGGGAATGATTCGCGGAACAATCATCGTGTCCTAACAGGAGGAAATCATGCCAAAGAAAATGCAAAATAGAAATGCGAATATTATGCTCGTCGTCGCGGCGGCAATTGCAGTTATCGGTGCAGCGGCTGTGACAGCAACGGGCAACAGTCGGGAAAATGCATCGAAAGATTCTCGGATTACACAGGTCATCAAACGCGGTGACTCTCTTAACATCGAAATTGACAAAATCGGAAGCGAAGCGGTATTTTTTCCCATCGAGGTAGACGGTACAAGTATGGAAGTAATTGCAGTTCAGGCATCCGACGGAACGATAAGAACGGCATTCAACACGTGTCAGAGCTGCTATACGTCGGGTGCCGGCTACTACAAATGGAACGGAAGCGAACTCGTCTGCCAGAACTGCGGTTCACGTTTCAAACCGGAGCATGTTGAAGTACGTTCGGGCGGCTGTAATCCATGGCCAATCTTTGCGGATAATAAGACCGTAGCAGGCGGAGTAATCAGAATTTCGTATGATTTTCTGAAGGAATCTGCCGGGATTTTCGCAAACTGGAAGCGGGGATAGATTCCCTTATTGCAATGGAAATGAAACACAAAAGGAGAAATTAAAATGAAACAATACATAGTAACGGGAATGACTTGCGCTGCGTGCTCCGCTCGGGTTGAAAAAGCCGTGTCGAACGTTGCAGGCGTCGAAAGCTGCTCGGTGAGTCTTCTGACGAATTCGATGGGTGTCGAGGGAACAGCGAGCGACAGTGCGATAATCGATGCTGTGGTACATGCCGGCTACGGTGCAAGCGTGAAATCGACAGGATACGATAAATCGATACAATCAAACGAAGCATCTGTCGATGTACTCAAAGACCGCGAGACTCCGCTTCTTAAAAAACGGCTTATCTTTTCCGTTGTACTTTTGCTTCCGCTCCTTTACATTTCGATGGGACACATGATGTGGGACTGGCCGCTTCCGTCTTTCTTTGACGGAAACCATGTAGCTATGGGTTTGGTGCAGCTTCTGCTTTCGGCACTTATTATGGTCATAAATCAAAAGTTTTTTGTGAGCGGCTTCAAGTCGCTTTTTCACCGTGCGCCGAACATGGACACACTCGTTGCTTTGGGTGCGGCGTCTGCGTTTGTCTACAGTACATGGGCTTTGTTTGCGATGACAGGCGCAGTCGTTGCGGGCGATGAAGAGGCCGTCATTCGATTCATGCACGAGTTCTACTTTGAGACGGCAGCGACAATTCTTACACTTATCACTGTGGGAAAAATGCTTGAGGCGCGTTCCAAAGGGAAAACGACCGATGCGCTCAAAGGGCTGATGAACCTTGCTCCGAAAACGGCGGTAATTCTGCTTGACGGAAAGGAAACCATTGTCCCCGTTGAGCAGGTGAAAAAAGGCGACATTTTTGTCGTACGTCCCGGCGAGAATATTCCCGTTGACGCAATCGTGATTGAGGGTACAAGTGCGGTAAATGAATCGGCTCTCACGGGTGAGAGTGTTCCTGTCGATAAGGCAGCGGGCGATAAAGTATCGGCAGCAACATTGAATCAGTCGGGCTTCATCAAGTGCGAAGCTTTGCGCGTTGGCGAGGACACGACACTTTCCCAGATTATCCAAATGGTAAGCGATGCAGCGGCAACAAAGGCTCCGATTGCCAAAATTGCGGACCGAGTTTCAGGCGTTTTTGTTCCTGCTGTTATTTCAATTGCAGTTGTTACTTTTTTTGTGTGGCTTTTTGCAGGTGAGGAAGTGGGAATTGCGCTTACCCGTGCGGTGGCGGTTCTCGTTATCAGCTGTCCGTGCGCGCTCGGTCTTGCTACTCCGGTGGCAATTATGGTCGGAAACGGCATGGGCGCGAAAAACGGAATTCTTTTCAAAACGGCGGCATCACTTGAGGCTGCGGGCAGAGTTCAGATTGTCGCACTCGACAAAACCGGCACAATTACGGCAGGCGAGCCGCGCGTCACCGATATTCTTCCTGCTGATGGTGCGACTGAGAGTGAACTTTTGAAAGCTGCGCTCTCGCTTGAGAAAAAGAGCGAACATCCGCTTGCAAAAGCTGTTACACTTTATGCTGAGGAAAAGAATATCGCGGCTGATGAGATTTCTGACTTTATCGCGCTTCCGGGAAACGGACTTTCTGCGACTTTGAACGGAAAGGCACTCTTTGCAGGAAATCTTTCTTTTATCGAAACAAAAGCGGCAGTGAGCAAGGCATTGCGAAAGGGAGCCGAAAATTTTGCGGGGAACGGCAAAACACCGCTTTTCTTTGCGCACGACGGAAAACTTCTGGGGATCATTGCGGTTGCCGATATTATAAAGGAAGATAGTCCGCATGCGATAAAGGATTTGCAGGAAATGGGGCTTCGCGTGGTAATGCTTACCGGCGATAACGAACGAACGGCACGTGCAATCGGAAGAGAGGCAGGTGTTGACGAGGTAATTGCAGGCGTTCTCCCGGACGGGAAGGAGACGGCAATCCGCAGTTTGAAGGAAAAGGGAAAAGTTTGCATGGTCGGCGACGGAATCAACGACGCTCCCGCACTTACACGGGCAAATATCGGAGTTGCAATCGGTGCGGGAACGGATGTGGCGATTGATGCGGCAGACATCGTTCTGATGAAAAGCCGCCTTTCAGATGTTCCCGCAGCAATTCGCTTGAGCCGAGCGACGCTTCGCAATATTCATCAGAATCTTTTTTTGGCATTTTTCTACAACGTCATCGGCATTCCGCTCGCTGCGGGTGTGTTCATAAAACTTTTCGGCTGGCAGCTTAACCCTACATTCGGTGCGGCGGCAATGAGCCTTTCAAGTTTTTGTGTGGTTACGAATGCATTGCGCTTGAACTTCTTTAAAATACATAATACAAAACCAAAAGAATCAGCTTTAAAAAATAAGGAGAAAAAAATGACAAAAACACTTTCGATTGAGGGCATGATGTGCGCCCACTGCGAAAACCATGTGAAACAGGCACTTGAGGCACTTGACGGAGTAGAATCGGCAGCTGTGAGCCATGAAAAGAAGACGGCCGTCGTCACACTCAAGGATGGCGCGGCGGTGAGCGAGGATGATTTCAAGAAAGCCATCGAGGGCGCAGGCTACGAGTATAAAAGCGTAAAATGATCGTGCTTGTTTCGTAAAGCGGGACTGCTTCGCAGTCCCTTGCGTTTTTTTCGTACTTGCAGACAGAAATGCAGTAATGTATAATCTTAATATCAAGGCGACATTGCCACGCTGACATTGTGGCAAGCGCATTCAAACAGATATGGAGGCTTAAAAATGAAAAGCATTACTACTATTGACTTGCAATATGCTCACCGCTTCTACGGATTCAAAGGTGAGGCGCAGTACCTGCATGGGCATACGGGCATCCTTACTATCGAGGTGGAGGATACAATCAACAACGGCGTGAATATGGTGTTTCCGTGCAACGAAATCAAGAAGACGGCGTGGGAGGTTTTGCAAAACTTTGATCATGCACTTGTTCTGCGTGAGGACGACCCGCTTCTTCCCGTTATTCTCAAAGTGTACGAGGAGCAAGGAATCAAAAACGGAACACCTACCAATAAGCAAAAAGGTCCGGCTTTCAAGACCGATCTTGCCACTGCTTACCCTGAGTGCCGCCTTGTAGTTACTAAAGAGACCATGACTGTAGAAGGTATGATAAAAATCGTCTATGACCTACTTAAAAACAAGCTAAACATCGTAAAACTCACTTTTACAAGCGGTGTGAACGCTGCGTCGCAGGAGTATGAGCCGGGCAAAACCAAAGACCGCTGTCCTCTTTGCGGAATCGAGCTGAATGAGAATGGCGTATGTCCTAAGTGCGGATATAAATGATTGAAAAATGCCCCGTGCCTGCGGGGCTTTTTTTGTCTGTAAATAGATCTGCTGACAATGGTATTATAATTTTTCTCGTGCGGTTCCGATGCTGCTTCACGGAATTAAATCGCGCCTGCATTGCACAAATCTTCACGCCGATTGTACAGCATTCCGCCTGAATTATACTTTTCTCATAATATAGTTTCGCAACTCCTTAATTATCAATCTAAAAATCAATTTCAAAATATTTCAACAAGGCTTTATATGCATCTTGCCCGTCAAGGCAGGTATCAATTAAAAATCCGCGCTCGCTGCTCCATTCTCTCAATCCACGGTAATAGAACATCTTCCCCCTGTCTTCAATAATAAACGGAACGATTTTATAACGCAGGCATTCCTTAAAACAAATAAGTCTCCCAACCCTGCCGTTTCCGTCTTGAAAAGGATGAATCCGCTCAAACCGACAATGAAACTCACTAATATCTTCGATCGTTACTTCCCTTTTCCCGTTATAATCTTCGAGCAGAACCTTCATTTCTTCCGCAACTTTGCTCGGTGCAGTCGTTTCCAAACCGCCGACAACATTGGCTCTCTTTTTGTAATCGCCTACATTGAACCACGACAAATAAGACGCCTTTGTCCCGGTTTTCAGAATTTTATGCAACTCTTTTATAATCTCTTCCGTAAGCAGCTTTTCCGCGCAATCTATCACATAGTCGACCGCTCTGAAATGATTTACCGTTTCAATTATATCGTCAACGGGAATGCCGTTTGCAGCATCTATGGTATTCGTTTCAAAAATCAGGCGGGTCTGTTCCTCCGAAAGCGTACTGCCTTCTATCCGGCTTGAATTGTAAGTAAGCCGAATTTGCGTTTCATGGTACAATCCGCCGCTTACTTTTGCGTCCTTCTCCTCGCGGAGTACCTGTAAAATATTATTATCGCTGACTTCACGGCAAATATCTTCTTGGGCACAGACGAAATACGCACAAAGCCTTTTCATAACGCCCGCCGCAAGTTTTTCGCCCTTTGAAATTTTAGCGATCGTACGGGAAGACAGACCGACCTTCTCCGTTAAATCGGACTTCTTTAATCCGTTTCTTTTTAATATTTCCAAAAGTCCTTGATAAGAAACCATACCTCACCTCGTTAAATATTTACTTACTATAGTATATTTCGTCTGATAGTAAATATCTATACTATAAAAATGCAGATAAAGTAAAGATGGCAGTATCTCGGCGAATCACAAAATAAGATTGACAAGTATCAATATAATTATTATATAGATAAATCTGAATATGAGGAAGATTATGAACGCATTTAACTGCATGAAAATTATGAAAGCCCTCGGCGAAGAAACGCGGATACAGATTTTTGAAATGCTGCGCGGGGGCAAGCTCTGCGCGTGCAACATTTTGGAGAAGCTGAACATCACGCAGCCGACACTCTCCCACCACATGAAGATCCTCTGCGACAGCGGAATTGTTGTTGCCGAGAAAGATTGGAAGTGGACACACTATTCTATTGATGATAACAAGCTCCAAGAGGTTTTGGATTATTTAAGCTGTTGCAAAGGCAATCGCGGCAGCGGGAATTGCTGTAATTGAATATACGGGGCGTTCGCGCATCATATATTTTTAGCTTTCATATAGATAAATATTGATATAGAAAAAATTCAATCGGAGTTGTTTATGGAAAAAGAAAAGAAAGCAATCGGTTTCTTTCAAAAGTATTTGACCGTGTGGGTATTGCTCTGCATGGGCATCGGCGTTCTCATCGGACACTTTCTCCCCTCGGTGGGTGAGTTCCTGTCCTCGCTCGAAGTGGCGAACGTCAATATCCCAATCGCCGTTCTCATTTGGCTGATGATTTTCCCGATGATGCTGAAAATCGACTTTACCTCGATCAAGCAGATCGGTAAACAGCCGAAAGGACTGTTCTTGACGTGGGCGGTGAATTGGCTCATTAAGCCGTTTACCATGTTCGGTATCTCCTGCCTGTTCTTCTACGTTATTT
>JAFLVQ010000092.1 GCA_022508205.1 Spirochaetales bacterium
CATAGAAATGGAGGTTCTCAATGAAAAAAATTAATTCAATTGTGTATGGGGGGGGGGTATATATTAATATTATATACTCTGCTGACAATATTCATCGGCTGTACGACTGAAATCAACAACAGTTCCGGCAGCAATGACAATAACACGAAAAAATATTCTTACACGGTAAGAATCGACAATGCCTCTGATTTTGACGGGTGTACATTCGAGTATACATTTTATCTTGACGGTGAGGTTGTCAAAACCGAAAAAACAACTAATTCAAGCACAGTTTTTACAACCGAAAATCCCGGTAAAGTAAAGGTCGATATAGTAATTTATGACGGCAGCGACATAATAGGCGAACGTCTCGGCAAAGATTGTAATGTCGGAAATACGGATGTAATAATAGCGAAGAAAACTGCCGACGGCGAAAAACCGACACTTGCTTCGATTGAAGTTTTGGCTGACGATTCAAACATTTACGTAGACCAAACAATGCAGTTGACGGTGCAAGCGATATTTTCCGACGGAAGCGAAAAAGAAGTTACGTCGCAAGCCGTTTTTACTCCGAGCGATTCAGCTGTTTTGTCCGTAAGTTCTTCGGGAGAAGTAAAAGGTCTTAACAAAGGAACATGTACGGTAACTGCTTCTTATACGGATGACGGCATCACTGAAGAAAGTTCGATTAATTTTGAAGTATTCGGCAAAGATGAAGTAATTCCGGAAAAAGTTTTGCAGGGAATAACTTTATCCCAAAGCAGTATCAATTTGATTGCAGGCGAGACTTCTTCGTTTACCGTAAAGGCATCTTATACAAACAGCACAAGTAACGCCGATGTTACCGAGAAAGCCCACTATTCAAGCAGCAATGAAAGTGTCGCAACTGCGGCAAACGGAATCATTACTGCAAAAAGCAGCGGAACTGCCGCAATTACCGTTAGTTACACGGAAAACGGAGTAACAAAATCGGCGGAATGTTCTGTTGCGGTGAAAGCTCTTTCTTCAATCGAATTCGGTGAATCTTCAATGACAATTAATGTAAACGGCGAAGCCGAAATTGTTCTTTATGAGGTATACTCGGACGGCAGCAAAGTGCGAATAAAAAATGGCGACGTTTCTTTCTCAAGTTCAAATGATTCCGTCGTAAGTGTTTCGTCTGGTGTGTTTGAAGCAAAAGCGGTTGGAAAAGCGACGATTACTGCGTCATACAAAGGTTTTACTGCGAACATTTCGATTTCGGTTACAACTGATGTCGTTTTAAAATCCATTACGCTGAATGTCGACGGCACAAAAACACCGTATAAATTAACGGTAACTGCTTCGTATTCAAGCGGAACACCGAAAGATGTCACTTCATCGGCTGAAATTACGGTTTCGGATGAAAGTATTGCTTCTGTGACCAAAAACGGCGGCGAGTGGATTTTGACAGCCAAAGCAAACGGAAAAGTTACTGTTACTGCTGCCTATGAAGAAAACGGTGAAACGAAAAGAACCCAAAAAGAAATCGAAGTTGCTGTTGACAGCACAGTGCTTAGCGGCATTGCAGTTACTCTTTCGGCTTCATCGATTGAAGTGGGAAAGACTGCCCAAGTAACGGTAATGGCTTCGTATTCGGACGGAACAACAAAAGACGTAACGAATGAAGCGACAATTTCCCGCAGTGGCACTGCGGCATCTTTGAGTGGAAAAACCATTACCGGAGTTTCTGCGGGAAAGACCGTGATTACGGCGGAATTCGGCGGGAAAACAGCGTCGGCTTCTATTACAATAAAAGAAGCAATTAACGGTTACCGCGTTCATTTTTACGGAGCAAGTTGGAGTTCATACAGCATTTACTATTATAATGATGACAAGACTAAGGTCGGAGATTGGCCAGGCAAGACGATGACGAAAAATGCGGATACTTATTCCTATGACTTAACGGAAAGCTGGGTTGCAGGCGGAACGACTATGGTAATTTTCTTCGGAGGATCTGATACCGATCGTTATCCGGCAGATCAGCAGGACGGCGTTATTCTTCCGGTAGGTGTAAATGAAGCATGGTTTAATTTTGCGACAAAAGCATTTGAAACTTCCAATCCGTTCAGTACAGAACCGATTGTTTCCGTAAGTCCGATCGGCAATGCATCGTTCAGCGGAACAAGCCAGTCTGTAACCGTTACGGCAAAGAATTGTACATCGGCAAAATATACAACAGACGCAAGCGACCCTAAAACTTCTTCTGCGGCGGTTTCATTCAGTGGCAGTAAATCATTTACCGTCGGCAGCGGATTATCCGTCGGGCAGTCCGTAACGGTAAGAGTGTGGGGAACGGACGGAATGTCGGAAACTTCTGCGAGTGCCGTTTACACAAAGGTTGAAAAGTCTGCGATTCCAACCCGACTTGGAGCATACTACACAAGCTCTGCGACATCATTCAGCATTTGGTCACCCGATTCGAGCAATGTAACTGTTTCCGTGAAGCGTGCTGATGGTACGGAAGCGACTTACACTTGTAAAAAAGGCTTTACGGTAGACGGCGATTATTCCGATTCGGCAAATATTTACGGTGTAACTGTTGATGGCGATTTGCATCTTGCCGAATATCAGTTCAAAATCAACGGGAAAGCAGTCCGCGATCCATACGGAAAGATGATTAAGTATGAAGATAACGATGCAAAAACAAATGTTATAAGAGCAAAGTATGCAGAATCGAATTGTACGGTAACAAGTTATGCAGGTTCTTCTGTAAACATTGTAGTTGATGTTGACAGAATTTCTCCAAGCAGCGGGAACTGGGCTGCCAGACCGGTTCTTGAAAATCGAGCAAAATCGGTTGTTTATGAGATTCATGTCGGAGATTTCAGTTCCGCTTCGAGCTGGGGCGGTTCGACTGCCAAACAAGGAAAGTTTGCAGGGCTTATTGAAAGCGGAACTACATACGCTACTGTAAAAACAGGACTCGACCATTTGGTTGAACTTGGTGTTACCCATGTTCAGATTTTGCCTATGTATGATTTTGCGACAAAATATAACGAAACAATTGGGGAATATTATAATTGGGGCTATGACCCTGTAAACTACAATGTTCCCGAAGATCGATATTCTATGACTCCGACTGATTACGAAAACAGAATCCGCGAAGTAAAAGATATGGTTGATGTTCTTCATCGGAACGGAATTCGTGTAATTATGGACGTTGTTTATAACCATACTTTCGATGGAGAAATGTTCAATAATATAACAAAATCTTATTACACGGCAACGGATCTTTCCGGCTGCGGTAACAGTATTAATGTAACAAATAAAATGGTTAGCAGAATGGTTCGAGATAGTCTTGAATATTGGCTTGAAACTTATAATCTCGATGGTTTCCGTTTTGATTTGATGGGAATTTATTCAAACGACGCTATTGGCGACTGGGGAAAATATTTGAATCAAAAATATTCCGACAGAACGCTTTTGTTGTACGGTGAACCTTATCAGGCAAATAATAATAATAGTACAAGTTATGCTTATGCAAGTTCGATTCCGAATCTCGAATATGCGGGTATCGGCGGTTTTGCGCATAAGTTCCGTGAAACTTTAAAAGGCGGAAGCGATGATGGCATAAAAGGATATATTTTCAATGCAACCGAAAAAGACGGTACCGGAACCGCTTGGAATACTCAGGTCGGGTTAAAAGGTTCAATGACTTCACTCGGAAGTGATTCAGATGGTGTTTGGACGCGTTATTTTACAAAAAGTCCTTATCAAGCAGTAAATTATCTTGCGGCTCATGATAATCTTTGTTTGTATGACAAAATTGTTGTATCGGGAATTAAAGATTCCGCATATCAGCAGGCAATTGTAAAATTCGGTCACGGAATAATTACACTTGCTCAAGGTGTGGGATTTATTCATGGCGGCGATGATTTCTTGCGTACAAAATCGGGTGGTGAGTGGAGTGAATTCAAGATTGATAGTCGAACTGCCAAAGAAAACAGTTATATGTTTGGTCAGGGAATGAATAAAATCGATTGGAGTTTGAAGGCAAAAAACAGTGATCTATTTAAATATCATAAAGATTTAATCGAGTTTAAGAAAAAACACGACGGTTTTTGGAACGGAAATGCCTCAACATCTGACAATGGAATGGTTATTCAGTATACGGTAAAAGATTCCAATGGAAAAACTTTGACTTGTATATTAAATCCCGGAGCAGACATGACTTATTCCGGCGACGGAAATCAGGTGTTTAATAAAAAAGGAATAATAAGTTCGAGTGACTCCGACTATACTTCAAAAAAATGCGAAGGTACCGGAATTACGATTTTTGAACAATAGTTATTAAAATCAGCTACTTCCGAAACGGAAATATGCGGAGCGGTCTGAAAAAATCAGGTTATTTTTGGATCGCTCCGTTTTTTCTTTTAAAGAGATATTCAAAGGTATCGGAAAATTCGGTAATGTCATTCCAATGAATTGTGTTTTGCGGGTGGAATGAAGAACAACATTACGACGGAGAAATGGAAGGTTGAGTTGTGGAAAATAAAGTAATTGTGGGATTCAGCGGGGGCGTAGACAGCAGCGTTTGCGCTTTTCTTTTGCAAAAGGCAGGCTATGAAGTCATCGGGGTTCAGCTGCTTATAAATGATAATCAACATGAAAACATGGAATTTGCGCAGCGGGCAGCGCAGCATTTGGGAATCAAACTGATATTCGACAATTGCGAAGATGAATTCAGAAAATCAGTGCTCGATTCTTTTATTAATAATTATAACAAAGGAATTACTCTGTCGCCGTGTCCGCTTTGCAATGATGTTTTTAAGTTTGCCAGATTGTCGGAGATTGCAGAGCGTGAAGGTGCCGACAAAATTGCCACGGGGCATTATGCGTCGGTGAAAGTTATGGACGATAATTTGCATTATATCCGCAGATGGAACAGCACGTTTAAAGATCAGTCGTACATGCTGTATCGTTTGCCGCCTGATGTTTTGGCACGGGTAATTTTTCCGCTGTCACGTTTTGAAAATAAGAGCGAGGTTCGTCATTTGGCGCGGGAAATTGGACTGAATACGGCAGAACGAAGAGATAGTCAGGGACTTTGCTTTGCGCCTAAAGGAATAATGCAGCTTCTGCTGGATACTAATGTAAAACTTCGGCCCGGTTTGATAAGTGACAAAAACGGCAGTATTTTGGGAGAACATAAAGGGTATCAGCTGTATACTGTAGGTCAGCGGCGGGGGCTTGGTTTGAAAATGAACACCCCTTTGTTTGTCACGAAAATAATTCCGGATGAAAACAAAATTATAGTCGGCGATTACGATGATTTGTATACCGATAAAATAAAAGTAACGCAGCTTGTTCTGCACGGAAAATTCAAACAGTGTGAGGCCCGAAAGAATCTTACGGCGCGTCTGCGTTCATCCGCCGGTTTTGTTCCGGTAAAGACTATCGAGAATGACTGCGTTATTTTGGAAAAACCGACGCCGTGGAGTGCTCCGGGACAGCATTTGGTGCTCTATGACGGCAGCGGTGATGAAAAATCGATTGTTGCCGGCGGCGGCATTATTACACTTTAGTTTGAAATTCGGGAAACGCAGCTATACAGCGCGCAAGAATTTTCTGCATGTATGAGATTAAAATACCGTAATTTGTTATGGGGACATTCTGATTTTTTGCACTTTGCATTCGATATTTTACTTCCCGCTCGTTTAATGTACATGCGCCGCAGTGGATAATCATTTTGTATGATGATAAATCCTGCGGAAATTCGGTTCCGCTTGAAAATTTAAAATCTAACTTTTTACCGGTGTATTCCTCAATCCAGCGCGGCAGTTTTACGGTTCCTATATCTTCGCATTGCCTATGGTGAGTGCAGCCTTCGCTTATTAAAATTGTATCTCCTTCATGCACTGTTTCCAATGCTTTTGCTCCTTGTACGGCTGTTTCCAAATCGCCTTTGTACCGTGCAAACAAAATTGAGAATGAAGTAAGCAGTATGTCGTTCGGAGTGATTTTTGAAACTTTTGCAAATGCCTGACTGTCCGTAATCACAAGTTTCGGTTTTTTCCCGATGTTCTTCAGTGTTTCTTCAAGTTCTGTTTCTTTTACAACAATCGAAACTGCACCTGCTTCGAGAATGTCTCTGATTGTCTGCTGCTGCGGAAGTATTAGACGGCCTTTCGGAGCTGCGCTGTCTATAGGAACTACAAGAATTACAAAGTCGCCGGGTTGAAGCAAATCTCCCACAATTCGATTTGTTTTGCCGCCGTTCGGAAGCAGTTTTGCAGTGAGTTCTTTCAGTTCCCAAATATTTTCTCCTGTTTTGCTGCTGACCCAAATCGTATTTTCAGCTAAATCATTTTGAACAGGGTGGCTGCTTACTTCGTCGGCTTTTGTCATTACAATAATAAAAGGAATATTTTTTTGCTTCAGATGTTTTATAAGTATGCGGTCATCTTCTGTCATTCCTGTTGTACCGTCTATAGCCAGCAGTGCAATATCCGTTTTGTTCAGTGCCTGATAACTTTTTTCTATGCGCATTTTCCCGAGTTCGCCGACGTCATCCAGCCCCGGCGTATCGATAAACAAAACCGGTCCCAAAGGCAGCAATTCCATTGATTTTACAACCGGATCCGTCGTCGTTCCCGCAATCGGAGACACAACAGCGAGATTTTGTCCTGTTATTGCATTTATAAGACTTGATTTGCCTGCGTTTCGTTTGCCGAAAATGCCGATATGTACGCGTTCTGATGCCGGAGTATTGTTTAATCCCATACTATTATTCCTTTGATACTGAAAATTTTAAGTTATTTTACTCATTTTTAATTGACGACAAACTTGTTTTTACCTTCTTTATAAGAAAAAATATGTTCGGGCTGATATTATTCTGTGTTACAATGCTGCATAAAAATGTGAGATTAAGGGAAAAAAATTGACTATAGAAAAAAACGGTTTTCAACAGAAGAATGAAGACGGAATGCTGAAGAAAGTTGCAAAAAAAGGCGGAGTTTATTTCGTATCGTCTATTTTGATAAAGGTTTTGCAGGTCATTATACTTCCTTTGGTAACACGCTACATCGATACGAGAAATTACGGAATACTCGAAGTGGTAAATGCAGTCAGAATGGTTATGCCGTCATTGATTTCATTATGTCTCGATGCTGCGTATTATCGTTTCTATTATAAATACAACAATGATGAAAAAATGCTTCGCCGTTTTATCAGTTCGTATTTTTGGCTGATAATAGGCTGGGGAACGGTTCTCATCATCATTTCCATTATAGTCAGTTTTTTCTATTTGAATGCCAATTCGTTGGATTACCTTTTTCACCCGTTTATGACACTGACAATGATGGGAATTCTGCTGTATCAGTTAAGTTTTATCGGAAATGCATTTCAGTTGCAAAATCTGAAAGCCGAATTTGTCGGCATGGTGAATATCGTTTACTACCTTATTTTGAATGGAATATTTCTTTTTTTGCTGATTGTCGCAAAGATGAAAGCAGAAGCGAAAATTTACGGAATGTTTGCGGCGGATGGTTTTTATTTTCTGATGTATTTGTGGGTGCTGCTTCGTAAAAAGCTGATAGTATTCGAGTTCGATTTCAAAATAATTGCGGAAGGTTTAAAATATTCACTGCCGCTGATTCCCAGCCAATTATGCTCGTGGATTACTCTTTTGTCCGATAAATTGGTTGTCGGTGCGTACAAAGGATTTGCACAAACCGGAGTTTATTCCATTGGTTATTCGCTGGCGCAAATAGTTGCGGTATTTTCCGGTGCGGTGTTTTTGGCATATAAACCGATTATGTACGAAAGTTTTAGCGAAAACGACAAAATGGGTGGCGAGAAAGTGAGTCATTTTTTGCCGATTTATTATTTTGCATGTTTGTGGATAGTTGTTGGAATCAGCATTTTGGGACAGGAAGCGATTGTGATTCTTACCGAAAGTTCTTATCACAGCGCATTTGTTTTTGTTCCGATTGTGGCATTGGCATATTTGTTTCAATCGTGGTATCGTCCGTTTAATGAAATTTTGAATTTTTACAAAAAGACAGTTCTTGTATCGATAAGTTCCATTATACAAGCTACGGCTAATTTACTGCTGAATATTTTGCTTGTTCCTAAATTCGGTGCGATGGGGGCTTCATGGGCAACATTTGTTTCTCTTTTGCTTCTTGGCTTGTTTGTTTTTATATGGGCGCAAAAAATTCATCCGATTCGCATTTGTTATTTTCGTTTCGCGGCAATTACGGCATTGGCGGCAGTTTGCTGGATAATGCTTTCGATTTGGAACAACGCATTGTTTTCGCTCGGACTTGTTTGGTCGATATTGATTAAATGCACTGTAATGTGCGTTTTTGCGGTATTGACATTTCTCTTTAAAATATTGCGGCTGAAAGATTTGAAAAATTAAAAAAAATCGGTTATTTGCTTTTTTATAATAATCGAATTTTGAACTTGGTGTGGATTAAAGAATCGTAAAACATTAATCTAAGTACTTTTCCAATATTTCTGTCATAATAGAAAAAAATCCATTGCAACCAAAAAGAGGTTTGCCGAATACATAACCGTTAGTGAAATTAAAATATTCAGGAAATGTATTTCCATAAAAACAAGGTTCGGCATCAAAATCATAAGAATATTTTTCAATTTGATTGTACCAGTTTAAAATTCTGCTTTCACTGTATTCGGAGTAGAATAATTTTGATTCCGGAGAAATTATTTCTTTTAAAGCATTGTTGT
>JAFLVQ010000093.1 GCA_022508205.1 Spirochaetales bacterium
GAAGCATTATTGGCATAATAAAACAGAGAACACTCAGCGGAATAAAAAATAATGCCGCAATAGATTGTCCGATATTGTGTCCTACTGCACCGAGTAAGCTTACCGAAATAAAACTTACCCGATTGTGCAGCATCAAAAAAAACGGCAGTACTATGATTAAAAAAAAGATGCTTCCTCCGAACGCCGCAAAAAACGGAAATGATAAAAGTGTTCCTCTAAAAAGATGACTGAACAATAATTTAAAACCGACAATAAAAAAGATATTTTTTATTGGCAAAAACGGTAATGACAAACAAACCGGAATATTTGCAAGTCCCAAACGTAAAAATGGAAACGGAGTCGGAATGAAACTTTCAAAAATTCCAAGAAATGCACTCATTGCTGCAAGTGAAGCTGTAAAATTTTTCTCTTTTTCTGTCACATTGCGACTCCGTCAACTTCTGTATTTTCTCTCTTAATTTCTTTTATAACAGCACTTACGCCATTCGGAAGACATATAATCGGCATCATTGGAAATGAAATCCATCCACTGTTTAAACATTGTTTATTAGGACATTCGGAATCAATAAATGTAAATTTCCCATCTTTTATTTCTATTTCGGTAATACCGATTCGTCCTTTTACCTTAATATTCTGCGGTTTATCCATTGGATATATCAGCTCTTCATTAGGCGCAGTAATCCATAAAACGCACTTATCACTATAAAATGTTTTGTCAATCATGAAAAATATCGAAAAAGAAATTGCCAATCCACCAAAAACTGCGACAAATATTTTATCGAGAACTGTTGCGCTGCACTGTAATTTTCTCAATTTTCGATTCCTTTCTTTACTATCACTCGCCTTTTAAACAGTAAATCCATCGTTTCTTTTTGTGAACAGCCGCTGCAGCTTCCCGGCAATATTCCGAGCGTGTCAATCCAAACCTCGGGGCTTTCCATACAAAGATAAATCGGTAAATTCTTATTCACATCATGCAGAAAATCAATAACCATTTTGTACAACTTTGTTCTGATTGGGCGAAAATATCGAAATTTGTTATCCGAACACAAAACAAATTCACGACTTAAAAGTGATGATTTCGGATAATTATATTCCATCATGGATTTTAAATCAGTAGTATAGCGAAATGTTCCCAAACTTATCCACGCAATGTCTTCCGGTTTCAAAAGTGAAAATATGAAATGTACAGTTTGTCGATATTCCGATTCCGCATTAGGAATTAAAACTATAGGGTCAAAATGAAGTGCTATCTTGTAACCCGCATTTACCAAAGTTGCAGCGGCTTCAATCCTTTCTTTTAAAGATGCGGAAAATTCTTCCTCATTTATTCGGACTATGTCGGGATTTACGGAAAAACCTATTACGATGTTGCCGGAACTCTTGTTTTGCAACAACAACTCAACATTTGTAGTTTTTGTTTTGAATTCAAAGATAAATTCATTACGTCCGGCAAAAAAGTTCAGAAAATCTTCGGAAAAATGAGTTAAATGGTCATATACAAGCGAGTCGCCGAGTTCTCCGGTACCTATTCTGATTTGCTTGCCGGGGTAAGTCCTCTGGAATTTTTCGAGCTCTTGAAAAATAGATTCAATATCCACATTTATAATAGTAAACGGCTGATTCAAATACCCCTGCAAAATACAATAGCTGCAGCCAATCGGACAGCCGATATATTGATTAATAATGTGATAATTGCAGCAAAGATGGCCATGTGTACCCGGACATTTGCGCAGAATTTCACCGCGTATTGCAGAAAGTACCAATGTCCGCGAACGATCTTTGGGATGAAAGACAGTCTGGCTGCTGCGAATCAGCGAATTCATATCATCAAAACGGTTGATTTCTATATTTCCCAACTTTGATAAAATTTGCTGAGTTTTATAATGATTCGCAACTTTATTTTCAATCCAAACTTTTTCAAAAGCCACAGGAATCATTTTTCCTCCCATACATTTTCAATGCAAAAGTAATCGGGAGAATCTTTCTTCGCTTTTAATTGAGTCAAGATTTGCGTTACTTTTTTCTCCAAATTTTCCCTGCTGTTAAATGAAATCTCCATATTAACAGTGTTCTTCTCGAAAAAATCATCTGTGGTGACAGATACGCCGCTTGGGAATTCAAAAGCCGATACATAATCGGCAAAACATTTTTTAGCCTGCATTATTTTCGGATACCGCAATTGCTTTAGTTTTGCAATAAAATCTGACTTATTTTTGCTGGAAGTCAATTTTTTTAACATTTCATCAATGAATATCATATCTTTTTTTATACAATCTGCGATTTTACCTTGAATTATTTCGGTTATTGTTTTTAAACAATAATTTGTTTCACTGAAGCTCAAATTTTCAGGTATTATCTGTAAAATTTCGTTGTACGGATATTCGGATAAATGCAGATGAAATAAAAAAGCTTCGTTTAGCCCTATTTTCTTATTTTGCAGCATGGTGCATAATTTTTCCGAAAAATTCGGAAATGCCCTGTATGCGTCCTCGCCTTTTTTTGACGGCAGCCAGCCTAATAGCGGAAACAGCGGATACACTGTCTGCTGTACCGGTAAATCCGATTTTACATTGAAAAGTGTATCTATCATTAAAAATGAAGTTCTTATGTCTGCTTTATTTTTATTCATAAAATGAGAAATTAAAAATGCTGCAGCCGTAAATATATCAATCGTCTCATTTTCATCCGGCTGCAATTCCATAACCGAACAAGACCGACAATGTGCCAAAAGCAAAATCTGCTGTCCATTTTCCCTGTAACCAAAAGAAAGTTCATTCAGCACAGGCGAAAATATTTCATTATTTTCAATATTTCCGGGACAATTCAACAGTTTGCTGTTTTTTTCAAGCGGAACAATGTGTATCTTCATAACATCTCCAATTTATTCAAAATAAGCACTCATAAGGCAATACATTTGATAAAAGTCGCAGCTGCCACCGAATTCCCGAATCGAATGCATTGCAAGCACCGCCACTCCTATATCAACGCAATTGCATCCAAGCAATGACGAAATTTTCGGTCCGATTGTACTTCCGCCTCTTACATCTGAATTATTTACATTTTTTTGATATTTTAGATTATGTTTTTTGCAAAGCAAAATAATTTGTGCCGTAGATTCAGCATCCGTAGCGTAACTTTGTGAATAATTATATTTAATTACAGGTCCCGCATTAAGCATATTTTTTAAAACCGGATCGGTTTTATCCGAGTAATTCGGATGATAAGCATGTGATAAATCTGCCGATAAAATAAACGATTCACTTCCGGAGCGCAAAAAGTCAGCGCGCGATTTTCCCATTTCATGATACAGCTGTTCGATAAATGCAGAAACAAAACCGGACGCTGCACCTGTTGACGTGGCACTTCCAACCTCTTCGTGATTAAAACCAGCTGCAATTAAAATTTCATTTCCGGCAGATGCGTGGCATAGTGCTTCTATTGAAGAATAAAACATGGATAAATTATCAAGCCGTGCAGATGAGATAAAATTATCGTTTATTCCTACAGTACAACCGGGCGTTGTATCATAAAAATTCAATTCGTAATCAAGAATATTACTTGAATCTGTACCGATATTTTTTGCAAGTTCATCTATCAGAATATTTTTATCAAACTTTTCGATTTCTGAAAGTGAAATGACCGGTAAAAGCTCCTTTTGATTTACTATGTGCAGCCCTTTTTCATTTACATCGCGATTCAAATGAATTGCAACACTCGGAATAACAGCAATCGGTTTCTCAAAATCGACTAATTTCATTTCTATTTTACTATTTGTACTGACAGCCACCCGACCAGCCACAGACAGCGGACGATCGAACCAAGTATATAAAATCGGACCGCCGTAAACTTCGGTATTGACTTTTACCATTGAATCTTCAACGTTCATCATACCGTCCGGTTTGATTTTCAATACAGGAGAATCCGTATGAGAACCTATCATTTTAAATTGTATCGTATCTTGATCGAAAGTCACAGGCAGTATAAAAGCGAATATTTCAGAATCGTGATTGCAGAAAAAATATTTTCCGGACGGCTGTAAATTCCATTTTTTATTATTAAAAAGCTGCGTAAATCCTGCATCGCTTAAAAAATCACATGCATGTTTTACCGCATGAAACTGTGAAGGCGACTTATTTATAAAAGAAAGCATACTATTAATAAATTTTTTTTGATTTTCCATTAACTACTCCATTTCAAAAAAATGAAGCTATACTTTACACAAAAATCCATTAATCGTAAATGAATCTGCAGTAATACATTTTTTTCATATATACAGCTTTGAGAATAAAATAAAATTTTGTATGCTGAAAATTTACTTGAAGGAGAAAAATATGGATTGTGATATTTTGATAATCGGAGCCGGACCTGCTGGACTTTCAGCTGCAGTTTATGCTGCCAGAGCTGGGTTTAAAACCATGATGCTGGAAAAAATCGGAGCTGGCGGACAAATGATGCTTACCGATAAAATCGATAATTATCCCGGCTTCCCCGAAGGTATAGCCGGATTTGATTTGCAAAATAAAATGCTGTTTCACGCTAAAAAATTCGGAGCAAAATTACATTACGGTGAAGCCGCAAAAATCGAAAAAACGCATGAAGGATTTTCAATTGCACTCACCGACGGAAAAATAATGAACGCATCTTCCGTAATCATCGCAACTGGTGCATCTCACAGACCGTTAGGTGTTCCCGGAGAAGTCGAATTCGCCAATAAAGGCGTGAGTTACTGCGGAACTTGTGATGGTCCGTTTTTCAGAGGGAAAAAAACGATTGTCGTCGGCGGAGGAGACTCGGCATTGACAGAAGCTCTTTTTATTGCAAAGTTTGCAAAGGAAGTGACAATTGTACACAGAAGAGACAGATTTCGTGCAGTCCACTCGCTAGTCAAGCAAATAGAAATGATTCCTATTATTAAAACAAAAATGAATGCTACAGTAGAAGAATTTTGCGGAGCAGAGAGTGTTACCGGTGTAATTTTAAAAGATACCGTAACCGGAGAAAAAACAAATTTTGCTACTGACGGAGTTTTTATTTTTACCGGATTGATTCCTGCGACAAATTTTGTACCTGCCGAACTTCTTGACGGACAGCGATATATAATAACGAATGAAAAAATGGGAACTGCAATTCCCGGACTTTATGCTGCCGGAGACGCAAGAAGCGGAGCTTTCCGACAAGTGATTTGCGCAGCATCAGACGGAGCTGTAGCTGCCAACTACGCCGGAGAATGGTTAGAAGCAAAACACGGCAATGCATACAAAAATTAAAACTCTTTATATTCATCAATCACTTATTGATAATTGCGATGCAATGGCAGCTGATACATATTCATTGCAATGTATTTTTGTTCCAATGAAAAGGAGAATGCGGCTTCGTTAGTACAAAAAAATGACATGTTGGCAATTTTGCAGAAAGGTTTTGTTTATTTAAATCATCAGTTTGAAAATATAAATTTCAAAATTCTATTGGTGATAATTAAAAATAAATTGGGAATAACGAATGAATTTGGCAAAATTTCAAATAAACGATGAAATTTTAAAACTGCTTTATAAAGAAGAACAAATATTTATCCAAGTAATAGATAAAGCATTCTATAACAGCGAAAAAATAGAAGTTTACCGACTCAGTGACAATTGGGACAATGGTTTTTTTTGCCGAATTGAAGGCAGCCTTTATTTATCCTCGACATTAATCAATGCAGATTTAGTACAAATGGCAGATTGGATTGATAAACTTCCTTATCTGCACAGCATGTACGGACTCACTATAATTCTGACACGCCTTCAAGTTTTATTGCATCGAAAAATTAAAAATCGCTATGATTATTATGTAATGGAATTGACCGTTAAAGATTTTCAATGCCCATCACTTGAAAATTTTACATGTTGCCGCTTTTGCAATGAACGGGATTTTCCGCTTCTGCGAGATTTGCAAAAACAATATCATTTGGAAGAAGTGTATACTTCTGATTCCAATTATCCTTATACCTATGAGATGGCTGCATTTCGCCATACTTTGAAAAACAGAAAAAATGCAGCTTTATTTATAAATGGTATTGCAGTAAGTAAAGTTTATGTTACAGCCCAAACCGCAGACAGATACCAACTTGGCGGAGTATTTACACATAAGCTACACCGCAAACAGGGATATGCTTGGCGAATTTTAATTTTTTTTATTTATTCAATTTGGAAAGATTCCTATCAAAAGAAAGCATTTCAATTGTTTGTTAAAAAAAATAACAAAGCAGCTTGTGCATTATACAAAAAAATAGGTTTTGCAACCAAAAGCGAGACTTCATATTTTTATTACTGATTGTATAGTTTTCATCTATTTATACCATACGTTGTCTGAATATAAAAAAGCACCCTTGTTAATACAGGGTGCTTTTTGTTTTATTAACAGATAAATTATTTATCCATCTTTTCTCTTTCTAAATATCTCAAGATTTCTAACTGACCGATCTTAGAAAATTCTCTTTTCTTAGCTGCTTCACGGCGATCTGTTAAAATACCCCAAGCTTCTTCATGATCAATAGGTGCTTCTCTTGTATTTAAAGCTTCATCATATGTAATGACAACATCTTTTATATAAGTTACAAAGTCTCCGCCTAATTGTTCACCTTGTCTATAGATTCTAAATCCTTGGAGTTTCAAATATGGTTCACTGAAAGGATACATAGGAACAACATACAAATCTCTGTCAGTAACATTAGCTACATAATTAGGATTTGTCCAAGTAATTCTTCTCCATCCATCGAAATCCAAATATTGAGGCATTTGAATTTCAGTAACAACATCGTTTTGATCTTTCAAAATTACTGAAACAGCATTTTTGAATTGACAACCGTAAACTGAAATTTCCAGAGACTTCAAAATACCAACGTTTCTTACAACACCTTTTCCTAAGAATTTAGTACCTTTATCTTCTTTGCTCAATTTTGAACGATCATAAATCGGATTACCCAATTCGTCAGTATCCAATTCATATTTCAATTTTCCACTTTCATCAGTCCAAACGTCTTCATAAGCAGGAATTTCAAATGGAGGCTGAATTAAAGCCCAGCTGTTATAATTTGATTCAGGGAAGTGAATTCTTACAGCAAGAATAGTCAAATCGTCTGTTGAATCATCTGTGGAATCACTGTTTTTCAACACGTTAACATATTTTGTATGCCATTCTTTTGTGAATGAATACGTTTTATTTACAACGGATGCAGCAGAAGAATTCAACTTAACTTCCCAATTTGCAGGAGCTAAAGAAGTTCTCATAATTTTCTTATCATCTTCAGTAAAATTAGTACCTGCAATTCCAGAATAATCAACTAAAGTTGCCATATTCTGAGTGAATTTATCTGAAGTTGCATCAGAAGTAGCGTCAGGATCTCCATTTCCATCAGCTTTTAAAAGATTAAAATCGACAAGCACACTTGTCTTTGCGAACATAGAAGTACTAAAAACTAATACTCCTAAAAGTAGGAAGAACCCTCTCTTCATATTTTTTTCTCCTTTGATTTAAAATAATTCTAAAAAAATTATCTCCGAAATTATATTCGTTAATAATTTAATTGTCAATATAAATGTTATTTTCAGTAAAGACAGATTTACTGCCAATACCGTCGCTTAAAGTACCGTAATTGCCGATATATTTGTAAATTTTCCCATCAACAGACAAAAAAACGGTTTTGATATTTTTATTCATTCGGACAGTCTTATTCAAAATATTTAGTCCAGTATAAATATTTTCGCATTCATTAAAAGTCGAGCTGCTGAAATCTAAATAGATTTTATTGTTTTTTTCAATCATTGAATTTTTTCTTTTTGAATTTTTAGTAAACGGACTTTTCAGTTCTGGGGAAATTGTTCCCAATAAAAAGTCATCAATAAGATAATCAACATATTCAATTGACCTTTTTTGTATCGGAATACATCTGTTTTCTATCGAAAATCTATTGTTTTTTTTATTTATAAAAATAAATTTGGCATAAGATTTATGAGAGAAAAAACTTACAAGCAAAATAGAAATCACCAATATACCGAAAAGAATTCCTGATAAAAATATACTATTTCTTATCGTTGTATTTTTCATACTCATTTATAAAATCACCTATACCATTAACTATACCGCTTGCTAACTTATTTAAATATGCATCATTTGTCAATTGATTTGCTTCGTGTTTATTAGATAAAAATCCTACTTCAACTAAAATTGCAGGCATAAAAGAATTTTTTACTACAAAATATATATTTTCTTTTACTCCTCTGTTTAATGTTTCGCCGCCTATCTTTTTATTCAAAGCATTTTGAACTTTCATGGCAAAAATTTTAGACTCTTCATACAATTCTTCGTTAATCATAGAATTCAATATACTGCTAATATCTTTATCATTGGAAACTTTATCCTTTTCAATCACATTTCTTTTATAAGAATCAACGATATACCACGTTTCAA
>JAFLVQ010000094.1 GCA_022508205.1 Spirochaetales bacterium
TGTTTCAAGCTCGTTTTTAATGTAATCATAGTCGCCCGACTTAACTGCACTCACATTAATCACCGCATCAATACATTTCGCACCTTGCGCAACGGCCTGCGTTGCTTCATACACTTTCACACTTACGGAAGAATTTCCATTGGGAAACCCGACTACTGTCGATATTCTGCACATATCACCCGCAATTTCTTTTGCCTTTTTGACAAAAAATGACGGGACACATAATGAATAGAAACCCAAATTTTTGTTTTCTCGTACAAAATTTTCCAATTCATTAAATGCAGCATTCGTTCTTAACAATGTTTGATCTATTTTTAATGCAAGTTCTTTCTTTTTCATGAGCCAATATCCTTTCTGTAAAAACAACCGTCGAATGTAGCTTTCGCCGCAAGTTCATAAGCTTTTTTCAATGCTTCGGCTTTTGTATTCCCCGTAGCTACCGCATTAAGAACACGACCGCCGTTAGTTACAATTTTTCCGTTACTTTCTTTTGTTCCGGCGTGGATATAATCTTTCATATCCGTTTCAAAGAAGATTTCCTTCCCCTTTTCGTAGCTTCCGGGATACCCTTTTGAAGCTACAACTACGGATGCCGCAAACATATTCTTCCATTTAATATCTTCATGCTCAAGATTTCCGCACGCAGCCTGATAAAATAATGTAACAACATCTTCATCTATCAGCGGCATAATTCCCTGTGTTTCTGGATCTCCGAACCGACAATTGAATTCGACAACTTTCGGACCGTCCTTTGTCAGCATTAATCCCACATAAAGAATGCCGCGGTAATCGAAATGTTCCTCTGCAAATCCCCGCTTTATTCCCGGCATAATAAGATTTTCGATTTTATCGCTTACATCTTTCGTTAATGACTGATGAGGCGCATAGCATCCCATTCCTCCGGTATTTTCGCCTTTATCACCGTCATAAACTTTTTTATAATCTTTAGCGGCAATAAGCCGTATAAATTTTTTGCCGTCCGTAAGGTAAAAAACACTCATTTCTTCACCCGGCATAAACTCTTCTATTACAACCTTTTTGCCAGCTTCGCCAAGTGTTTCTTTTATCATGTAGTCATGAAGTGTATCGAGTGCTTCTTTTTCATCAGCTGCTATTTTCACACCTTTTCCGGCAGCAAGTCCGTCCGCTTTAATCACCATAGGATACTGCTGCGAATGACCTTTTACGTACTCAACTGCGGCTTCATAATCTTCCAGCACAACAAAAGGCGCGGTTGGGACATTGTATTTTTCCATGAATTTTTTAGAAAAAATTTTGCTGCCCTCAAGCATGGCACCGATTTTTTTAGGACCGAATACCGGAATACCTTTATCCGCAGCAGCATCAGCCAGTCCGGCTACCAACGGAATCTCCGGTCCGCACACAATCAAATCAATGCTATTTTTTTCAGCCCAATCGACAATTGATTCTGGCGTATTCTGCGTATTAGCAACTTTCGCCAAAGTATTGATTCCCGGATTCCCCGGTGTACTGAAAAAATCCGTCAATACAGGAGATTCAGCAATTTTCTTCGCAATTGCATGTTCCCGTCCGCCGTTTCCGACTAATAAAACTTTCATATACGACTCCTTCGTCACTATTTTCCAAATAAAAAAAGAGTAGTTCGACTACTCTTATGCAATAGTTAAATAATTGCCCGAAATGCGACTCGAACGCACAAGGGATAACTCCCACTAGTACCTGAAACTAGCGTGTCTACCAATTTCACCATCCGGGCTTATTTCCTGTATTCTTATAAAAGAATGGATTGCTTATATAACATAGTTACAATAAATGCAAGTCCATTTTTAAAATTTTTGTTTTATCGATTTTTATTTCCTTTAAAAAATTCTCGTTTCTGTTTTCCGCGTAAAATAAAAGATGCAGCTTTTCGCTAAATCCTTCTTCCGGAATCCAGCAGGATAAATTATTTTTCCGCAGTAATTTTGAATTATATACTCCGAAATGTCCCGGCAATACAGCCGTAAAAACTTCCGTTTCCGGAGAAAAATCGGTCGTTTTGAAAAGGTACCAAATCTTTCTGAAATCATCAGTTGTCAAATCTGTCTGCACTACTTTGCGCATGTTATAAAAAAGTACCGATGATATAAAATAATTCCCGCCCTTCGTAATTTTCCATAACTTTATCAATGCTTTTTTCATGAAAACCTGCTGTCTCCGGCAGCGTTCTATATCTCCGAATCGGAACATTCTGTTGCGAATCCACTGAATGCCGAGTTTACCTTCAAGTCGTTTATCAATATCCACTCCGCCTAAAATCGCCAAGAAAGCTTCAAAACTTCTGAAATTATCAATAATAACAACACGATATATCGGACTGCCGATAAACAGTTCCACACTTTCTTTCAGACCATCCAACCCGCTCCAATACATGCTGTGCCCTATTTTATCCTGATGCTTGCGTCCGGCCGAATCCGTAACTTCAATCAAAGTATCACGCGGAATGGAAAAGGAAAGTACCTGCCCCTGCTTATTGATACGCACAACAATTATGACATCCGAACGCGAGCGGGATTCATGAGAATTGTACTTGTCGCTTCCCGTAAGCAAAATATTTATGCCTTCATCCCAATCGCTGTTTTTTAAATTTCCGCTTTTAAATGCATCGACATAATTCAACTGACTGGCGGAATGCGCGGTATTGAAATCATAACTGCTTGTATCTTCTTTATAATCATTAAAATGATTACTTATTACACCTATTTCCTCTTCATCTTCTTTCAACGCCTTTCCGATAACAGTATTGATTTCAAACATGTACAAAGAAATGCGAAACACATTTATCAGCAGTATAAAAATTACAAATGAGAAAATTATCAGAAAAATCATTCTTTTCCAGACATGCAATAATTCTTGTTTATCCATACAAAAATTATTTCGTCATATTTCATTTTTTGTTAATTATTCCAAATTGAGTTTTCCCAATTAATTTTGGCTGCATAATGGACATAAAAAAAGCTGTTACGAAGTTACCTTCAAAACAGCTTCCAATAAAAAATAGGAGAATAAAATTATGAGATTAAATCCATTACCCGTTTCCCATCCAAAAGATGAGTATCTGATTTATTAGCAAGTTCGGAATCAGTTCGTCTTTCCGTCATCATGCTTGGCATCGCCGATAAGCTCGATAAATTCAAAGACGCAATCTGAAGTTTCTTAAACTCTCTGTCCAATTCGACTTTGTTTTTTAATACAAGCATTTCGACATAATCCGCCTGAACCGGAAGAGGCGCATTTTTATCAAACATCGTACTCAAAATATTTTTTTGATTGAAAGTTGTTTCTTCGATTATATTCCACGCTTGAGCCGTATCACCTTTTGCGATAAGGTGCTTTACTTCCGCAATTTTTTGACGGACGAATTGATTTTCAGATACTTTACTTTCATAAGTAACTAACTGACTATTATGAGATGCAATTCTTTTTTTCACAAAATCAATATTGCTTCCGGCAGAGGCGAAATCTCTATGAAGTTTTTCTGCCATTCTGCTATTCAGAGTCTGCTCGGTATTTTCAATCTTCTTCGCTTGTTTCAGCAGCTGAGTAGAATTTGCCTGTACGTGTTGTGTAGTAATCTTCATTTTTCCCTCCCCAAGGTTTTTTTGAGAAACACCTAATTCACAAATTAAGTATTTTAAATCAATCACAACCTTTACTAATATAATTTGGAATTGAAATCAATAGAGAAAGTATGCAAAACCGATATTTTTCGTACTTTCCTTTCTATTTCTTAAATTTATATCGGTTTTTTTTCAAATTTTGTAAGCATCTGTGAAAAAAAAGACTTTATATAAACAGTATGAGAAAATTATTTTATTTATTAACCGATTCCAGATGCCTGCTCTGTCAAAAACCATTATCGTTCGGAGCAAAATATTCAAATTTACTGTGCAATAAATGTTTCAAAATTTTCACTCCCAAAAAATCGGAATTTTTCTGCCCGAAATGCGGTGAAGCTCTGAAGTCCGACGAAATTTGCAGCAACTGCAGTGTTGATGCCGAAATTATTCATTATGACAGCTTTAGATATATACAAAGTTATTCCGGTGCAGCGACACAGCTTGTGAAACTGCACAAACAGCACGACAATCATAAAATTCTCGATTTATATTCCGTATTCCTGAGTGACATTTTGAATCCCGATTATCCGGTTTACATAGTACCTGATTCTTTGCCGGGCAGAATCAGAAAAGGGAAAAGTTGCTTCTCCGTTCAAGTTGCGCATAAACTGAGAAAAAAAGGGTTTAACGTTATCTGCGGAATCATAAAAAAATCTCCGTTCGCTAAAATGCAAAAACGCTTAAATAGAAAAGACAGACATGAGAATGCCGAAAAAATTTTTAATCTGAACAAAAAAATATCAAGAGTAAAAACAATATTTACCTGCAGTGAAACCGAAACAATTCAGCTTATAGATGATATTTTTACTACAGGTTCGACAATCAACAGATGTTCCAAATTATTAAAAGATTTCGGGTTTAAAAAAGTTTTGGCTTACTCATTATTCAAAACAAAGTATTGAACTTGTTCAAAGCGCGATTTTCATAAAAAAATCAGTGTTTATGCTTTTTTTGCTTACGCAAAACTACGGACTTTTGCTTACGCAAAAGTCCCAAATACGTTTTTGCTCCGACAAAATATCGTTTCCACAATCTTGCGGGTTCTTGAAGCAAACGGAACAACCATTCCAGTTTGAGTTTCTGCAAAAACAATGGCGCACGCTTTTTGTTGCCGGAGTGAAAATCAAATGCGGCTCCTATTCCGGCAATAACGGGAACGTTCAGTTCGGCTTCATGTTCTAATATCCACCATTCCTGTTTGGGACAACCGAATGAAACCCACAAAACATCGCTGTTTGATTCGTTTATCATATTTTTTATCTTACTTTTTTCTTCCTCCGAAAAATCTCCGAATGGCGGAGAATAAACTCCCGAAATTTGCAGATCAGGATACTTTGCCAAAAAATTTTCTGCCATCTTCGCAGCAACACCTTCCGCTGCACCTAAAAAAAAGTTCCTGTAACCTTTTTGTGCGGAAACAACCATAAATTCATTCATCAAATCCGGCCCGGCAACGCGTTCTTTTAGCGGTGTTCCCAAATATTTTGCACCTAAAATTATGGAATACCCGTCCGGAATAATTAAAAACGCACGGTTTAAACGGTCTAACGATAAATTTTTGTATTTCCCGACATGATTGAAAATATCTTGATTAGCCGCCATCAAAAGTGATGACTCTTCGGTACATAATTGCGAATGTTCGATTTTTTCCTGTACCTGCATCAGCGCCTCACGCATATTGACATTATCAAATAATAATCCGCCTACATTTATTCTTTCACGAGTCATTTTCCAATTCCTCATATATACGTATCAAACCGGCAATACTTTTTCCCGATTCCATTTTATTCAAAAATGTCTGTCTTGCGTTGTCGCCCAAACGCTCTCTTACAGACGCATCACTTTCAAAAAGGCGAACCGACTCGGCAATATTTTCCGCGCGCTTTTCATCCGTATCATTCTCTTTGCCAAAAAGCAATCCGTTCACATTATCGGAAACAATTCCTTTTACTGCCCCCCAGTTATTGCTTATAACAGGAATTCCATGTCGAAACGCTTCTATTATAACCATTGGAAAATTTTCATACCAAATCGACGGAACAATGACAGCCTTTGCATGCGAAAGAAGTCTCTCTTTCGCCGCATCATCGGCAAAGCCAAAAAACAATATATTTTCATAAGCAGCGTATTTCTCCTTTAATCTGCTTTCCGATTCTCCTGTCCCGGCAATCACCAATTTGCATTCCGGCAATGCTGCAAAAGCTTTTACTGCATTTTCAACTCCTTTTTCAGGTGAAATCCTGCCAATAAACAAATAATATTCACCTTCATCGCGCACAGTATTTTTTATATCCGGCAGGCAGTTGCCTCTGACTTTTATCTTATACTTGGGAAATCCGGCTTCCGCCAAAATCGATGCAGTGAAATCGGTCAGTGCCAAATAACAGTCAATATCGCTGCGCAGCGACTTTCGACTTTTCTCAATCAAAAAAGAGTACAACGCGGAAAAAAGTTTCGATTTTCGGTAACAGCCGGATAAAACGCATTCTCTGAAGTTTTTATTTTCCAAACAGACACGGCAAATCTTACCGTCACGAAAAAGCAGCCCCGACGGACAAACAAAACGGAAATTATGGATTGTCTGTACGATTTTTACCTTTGTATGTTTTTTTAAACTGCGATAAATAAACGGAGTGATCAACGGAAAAACATTGTGAATATGAACAATGCCGATATTGTTATCTTTGATAATTTTCACTATTTCGTTTTTGAGTTTTCGATTACCTGAAAGAATTTTGTATAAATACGCGAGTTTATGAAAAAAACCGCCTTCTGTTTCCCGATTGTTCACACAAAACGAAACAACCTTGACAGAAGACGATTTTTTCAAAGCATCGACTTCATTTTCAAATACAATATCTTCACCGCCGCGAATTTTGTAGTAATTATGAATAATCAGTATATTCAACTCAATTTCCTGTGCTTGAACGGCTTGGCGTTTGTACCGACGTAATCCGATACAACATGGCCGTCTCCTTCCAAAATATATTTATAAATTATCAATCCGTCCAATCCGACAGGACCTCTTGCGTGGTACTTATTCGTACTGATTCCGACTTCCGCACCCATTCCGTAGCGAAATCCGTCTGCGAATCGTGTCGAACAATTTACGGTAACAGACGCAGTATCAGTGTAAGCCTCAAAATACGTTTTGCTTTCGGCATTTTCGGTAATAATTCCATCTGTATGGCCCGACCCGTAAGTGTTAATATGCAAAACCGCTTCCTCGATGCCGTCCACTATTTTTACCGACAATTCATAATCGAGATATTCGGTTTTCCAATCTTCATCTGTTGCCAAAACAGCATTCGGTGAATATGCAACGCAGCGTTCACAGCAATGCAGCTTAACTTTTTTGGCTTCCAGCTCGGCAAATAACGAAGGCAGAACTTTTTCGGCAATATCCTTATGAACCAGCAAAGTTTCGGCAGCATTGCAAACAGAAACGTATTGAGTTTTTGCATCGATCACAACGCGTTTTGCCTTGTCAATATCCGCATACTTATCAATATATATATGACAAATTCCATCCGCATGACCAAGCACCGGAATCAAAGAATTTTTCTGAATATATTGAACAAAAGCATTGGAACCACGCGGAATTATTAAATTAATATATTTATTGTACTGCAAAAGTTCACCGACATCTTCACGCGTTTCTATCAAAGCAAGAGTATCGGTAAAGCGAACATCGACTTCCGAAACTGCATTTTTTATGACTTCAAACAATTTTCTGTTGGAATGCAGAGCTTCGCTTCCGCCTTTCAGAACGGCACAATTTCCCGACTTTATGCACAATGACGCAATCTGCACCAATGCATCGGGACGAGACTCGAAAATAACGCCGATAACACCGATTGCTACGCTGACTTTTGTCAATACCAAACCGTCATCAAGAAGGACAGAAGATAATTTTCGATTCACCGGATCGTCAAGTTTTACCAATCCCTGAATTCCCGATACGACATCATGAAGTTTGTCTTCATCAAACCTTAACCTTTTCAACAACGGCTGCGCCAAACCGGATTTTGCAGCTTCATCCAAATCTTTTTGATTCGCTTCTTTTATCTCTTTAAACTGATTTTCCAATGCAGTAGCAACAGCTTTCAATGCTTTATTTTTTAACTCAGCCGAGAAGTTTCCGCTGTACACCGAAGCTTGTTTTATTTTCTTCAATCTTTCTTCCAAGTCGCTCATTTTTTGTCCTTTTTATTTTTTTGTGCATCCAATTCATTTATAGCTTGCTCGATTTATTTTTTAATAAACCAATTATTTTTAAAAGCTTTCAGAATT
>JAFLVQ010000095.1 GCA_022508205.1 Spirochaetales bacterium
TCGCTATCGATTCCGGCATCTCCGGATCTTCAAAATATGCTATGTCCCCTTCTAAGGACTTGCAAAGAGCTGAGGGCTGTTGGTTTGTTTCTATCTGTTTTTCAGGCAGGGACAGACCCTTATCCCAAAACGGCATAAGGGTCTGTCCCTGTTAAGGGTGTTTGGTTTACGCAAAGTCAGTAAAGTTTTTAGTGTGGGAGCTGCAAAGGACAGACCTTAATTCTAAAATAGGATAAGGGTCTGTCCCTATCATCACAACAAATTTCTGAACTATAACCGAGCAAAATACAGACACATCCCGTATTTTCAGAATAAATATGCTTGACTTTGAGTTTGCTCCATAGTGTAAAAACTGAATTATTCGGAATGTTTAAGCTGGAGCTGCAAATGGAAAAACTCGATTTATTGAAGAACTATTTGAAAAATCTCGGAAGCGTGGCGGTTGCATTTTCAGGAGGAGTCGACTCGGCTTTTCTTTTGAAGACTGCTCATGATGTTTTGGAAGACAGGGCCGTGGCAGTAACAGAGTCATCCTGCTTTGTACCTGAGCGCGACATTTCAGCTGCAAGAGAATTCTGCGCTGCAAACGGAATCAGGCTTTTCGAGCTTAAAGCAAATCCGCTTGACGATGAAAATATCAAAAAGAACCCGAAGAACCGCTGCTACTTCTGCAAAAAAAGCCTTTATGCCGATATGAAAAATCTTGCGCGTGAAAACGGAATCGAGCATGTCGCAGAAGGAACGAACGTTGACGATCTCGGCGACTACCGACCGGGACTTACTGCGCTTGAGGAGCTCGGAATAAAAAGCCCTCTGCGCGACTGCGGATTTTCAAAAGACGAAATCAGACAGGCATCAAAAGAGATGGGACTTCCAACGTGGGACAAACCGTCGTCACCATGCCTTGCAAGCCGTTTTGCCTATGGGGAGATGCTCACGAAGGAAAGAATCCGCATGGTCGAAAGTGCGGAAAATTTTCTCTTTGAAAACGGCTTCTCGCAGTTCAGAGTGCGCGTGCATGGAAACGTTGCAAGAATCGAAGTTACGAACGATGACATGGAAACGCTTTTTACAATGCGGCATGAAGTTTACGAGCAGCTGAAAAAAATCGGCTTTGACTTTGTCGCAATGGATTTGCACGGATTCAAAAGCGGTTCGATGAATGTATAGATAGTGAAATACCGAACTTTGCTTTGAGTTGTATTTTGAATTTTGTCTTGACTTGGAGTCTACTCCATATTGTAACATCTTTCCATTATGGATAATTCAGATAAGACTATAGATTTGGGATTTGCAAAACTTGACATGGAACGCGGCGAACGTACCGGATTTAAGGAAGTTATTTTTTGTCAGGGGAAAATCGATTTGCATCTGCTCGAAATTTGCGTGGCTCTTTTTGAAAAAAACGGCGAAGTGTTTGGAACGAGGGCAACGGAAATGCAGTCACAGATGATAAAAAAAATCTTTGCGGAAAAATTTCCTTGTGCCGCTGTCGATTATGACGAAGTTTCAAAAATTTTGATTATACGAAAAGAGCCGATGCAGGAGAACCATGTCGGAATTGGAAACATTGCGGTTTGTACTGCCGGTACAGCCGATATTCCTGTCGGTGAGGAGGCGGCTCGTACTGCTGAATATTTCGGTGCGAATGTCGAACGTTTTTATGATGTCGGAGTTGCCGGGCTTCATAGGCTTCTTGACAGAATTGATGAAATCAGAAAAGCCAGCGCCGTTGTTGCAGTTGCCGGAATGGAAGGCGCACTTGCTTCTGTAATTGGCGGGCTTGTCAAAGTGCCGGTTATCTGCGTTCCGACTTCTGTGGGATACGGCGCGAATCTCGGCGGACTCTCCGCGCTGCTTTCAATGCTCAATTCCTGCGCTAATGGAATTTCCGTAGTAAACATCGATAACGGCTATGGAGCAGGCTATATTGCAGCTCAAATCAACAGACTTGCAGAGGGAATAAAATGAAATCACTTTATTTTGAATGTAATTTCGGAATAAGCGCAGATATGGCGGTTGCCGCAATGCTTGATGCCGGTGCAGATAAAAATCATCTGCTTGACACGCTCAATACAATTCCTGCGGAGGGATTTAAAATAAAAATCAGCCGCGTTAAGAAAAACGGAATCGACTGTTGTGATTTCAATGTGATACTTGATGAAGCGCATGAAAATCACGACCACGACATGGAATATCTTTTCGGACATGAAGCGCATGATCATCATTGCGATCATACTCTCAGCTACGAAGAACATCATCATGAACATCGTGGATTGGCCGATATTGTAAAACTTATCGACGGTACAAAAATGCCGCAGGAAGCAAAAAAACGTGCACTTGACATTTTCAATATAATTGCAAAATCCGAAAGCCGTGCTCATGGAATTCCTGTTGAACAAGTCCATTTCCATGAAGTTGGCGCGCTCGATTCGATTGTTGACGTGATTGCGCTTGCGGTCTGCTTTGAAGATCTTTTAAACAAGTTCGAGATAAAAAATGTTTACATTCCTTACCTTTGCGAGGGACACGGAACGGTTCGCTGTCAGCATGGAATTCTTTCTGTTCCTGTTCCTGCTGTTGCGAATATTGCGGCAGAGTACGGATTGAATCTTTCATTTATAAATGCGCAGGGTGAATTTGTTACGCCGACCGGAGCCGCATTTGCTGCCGCAGTTTTTACGAGTCAGAATCTTCCTGAAAAATTCAAAGTGGAAAAAATCGGACTTGGAGCCGGAAAAAGAGATTACGGTTTGGCGAATATTGTCAGAGCATTTATAATGGAAGAAAGTCGTGTTGATTGTGCGATAAAAAACTCAGACGGGTTTCTTTGCGATGAGGTAGTAAAACTCGAAACGAATATCGATGACTGCACGGGTGAGAATATGGGATTCCTCATGGAACTTTTGGGTGAAAACGGAGCGTTGGAAGTAAACTTTATTCCGTGTTTGATGAAAAAAAATCGTCCGGCGTACCTTTTGACTGTTTTGTGCAAAGAAGAAAATCGGAGTCGGCTTGAACGAGTGATTTTTGCACATTCGACTGCAATAGGAATTCGACGCAGTAAAATGGAGCGCACAATTCTTTCACGTAAAATTCAAACTGTGGAAACTGAGTGGGGACCGGCTGAAGTAAAAGTTGTCGAAGCCGAAGGTCTGCGAAAAATATATCCCGAATACGAAAGTGTCCGCAGAATCAGCATTGAACAAAATATTCCGTTCGACGAAGTTTACAGAAAAATTGCTGGTGGGAAATTTCAGTCTGAACCTTGATGATTGCACAAAATGGAAATCATGAAAAAATGCTTGACATGGAGTCTGCTCTAAAAGGTATGCTGCTTATAATAACTATACAGGAGGAAGTATGAAGAAAACATTATTTGCAGCTACGGTCGCGCTTGCGACTGCTTCATTTGCCGGAGCGCAGGATTCCGGTACGGACGTGCTTATTGTCTATTTTTCGCGCGTGGATGAAAACTACAGCGTTGGTACTATTACTGAGGGCAATACGAAAATTATCGCGGGGATGATTGCGGATGCAACGGGTGCGGATACTTTTGAAATTGTGCCGAAGCAGAAATATCCGGCAAATTATAAAGCATGTTGTGACGTTGCGCAGAAAGAACTGCGGCAGAATGCGCGCCCGGAAATTGCGGAGACAAAGGACATCGGCAGTTACCGTACAATTTTTATAGGCTATCCGAATTGGTGGGGTGATATGCCGATGTGCATTTACACGTTCATCGAGTCGCAGGATTGGAGCGGCAAAACAGTTATCCCGTTCTGCACGCATGAAGGAAGCGGACTCGGAGCGACACCCGGCAATCTTAAAAAGGCAACAGGAGCTAATGTAAAAGATGGGCTTGCAGTGCGCGGAACGGAAGCTCAGAAACGCAGCTCATCTGCCAAAAACGCGGTAGCTTCTTTCCTTAAAAAGAACGGCTTTTAATGAATTGGTTTTTCTGGAGGGACTTCCCGCCTACATCGTGGCGTTCCTCGGCGCGGCGTGCCTGTGAAGCGTAGTGGAGCTGTTCCACCAGAAGCGGCGCGTGGAGAAGGGCTGGTATCCGAAGAAGCCGAAGCGGAGACGAGGAGGAAAGATGAAAAAATTAGCGGTAGCCATGCTTGCGCTCGCACTGTTTGCGGTGGGTGCGGTATCGGCACAGTCAAAGGAAAACGAAATGGACATCACGGTGACAATCGGCGGCGCGGATTTTGCCGCTGTCTTTGATGAAAACGACGCGGTGCAGAGCATCGCCGCGCTCTTTCCGCTCTCGGTTAGCATGAGCGAGTGGACGGGGAACAACGAGTATTATGCGCGGCTTCCGCAGAAAATCGCGGTGGGGAACGCCGTGCAGCCCCAGTCGTTTGCGGCGGGCGACATCGCGCTCTACAACGGGCTTTCGCTCGTCATCTTCTACGCGGCGACCACGCAGACTTCGGGATATGTGAAAGTCGGGCACATCGACGGCACGGGACTGAAAGGATCACTTGACCGCGCAAACGGAAGCGTGACATTCAGCAAGGCGGAATTGCGGAAGTCGGACGGGAAGCCGACTGCCGAAAGCGAGACGGAGGAAATCCGCTCGCTCTACAAAGAGATGTACCGCGCGATGATTGCCAAGGACATGGCGGAGATGAGGCGGATTCACGGTGATGATTTTGTTCTCGTGCACATGACGGGGCAGCGCATGGACAAGGGCGCGTACCTTGCCGCCGTGAAGGACGGGACGCTCAACTACTACAGCGCGGATCACGACGACATCAGCGTGCGCGTTGACGGCAGCCGGGCGACGCTCTGCGGAAAGTCTCGCGTGAGCGCGGCGGTCTACGGCGGCGGGCGGCGCACGTGGCGGCTTCAACAGGACATGACGCTTGAAAAAATCGGCGACTCGTGGCAGTTCACGCACTCCAAGGCGAGCACTTACTGAAATCATGGCCGGCACTTCGGCTTTGAAATTTGAATTTGAATCAAAAATCGGAAATGAAATTTCCAGGAGGAAAAATGAAAGACGTAATCTTGCTGACAGGTGCGGGACAGATCGGAATGGCGATTGCTCGCAGGGTCGGCTACGGAAAGAAGATCATCGTGGGCGATAAAAAGTTCGAAAATGCGGAAATGGCGGCAAAGATAATGAACGAGGCGGGCTTTGACGCGCTTCCCGCCGAGTGCGACATCTCATCGCGCGAGAGCATCTTAAACCTCATTGCCGAGGGGCAGAAATACGGTGAAATTGCCTATCTCATCAATGCGGCAGGCGTTTCACCGAGCCAAGCTTCGGTTGAAACAATTTTGAAGGTTGACCTGTACGGAACGGCAGTTCTTCTGGAAGAAGTCGGGGCGGTGATTGCGTGCGACGGTTCGGGTGTTACGATTTCAAGCCAGAGTGGTCATCGGTTGGGTGCGCTTTCCGCGCAAGAAGATGAGCTGCTCGCAACAACACCTACGCAAGAGCTGCTGCAGCTGGAATTGCTCAAGCCGGAAAATATTCGCGATACACTGCATGCTTATCAGCTTGCCAAGCGGTGCAACGAAAAACGCGTTATGGCACAAGCTGTCAAGTGGGGAATGCGCGGTGCGCGGCTTAATGCAATTGCTCCGGGAATCATCGTCACGCCGCTTGCGCTTGATGAGTTCAACGGTCCGCGCGGAGATTTTTATAAGAATATGTTTGCAAACTGTCCGGCAGGACGCCCCGGTACAGCAGATGAAGTTGCCAATGTAGCTGAGTTGCTTTTGAGTGAAAAGGGTTCATTTATTACCGGTTCTACATTCCTCATCGACGGCGGAGCGACTGCAAGCTATTTCTATGGTTCACTCAAACCGAAAAAAAAGTAAAAAAATACTTGACTTAGAGTTTGCTCTAAAAGGTATGCTGTTTGCAATAATTATACAAAATGGAGGCAAAACATGGCATGTTTTTTAGTTCCGCTTGCGGAAGGAATCGCAGTTACTACTGTTGAAAAATTGGCATTTCACTCAAAAAAGAATACCGACGAAGTCAGAGGCATCAAAGAAAAAATCGGGATTCTCAAAAAAATGCTTTATGGCGGAAGCATTCTGCTTGCGGTAGAGCATATTTATCACGGGGAGCTTTCATTCGTTCCGCCGTTTTTGACAGCAATGAAGTCTCCGGAGGAAACTTCTGCAATGTTTCATGAAATGATGACAAGCGGTGTTTCAATGGCACTTCTTGTAACTGCTGCGTGGGGACTCGGAGTTGCGGCAATCCACATCTTAAAGAAGATGCAAAAAAAGAAGCTCGGCAAAACTGAGGATTCCGTATGTGTCTGATTATTACAGCAGCTGCGGCATTTTTGTTTTTTCTGTTTGGAATTTTCCGAAAAAAATACGGCAAAAATTCAGAAAATGAAATGTCGATAGCACTGATATTTTTGGCTGCTGCTCTTATGTGGTGCGTTGACAGAACAGCTGCGGTTTTAAAAGGCGGAACATTCTTCGATTTCGGTATTGAAGATTTTCTGCTCGGGCTGATTATTGCTGCTGTCGGTACGGTAATATATGCCGTATTTGTATTGAAAAAATTTTTTGTACATTCATCGAAAAATTTGAATAAGGGAGAATGAAATGAATTATTTGAAAAAGATTGTATTGACGCCTTTTTGTGTTCTTTGCGGTATTTCACTGAATGCCGAAGTTAAAGATTATAAATCTTTTGATACTAACGATAAAAATGTTCCGATTGTATATTTTACAAAGGATATTTCACCGGAAGGACTTGTGAAAGTATACAAGGCGATGGGCTGGAGTCCGACTGGAAAAGTCGGCGTAAAAATCAGTACGGGTGAATCGGAAAAGTCGAATCATCTGCGGCCGGAACTTATCGGAAAACTCGTGAAAGACGAGCTTCACGGAACAATTGTGGAATGCAACACTGCTTACGGTGGGAACAGGGCAAGCAATGCAATGCACAAACAGGTCGCAAAAGATCGCGGATATTTGGAAATCGCTCCGTTTGATCTTCTGGATGAAGACGGTGAAATGGAAATTCCAGTGAAGGGCGGAAAAAATCTTAAAGTCGATTATGTCGGTTCGCACTTCAAAAACTACAATTCGTATCTCGTACTTTCGCATTTCAAAGGTCATGCGATGGGCGGGTTCGGCGGTGCGATAAAAAATCTTTCGATCGGATTCGGTTCGGGAACTTCGGTAAAGAAATCAGGCAAATCACTCATTCATTCGGGCGGACGGACTTCCGCAAAAAATTTTTGGGGCTTTACAAACGGAAATGAAAATCAGCTTAAGTTCCTTGAGTCGATGGCGGAAGCGGCGAAAGGTGTCTGTGACTATATGGGCAATGAAAAGGGAATCGCATTCGTGAATGTTATGAATCGATTGAGCGTGGACTGCGACTGTAACGGAAACCCGGAAGAACCTGACATGCACGACATCGGTATTCTTGCATCGATAGATCCGCTTGCAATCGATCAAGCCTGCGTTGACTTAGTGTTTACTGCTGCCGATTCAGCTAAACTCGTGGAACGAATTGAAACTCGCATGGGACGGCACACGCTTGAACATGCCGAAAAAATCGGGCTTGGCAAAGGAAGCCGCAATTATAGATTGGTTAATATCGATGAGTAATTGATCAATCCTCATGCCGTCTGTGTCACAGACGGCATTATAAAATGATAACCCTTATGATTAAACTACTTGAAATACTCCATCGCGAATTTGTTTACCTTTGGTACTACTTTGATTTGCAATTCAGGCAGATTTTCTGGTTTTGGGTACTTGGAATTCTGCTTGGTTCTGCGGTGTCTGTTTTTGCTAAAAATTCGATTCATACACTTGCGGAAAAAGCAGGCCGAAAGATTCCGGGACTGTTTTCATTAATATTCGCAAGTGCACTCGGCATTGCGTCTCCGCTGTGCATGTACTGAACTATTCCTATTTGTTCGGCATTCTCGC
>JAFLVQ010000096.1 GCA_022508205.1 Spirochaetales bacterium
AATTAATACTGCGAATTTACGATTTATACAAACCGGATAATATTCAGGAAATAAAAAATTACTTTATAAAAGACAAAAAAATTCAATGTCCCAGCATTATTCAAAAAATGAAACTTTTGTATAAAGAATTGCTTATTATTCTGCCTTTTTGGGAAACAAACAAAAATACATTGTGGGATGCACTTAATTATTATGAAAAACTTTCGCAGCAACGTCTGCCTATCAGTAAGCAAATCATCGAAAAAAATTTCGATCAACTATTCAATTATTATCTGCCTCTTATCCACATAACCATGCAGTACAATATAGGAGAATCCGTACCATTTGAAGTTGAAGCAATGAAAAAATTTGCCGAAATCACCGAAGACGAAGATTTGGGTATTTATACGGGGCATCTTGATGCGGAAAAAGAAAATTATATGATTGAAAAAGAAAAGGAAAAAGAGGAACAGCGTAAGAAACTGCAGGAAACCGTAGAACAAAAAGAGATGAAAAAAATTCCGGCATACATCCAAAAGGGGCTTAAAGTTATTGATGAATTGTTAGAGAAAAAAGATTCGGCACTGAAAAATGATAAAAATGCATCATTGTTTGAACCAAATGAAAAAATGCTGACGCTATACATTTTGATGAATGAGTTTGAACATCATTATGCGTTTTTACTGACTACAAGCCAACTGAAATTAACTTCACGGCTGGAAAACGGAGTCCGAACCGATATTCGTTCCGAATTCGATGAAGAATTTATGTCTTACAACAACATAACAAATTACCAAAATGAATATATTGAGCTTCTGCAAAATTTAGCAACAGTAAAAGTAGAATTGCAAAATAATCCAATTCAATTGCAAATAAAAACGAGTGCGATAAATGTAAAAAGAATTACGGTTTTAACAGAAATAAAAAGTATGACAGCGAATTTTTTCCTCGAATTTTCAAAAACATTGCAAAAACTGATAAACGATTATAAAAGTAATGAAAAAAAACTTCTCCAAAATCCCGAAGAACCGCTTGATTTTCAGTTGAGTCGCAACAAAAATCGCTTTGACAAATTGCCGACCATAAAAGCCGTAGCCGCCGCTTATACATATTCCGCTGCGTTGCATCATTATATGATATACTCGGATTTCAATCAGCGGGGATTGTACAATGAAACCAAAGAAGAAAACAAAGGAAAAAATTAAATCGTGGAAAAATCCGAATCATTCCGCAGAATTCGTATATTATTACTACTATTTCTTATTATCGCAATTCTTCTTTCTGCCAGAATTATTTACTTAACTACAATCCCGATAGAAAGTTATACGTTTATAGGGAATTCACGCAATATCGTTGTAAAACGCGGCGATATTGTAGACTGCAATAACAGAATTTTAGCTGCAAACGATGAATTGTATTCCATATATGCTAATCCCGAGCAAATTCCAAAAAACGAACTGGATAAAATTTCATCGGAATTATCAAGTCTATTATCGATTGACCGCGGTACAATTGCACAAAAACTTTCTTCGCGAAAAAGTTTTATATGGCTGAAGCGTCAAATAACGCCTAACGAATACGAGAAAATAAAAGAGTCCGGATTGAAAGGAATCTACGCTACAAAAGAATACAAAAGGATTTACCCAAATAACACACTGGCTTCCCATATTCTCGGTTTCTGCGACATTGATAACGAAGGAATTGAAGGTATTGAAAAAAGCATGAATAAATACCTCAAGCATGACAACGATAATGATTTCAATGACAAATCACGAATTTCAAACGGGTACAACATTCAGCTTACTATAGATTCGTCCGTTCAGGCGATGGCCGAAAAAGCATTGAAAAAACATGCTTCCGAAATAGAGATCGAATCCTGCTGCCTTATTTTGCTGGATGGCAAAACCGGCGAAGTTATTGCCTTAGCAAATTACCCGGATTATAATCCGAATTATTACAACAAATATGCTCAGGAAAATTTCAGAAACAATGCGATTTTTTATCAGTTTGAACCCGGCAGTGTTTTTAAAGTGTTTACAATGGCAGGAATAATTGCAAACGGCGGTGTAGATTTGCAAACGTTGTACTCCTGCAACGGAGTCTATTCCGATGGTTTTGACAGTGTAAGATGTACAGGACGTCACGGTTATATTGATTTAGGCGGTCTATTTAAAACATCATGCAACGTAGCAACTTTGCAGGCCGCCGAAACAATCAATAAAACGGATTTATATTATTATTTGAAAGCTTTCGGATTCGGTGAAACCACGGATATAGAATTGCCGGGAGAACAACAGGGGCTTATTCGTTCTCCCGAAAATTGGACGCGCCGTTCAATGCTCGCCGTTCCTATGGGACAGGAACTCAGCACAAATGCAATACAAATTGTTCAGGCGGCAACAACACTTGTTAATGACGGTCAGCTTATGCGTGCACATTTAGTCCGTCATATTTATGACAACAACGGAAAAATAATTAAAACAAATTCCCCGAAAATCATAAGAAGAGTACTGCCCGAAGGGCTTACTAAAGATATTGTTCTGGCAATGGGAAAATCAACCGATGAAATCGGAGGCTCGATAAAACGGCTGAAAGTAGACGGCATTAACTTTGCGGCAAAATCGGGAACTGCACAAATGTACGATGTTGCAAATCAAAAATATTCAACGGTAGAAGTAAGCTCATCAATTCTGGCGATTTTTCCGTTGGAAAACCCACGCTATATCGTTTATACGGTACTGCACAGACCAAAATCAAAAATCACATGGGGCGGAGTTATTTGTGCGTATCTTTTGAACGATTTCATATCTTCTTTCAGTGGTTACCTCGATATTTATCCGCCTGCTTTTTCCGTAGAAGCAAATAAAGTATTAAAAGACAATACCGTTAATTGTTACAAACGAATACAAAATCTCCCGGCTCAGCTGCCTGATTTGCGTGGAATTTCTGCCGGCGATGCCTGCGATATTCTTTCGGAAGTAAATATTCACGTGTACTCTTTCGGAACAGGCCGCGTGTATCGTCAGGAACCGGCTCCCGGAACCGAAATCAAAAACGATGATGTTGTAAAATTATATTTAAAGGAAAATTAATATGACCGAAGATGCAAATGCCATATTTGCCAAAAATATTTCATTTCTTCCCAATTTACAGACTCTTTCAAAAGATGAAACCGAAAATATTTACTTATTAGAAGAAACAAAGAGCGGTCATAAAACATACAAACTGGATACTATTTATATTCATTCAAAGTACGATCCAATCAAAGAGGCAAAACGTTCGGTTCAGCTGCTTCTTGAGAATAAGGAAGATGTCGATGTGTATATTTTGTTCGGCTGCGGATTAGGTTACGTAATGAAAGAGTTATACAGCCAAATTCTCAATACTCCAAAGCAAATCAAACCATATATTATATGGATTGAAAGCGACTTAAAAAGTTTTGTAACGGCAATGCACTGTTCCGATATGTCCGATATTTTAAGCGATTCAAACGTAAAAATTTTTATCGGTACAAAAAAAGACGTAATCGGAAGTTTTTTGCAGACTGTTCCGACAAAAAGAATTCGTTATTACTATCACCGTCCTCTTTATTCATTCGGCGAAACTTATTTTAAGGAAATTCAAAATTATATCGGTTACATTTTAGACCGCAAAGACATGAACAGTGCAACACTTGTACGGTTTCAAAAAACGTGGGCACGAAATATTATTTTTAACACGCCGTACTACCCTTTTGCCGGGAAAATCGAATCATTGCGGAATATTGCGGAAGGCTGCAACGCAGTTGTTATTGCCGGAGGTCCGACATTGGAACAAATGATTCCGTATATTAAAAAAGAGCGAGAAAATCTGATATTGGTTGCGGTTGATACAGCATATACATATTTATGCTCACATGAAATAATTCCCGAAATAGTCGTAAGCGTCGATCCTCAATATTGGAATTACAAATATTTGGAAAATGAGGAACTTAAAAATTCGATATTGATTACGGATCCATCGGCTTATTTCAAAATTTTCAGGAATGTCGCTCCCGAGCGGATATTTACCGGCAATTCTATTTTTGAACTAACCGGATATTTTACAGAAAATGAAAACCGCGGTACGCTTGCAGCAGGAGGTTCGGTTGCAACTACGGCATTTGATATTGCACGTCTTATAGGAGCACAAAATATAATTTTGGCAGGGCTCGATTTAGGCTTTCCGGGACGAAATACACATTTCAAAGGTGCATTTTTTGAAAACAACTTTATTGCGACATCGGAATATTTTAATGACGCAAATCAAAAATCATTTAATTATTTAATGCATACCGGAGATTTACTGCTGACAAAATCCTCCGATGGCAAAACGGTAATTACCGACCAAAAGATGGTTTTGTTCCGCAAATGGATAGAGCGCGAAATCGGACTGACAAACGCCTGCGTATTACTGCCTAACCTCGGAGGTTCATTTATCGAAGGCTGCAAAATTACAGAATTATCAAATCTTGCATGTACAAATAAAAATGGCAGCAGACAAAAATATGAATTGAAAATAAATAATCTTATAAAGAAAAATTCAGAAACCGCCGTATCGTATGACATCACCAAAAGAGTAAACACTTTTGTTAAAATGCTGAATGCAATTATAAACGAATCCGAAAAAATTTTGAAAATCATTCCGAAAGACGGAAGTATATCGAAAAATAAAATCAATGAATTCGACGAAAGACAAAGGAATATCATGGGTGAATATGAAAAAAACAGGGTGTTAAACATCGTTTCATCATCTGCGCAAAACATTCTGCTCTCGATAAAGGAAAATGTTTCATATTCCGACGATTCGGAAAAATCAGTCTGGCTGAAAACCCGCAAACTTTATGAAGCAATTAACGAAATGGCGATTTTCTATGAAAAGAATTTTCAAAAAATATTAAAGGTAATGCCGCGGCTTCCGAGAATAAAACCAGATGTTTTATAGATAATTACCCTCCCAAGTAATTAATCAGAAAAGTGGAACGTGTAACAGCGTTCCATTTTTTATTCAAATCCACTGCGGCAAAAAATAATTTTCCATACTTGACCTAATCTGCATTGAAATGTTAAAACTTTACATATTTCATGTTAGGATAAAGAAATGCAGATAACCAGCTATATCAAAAACGACAATATTTTTATTGTGAAATTAAGCGGGGAAGTTGATCTTTATAATGCCAACAAAATCAAAGATATGATTTTCACTCATTTAAAAAATTCTGCTGCAAAAAATATTATCATTAATTTAGATGAAGTTACATATATCGATTCTACCGGAATAGGAACTTTAATTTCAATAAGACAAATGGTTTCCGGCGCAAAAGGCGAACTCCGTTTAATTCACGTAACAAATTCGGTAAAAAAAATCTTTGAACTCACAAAATTAAATATGTTGTTCAACATAGCAGATAACGAAGAATCTGCCATCGCTACATTTTGAGAATAACCAATATTTTTAGCGTAATAAAAACATTTTGAGGAGTAAAAAATGAAAAAAGTAATTCCATATAAGTTCTCGATTATTTTCATTTTAGTATGTTCCGTATGTTTTTCTTGCAAAAAATCTGCTCCCGAACCAGTGGAAAAAACCCCGCCGCAGCCAGTAGAAAGAGAAAAAGAAGAACCGCAACCAGTAGAAAAAAAAGATGAAATAGAAATAAAAAAAGAAGAAAAACAGCCTGAAAAACAAATTGCCGAACAGCCAAAAAAAGAAATCAGCGCAACTCAATTTAAAGAAATCGAAGATTTAATTGCAAAGGCAAAAGAAGCATTGGCTGATATTTATGATAAAGAAAATTTTTCAAATGCAAAAAAAAATCTGAACGAGGCAAAATCTTTGAATAGCACGGATCCGGAAAAAGCAGCTAAATTATTGGATCTTGCCCGCAAACAAGCTGAAAACGCTTACTACAATGCTTATAAAGCAAGAGCTTTGGAAAAAAAACAAGAAGCCGACAAGCTGATAGCTGATTTAACAAAAGATGACAGTATAAAAACCACAAATAAAAAACAATTTGATGATGCTATGAGCTGTTACAATGACGGAACAAATTTTTTCGATAAAGAAAACTATTCGTCATCGTACGCAAAGTATGCGGAATCCGTAGATAAACTGAACGATTTATATGCAATTCTAAAAAAAATACTTCAGGAAACAGAATCGAAAATTAAGTATATCCAAAGCCTGATTCAAAAAGCGGAAAAACTCGGAGCTGCAGTTCATGCACCGAAAGAACTGAATAGCGCAAAAGAAAATCTTGATAACGGAATTGCGCAGTATAAAAATTTTGATTCCGAAAATTCAAAAATATCGCTTGAACAGGCAGAAAAAGATGCAATTTCCGCTATAGACAAAACAAATAAAGCACTTCTCGAAAAGAAACGGTTGGAAGCATTGAAAGCTATAAAAAAAGCCGGAAGTTCTCTCGAAAAAGCTGCCGGAAAAGAAACGTTAAAAAACGGCAAAGTACAAAAGTCCCTCGACTATCATTTTGAATTTGAAGAAGATGTCGAAATAAACGAAGGAAATGCTCCCAAAAAAGAAATAAGTTCTCATGAGCAAATACCGATTTCCTCTTACCAAAAAATTTTGGAAAAGGCAGTAGATTACCTTGAAAAAGCGAAAGAAGCCTATTACAGAACCGATTATGATATGGCTATAAAATATGCAGAAATTGCACAGCGTATTGCCGATTCTTATTCCGGTGTCGGAATAAAAACGTATTATACCGTGAAATTGAACACGCAAAGACGCGATTGTTTATGGAGAATATCCGAATACGATTTTATATACAATAATCCATTCTACTGGCCTATGATTTGGAAAACAAACAAAGAAAACATATTAAATCCCGACTTAATTTATCCGGGACAAATTTTTGCAATTCCGGAACTTGATTAGTACATAAAATAAGTTGCTGCCTGTCAGTTTTTTGTTTCGTCCAAAAAAATCATACATTCGCACTGTTTATTATTTTTTCCGCACATTCTTCAATTGACAGTGAATCACTTTCTATTACCGCATCCGCAGCTTTCAAATAAAGCGGGTCTCTGTATTCCAAAACTTTTTTTATTTCATCGAAAAAGTTTTGTTCTCCGGATAAGGAAAGTCTTGCATGGGTCGTTCGCAAACGCTGCTGAATTGTTTTCACATCTGCCTTTATATAAAAAACTTTGCCTAATTTTTTTAACAACGTAATATTTTCCGCTCTTTCAACAATTCCGCCGCCGCAGTCTATAATACATAATTGCAAAGGCAACTTACAATTTTTCAGTAAATCAGTTTCTTCCGTTCGGAAAGCATCCCAACCGTTTCTTTTTATAAAAGTCTGCAAATTGCCCAATCTTTTGGTCAACTCATCATCAAGACTGATTTTTTCGACGGACATTTTCTCCGAAAGCTGCTTCATAATTTCCGATGCTATCGCAGATTTTCCTACACCTCTGTACCCAATTAAAATAATTGCGGCCATACTTTCATCCCCTATTCTGTAAACACAGTATCTTTTAACGAAATCAAGTATAAATCACACAAAGTGAGCGCAGCCATCGCTTCTACAATCGGAACCGCACGCGGTAAAACGCATGGGTCGTGACGACCGGCAGTTATTACCTTT
>JAFLVQ010000097.1 GCA_022508205.1 Spirochaetales bacterium
GGATTAAAAAACGAGCAGAGCGCGATAATAAAAAGATGCCTGCAAGTATTTACGAGGTTCATCTTGGTTCATGGAAAAAACGACCGGACGGCTCTTTTTTCAGCTACAGAGATTTTGCGGATGATTTGATTCCTTATGTGAAAGGACTCGGCTTTACCCATATTGAGCTGCTTCCGATTGAAGAACATCCTTTCGATGGTTCATGGGGGTATCAGGTAACAGGGTATTTTGCACCTACAAGCCGTTTCGGAGAGCCGAAAGATTTACAGTATTTTGTTGATAAATGCCATGAAAACGGTATCGGAGTTATTCTCGATTGGGTGCCCGGACATTATCCTAAAGATGCGCACGGATTGATTAATTTTGACGGAACGGCATTGTATGAACATGCGGATCCGCGTAAAGGGGAACACATGGATTGGGGAACCAAAATTTTCAATTACGGTCGTTTGGAAGTTAAAAATTTCTTAATTTCAAATGCAATGTACTGGATTGATAAATTTCACTTCGATGGGCTGCGTGTAGATGCTGTAGCTTCAATGCTGTATTTGGATTATTCCAGAAAAGAGGGGGAGTGGATTCCGAATCAGTTTGGCGGAAGGGAAAATCTTGAAGCAATAGAATTCATGAAGCATTTGAATTCCATTATGGAGCAATATTACCCGGGAGTTTATATGATTGCAGAAGAATCGACTTCTTTCCCGAGTGTGTCAAAACCGGCATATCTTGGCGGTTTGGGATTTAATTTTAAATGGAATATGGGCTGGATGCACGATACGCTTTCGTATATTGAAAAAGACCCTGTTTACAGAAAATATCACCACGGTGAATTAACATTCAGCTTTGTGTATGCGTGGAGTGAAAATTTTATTTTGCCTATTTCTCATGACGAGGTTGTTCACGGAAAAGGTTCGATGATAAATAAAATGCCGGGTGATTATTGGCAGAAATTTGCCAATTTGAGAGCGTATTATTCCTATATGTGGACTCATCCGGGGAAACAGCTGCTGTTCATGGGGCAGGAATTTGCTCAATTTAATGAGTGGAATGCTGAAAAATCTTTGGAATGGGACTTGTTGGGATATGATTCGCATAAGGGAATTCAGAAATGCATTGCCGATTTGAACAAAGTGTACCGTGAAAATCCGTCGTTATGGCAAAGAGACTGTTCTACCGACGGTTTTTACGGTATTAACTGCGCAGACAGTGACAACAGCGTTATTTCATTTGCCAGATATGGGGATGCTCCCGGTGATTTTGTAATAGTAGCGGTAAATTTTACACCTATCGAAAAATATGCGTACCGACTGGGCGTTGATGAAAATTGCTATTATGAAGAAATTTTTAATAGCGATTCTCAAATGTACGGCGGAAGCAACTTTGGAAATGCCGGCGGAGTGTGGTCTTTTAATGAAGCATCTAACGGGAAACCTTTTTCGATTGATGTAAAACTTCCGCCTTTGGGAGCTGTTATTTTTAAACCTAAAAGATAAATGGAAAAATCGACAGTAAAAGTTGCAGGGAATGAAAAAAATGAGCGGTTTTTTTCTGAAATCCCTGCAATTTTTTTGATATTTTTGTAATGTACGGCAACATTTTAGTTAAGGCGGTTTTGTGTTGAAAAAAATAGTTAATTCGGAATATGAAAAAAATCGTGCAAAATATTTTCCGTATATTTCTGATGATGAATGGAATGATTGGCATTGGCATATTGATAATAGAATTACCGATGCTGATATTTTGAAAAAAAAAATCCCCGATATAGATGTTGAGCCGATTAAAAACGTTGCCGAACGCTTTCCTTTTTCCGTAACACCTTATTTTTTTTCGCTTATAAACAGTAATGACCTTTTAGTCGACCCTGTGGGGAAGCAGGTTATTCCGGATGTTCGCGAACTTCAGACTGATTTTCATCTGGTTTTGGATCCGTTTAAGGAGGAAAATGAACATTCTCCGATTCCCGGAGTAGTCAAACGTTATCCCGACAGGATTATTTTAATTGCGACAAACTTCTGCCCGGCAAAATGTCGTTACTGCACAAGAAAATGGAATTGGGATAAATGCTATGTTTTGACGCACGATATGCTGAAAGATGTTGTTGTATATTTGAAAAAACATTCCGAAATTCGTGAAGTAATAGTAACCGGCGGAGAACCTTTTTTGTTGGATTCTGAATTTTTGGATTGTATCCTTTCTGCGGTTTCCTCAGTCGAAAGTGTGGAGGTAATTCGTATCGGAACAAGAATTTTGTCGTTTCTGCCTCAACGGATTACTGATGATACAATTGCTGTTTTGTCTAAATATTCGCCGATTTGGCTTGTTACGCATTTTAATCATCCGAATGAATTTACTGCCGATACAGAAAAAGCAGTGAAGAAGCTTCTGCGTGCGGGCTGTGCGTTGTGCAATCAAAGTGTATTATTGAAAGATGTCAATAATTCTGCGGATATTATGAAACGGCTTGTTCATGCACTGCAAAATATATTAATTAAACCCTATTATATTTTTCATCCTGATTTGATAGAAGGAACGTCGCATTTTCGCGGACGTATCGATGAAGGAATCCAGATCATGAAAAAACTGCGCGGGTATACAGGCGGTATTTGTGTTCCGTATTATGTTGTGGATTTGCCGGACGGAGGAAAAATTCCGCTGCTGCCGGAATATGTGCTGGAAAAGGACGAAAACGGTATTTTATTCTCTAATTATGAAGATAATGAGTTTTTTTATAACTGGTAATTTCACAATGTAAAACTCTAATGCTTGTTTTTATTGATGTAACGTGGTATATTGCACACTATTCAAAAAAAGAGGTTTTTCTTGAATATCTCAAAAGAGACAATCACTCTTATAAAAGAAAATGTCGATATTGTTGACGTGATTTCCGATTATGTAAGAACTCTTAAAAAATCAGGAAAGAATTGGATGGGATTATGTCCTTTCCACAATGAAAAGCATCCGTCTTTTACTGTTTCAAATGAGATTGGTCTTTATAAATGTTTTTCTTGTGGTGAATCCGGTGACGCTATCAAATTTTTAATGAAGATTGAAAATATTTCTTTTGTGGAATCTGTGCAGATTTTGGCGAAGCGTGCGGGAATTTCATTGGAAATGTCTGCGGAAGAATCGTCGGCTAATTATAAAAAAGATGAATTAATACAATTTAATACTCGAATATATAAGTTGTTTAATTTTTTTTTGTTGAATAGAGATGAAGGAAAAAAGGCAAGAGAATACCTTAAAAAACGAGAAATAGATATTGAAATGGTCAATCATTTTAGTATCGGTTATGTTCCCGGAGGATATTGGTTAGAGGATTTCTTGAAAGAAAAAGGATTTCAGGAAAGTTTTCTTAAGGAAACAGGCGTTTTTTCCGTAAGAGACGGCAAGTTGCGGGCAATGTTTTTTGACCGTTTAATGTTTCCTATATTTAATTACCGCAATGAGTGCATCGGTTTTGGTGGCAGGGCATTGAACGATGATATAAAACCGAAATATTTGAATTCTCCTGAAACGAAAGTATACAAAAAAAGTTCAGTTTTATATGGAATTCAATTTGCAAAAGATGAAATGAAAAAGCGCGGATATGCGTTTTTGGTCGAAGGGTATATGGATGTTATCACCTGCCACAAAAACGGTTTGAAAAATGCGGTTGCTCCGTGCGGAACTGCCGTAACCGTAGAGCAGCTGAAATTGGTTGCAAGGTACTGCGGTGAGATTATTTTGCTGCTTGATGGAGATGCTGCCGGGATAAAAGGTGCGGTAAGAGCGTTAAAAGAAGGTATAAATCTGGAAGATATAAAATTTTCCGTGATTTTGCTGCCTGATGGAATGGATCCGGATGAATATTTTAAAAAGAATTCTATGGAGGATTTTGAGAAACTTTTAGAGAACCGAATAGATGCTTTTGATTTTTGCATAGAATATAAATGCAAAGATGCGGATTTAAAAGATTATCAGGTTTTATCTGGAGTTTTGAAATTTTTATTTGAATATATTGCTGCATGGGAAAGTGGAATTACGCAAAATCTTCTGTTACAGCGTCTTTCTGAAAAATTATCTCTCAATTTTAGAATCATAGAACAAGAATTTGATCGTTTTCTTAGTTCAAGGAAAAGTAATTTTACAGAGAAAGAGAGTGAAAAGGCTGCTGATGAGCAAAAGGTTTTGGATAATGCGGAGAATGATACGGTTTTTTTATTTGATACTGTATTCAAAAAAGAACTGGATTTGATTCTTTATTTGCTTTTCTATGACAAAAGTGAGGTATTGGTAGAACAGTGTGGTCTGAAGAGTGAGTTTTTTTCAAATGAAGTAATCGCAAATCTCTATGATTTTTCTAAAAATAATCACTTTTCAAAAGAGATGTTTTTGGAAAATCTTGCAGATGTAAAATTGCTGAATTATGTAACGGAAAGATTATTATCTATAGATTTTGATACTTCTATGATAACTTTAAAATGTTGTGCTGTTGATTTAATATTGGCTCTGTTTAAGAGGTTTTGGCAAAAAAAAGGAAACGAGATCAACGAACAGATTAAATTATCCGAAATGTATAAAGATATGGATTTAATAAGCGAACTTCAGAATGAAAAGATGAAAATTACCAATGAGATTTTAAAATTATCAAGATTGCAGGAGTTAAAGAAAGAATGAAGGATCTGCTTGAGTATGTAGAAATACAGAAACTTTTGGAAATCGGTAAAACAAAAAAAATTATTACTTATGAAGAATTAAATAAAAATTTGCCTCAGGAAATTCTTATCGATGAAAGAATCGATGATGTTTTGATTTTGTTAAAAGATGCGGAGATTACAGTTCAAGACGAAATTTTGTCCCAGAAAGAATTAAATGAATTTATCGCGGCGGAAACAAAAAAAGATGCCAAGAAAAAAGTTATAAGCGGCGGAACGGCATCGCTTTTTGATGATCCTATTCGTATTTATTTAAAAGAAATTGGAAAAGTTGATTTGCTCAGTGCCGATGACGAAGTAGAGCTTGCCAAGAAAATAGAAGAAGGCGAGGAGCTTATAAATTCTTCAATCAGAAAAGTCGGTATTACTTTAATTGAATTTTCAAATCTTTTGGAAAAAATCAGCGCAGATCCGATAGACCCTAATCGTCCTATTGTTACGATTCGTTCCGACTCAAAAGATTATTCTGCGGAAAAAAAGCGATTGAAAAGCAAATATAAAGACATTTTGGATTCTTTTATGAAAAAAGTTTTTCAATTCAAATCGTTATTGGAAAAAAACAGAACAGTAAAGAAGCCGGAGGACAAAGAGAGATTAGCAATAGAGATTACAAATGTTCAGAAAGAAGCATTTGACATAATGTTTTCGCATGAAATTGATAATCAGGATATTCTTCATCTGGCAGACAGCGTTGTTGATGTAATGCACAAAATTATTGAAATAGAAAATCAAAACAAGAAAATATTAAGTAAATTTAAAATTAAAAATACAAAGGATTTTAAAGATTTAATCAAAGAACTTGATGATTATGAACAGCGTAAAGAAATTGAAGAAGAATATGGTTTCAGTGCCGAAAAAATTCACGATTTATATAAGAAAAAAATGCGAAATGATGCCCAGTTGAAAGCTTATGAGCAAAAATATTTTAATTCCATAGATGATATTAAAAAATTTGGAAATAATATTTATTGCGGTGTCCAAAAAGTTAAGCGTGCTAAAGCAAAGTTGGTAAATGCTAATTTACGTCTTGTAGTTTCAATCGCTAAAAAATATACAAATCGCGGTCTTATGTTTTTTGATTTGATTCAGGAAGGCAATATCGGTTTGATCAAAGCTGTCGATAAATTTGAGTATAAAAAAGGATATAAATTTTCTACGTATGCTACATGGTGGATTCGTCAGGCTATAACTCGTTCAATAAGTGACCAAGCCAGAACAATTCGTGTTCCGGTTCACATGATTGAACAGATAAATAAAGTTCACCGTGAAAGCAGAAGGCTTATGCAGGAATACGGAAGGGAACCGACTACTGAGGAAATCGCAACTACTTTAGGCTGGACTGTCGGAAAAGTAAAAAGCGTCCGCAATGTTGCAAGAGAGCCAATTAGTCTGGAAACTCCTATAGGTGAAGAAGACGACAGTTCTTTGGGAGAATTTATTGAGGATAAGGGATTTGAAAATCCTTTGGAATATGTTATAAACAACGACTTCAAGGAAATTTTCAGAAAATTAATAAAAAATCTTCCGGTGAAAGAGCAAAATGTTCTGCATATGCGTTATGGTTTTGAAGACGGATGTGCTTCAACTTTGGAACAAGTCGGTAATTATTTTAATGTAACACGCGAAAGAATTCGTCAGATCGAATCAAAAGCAAAAAGCAAACTGAGAAATTCTAAAAATCGTAAGATGTTAGAAGATTTTATTGATAACAATAATAATAATTAGGAGTATAGGTTATGACTGAAGTTGATAAGTCGGTATATGATAAACTGATCGAATATCAGGATATTTTGATGGATAAGTTTAAATTGGAAGAATTAATGGATGGATTGCCTAAGGTAATTGCTTCTAAAAATGAGATTTTAAGCCGATTAAAAAAAACGTATTTGACAAAACATAAGCAGTACAAAAAGTTGGAAGAAAATCTTTTGTCTTATGATAAAAAAGTCAGTGAGTTGAAACTTGAACAGGCTGATTTGGAAGAAAGGATAAAAGCTACTAAAACTCAAAAAGAGTTTGAGGTTGTCGATAAGAGCATTCGAGACAGAAAAGAACGTGAGGAAGAACTTCATGCTCAGATGGAGCAGGATAAAGAAGTAATAAATGCGCTGCGCAGTGCTATCGGTGATTACGAAATCGATATGAAACGTCAGGAAGATGATATTTCCAGAGAGCAAGAACGTATCAATGCCGAATTGGCAAAGATTAAAAAGAGCATGGAAGAGCTTGAAGCTAAGGAAAAAGAAGTTGTTGACGGTATAGATGAGGAATTTCGTGCTAAGTTTGAAAAAATTGTCAGAAATAAGGAAGGACGCGGGATTGTTGCGGTAACTCGTGGCTATTGTACCGGTTGTCACCTTGTTTTGCCTCAGGAGTTTATTAATAAAGTTAGAAGTAATGATAAGATTTATTTCTGCCCGAATTGTTCGAGAACTCTTTATTTTAAAGAAGATGATGCATCAAACGGAGAAAATATTTTCTCTGCATTTGGAAGTGGTGATGACGACGATGAATTCTTTAATGTTGAGGATTAGTTGTAATGTCAAATGAAAAAAAAGAATCTTTGATAACAGAACGTTCTGTTTTTCAAGCTATTCTTTCAAACAAAGAAGTACAGGAAATGGTTGCAAAAACTATTTCCTGTACTTCTTTGGAATTGGAAGAGTTTCTGAAACGAAAAACGTGTATTCGCCCGAAATTGTCTGTTTACACCGACGGCGGAGCACGCGGCAATCCGGGAATTTCCGGATGTGGTATAGTCATAGACGACGGGACAACGAAAAAGGGATACTTTTATTATTTAGGTATT
>JAFLVQ010000098.1 GCA_022508205.1 Spirochaetales bacterium
GTTCATGAATTACATCATCGGGATTGATTACATTTCCGCGGGATTTAGACATTTTTTCACCATTTTCACCGAGAATCATTCCCTGATTTCTCAATGCCAAAAACGGTTCTTTAGTAGGAACAATGCCCAAATCGTATAAAACTTTGTGCCAAAATCGTGCGTACAATAAATGCAATACTGCATGCTCCGCTCCGCCAATATACAAATCCACTGCTCCCCAATAATCAAGTTTTTTCTTATCTGCCAAAGCCGCATCATTTTTAGGGTCAATATAACGTAAATAATACCAACAGCTTCCAGCCCACTGCGGCATTGTATTTGTTTCTCGACGAGCTTTTCCGCCGCATTTGGGACATGTTGTATTTACCCATGAATCAATAGAAGTCAATGGAGATTCACCTGTTCCTGTGGGCTTATAGCTTTCGACTTCCGGCAGTGTCAGCGGCAAATCTTTTTCATCAACAGCCACAACTCCGCATTTTTCGCAATGAACAACGGGAATAGGTTCTCCCCAATACCGCTGGCGACTGAATACCCAGTCGCGCAGTTTATAATTAACGGCTTTCTTTCCGAATCCTTTTTCCGTAATCCATGCAGTTACATCTTTTTTTGTTTGTGATGTAGGAAGTCCCGTAAATTGCGCCGAATTTACCGCAAAACCATCGGCTACAGTGCATTCTTTCACTTCTGCGCTCCAATCGGCATCATTGATTTTTTCAATACCGCCGATAGCATCCACATCTTCTTTTGAAGCGACAACTTTTATAATCGGTAAATTAAATTTCTTTGCAAAATCAAAGTCTCTTGTATCATGGGCAGGAACAGCCATAATCGCACCGGTTCCGTATCCCATTAGAACATAATCTGAAATCCAAATAGGAATTTCTTTCTTATTAACCGGGTTAATTGCATAAGCTCCCGTAAAAACTCCGGTTTTGTCTTTATTCAAATCTGTTCTGTCGAGATCTGATTTTGATGCAGCCAACGCAATATACTCTTCAACTGCCTTTTTTTGTGCTGACGAAGTTATCTTTTTTACTAAAGGGTGTTCCGGAGACATAACCATATATGTTACACCAAACAAGGTATCGGGACGTGTTGTATAAATTGTCAATGTATCGCCCGAATCCTTAACGGTAAAATCGACTTCGGCACCTTCACTTTTGCCAATCCAATTTCGCTGCATTAGTTTTATAGATTCATTCCAATCCAAATCATCTAAATCTTCCAATAATCTATCAGCATAAGCCGTAATCTTAAGCATCCACTGACGAATTCTACGGCGTTCGATAGGAGACTCACAACGTTCGCACTTCCCGTCTTTTACTTCCTCATTCGCAAGTCCGGTTTTACATTTAGGGCAGAAATTTATAGGCATTTCGGATTCATAAGCCAATCCACGTTTAAACAACTGCAAGAAAATCCACTGTGTCCATTTATAGTAATCTTCATCGCAAGTCGCAATTTCACGTGACCAATCGTAACAAAAACCAAATGATTTTATTTGCTTGCGAAATGTATCTATATTTTTTTTAGTTGTAATCGACGGATGAGTTCCTGTTTGAATAGCATAATTTTCAGCCGGCAGTCCGAATGCATCAAAACCCATTGGATGCAGAACATTGTATCCGCTCATTTTTTTAAATCGTGAATAAATATCCGTAGCTGTATATCCTTCCGGGTGTCCTACATGCAAACCGGCACCTGACGGATAAGGAAACATATCCAATACGTACAATCTTTTTTCCGGCGGTATTTTTTCATCTTCAGTTACTTTAAAAATTTCATTATCTTCCCAATATTTAATCCATTTGTTTTCAATTCTTGTAAAATTGTATTCACTCATAACAAACTCCTGATTTGACGTCATACAAAACGACTTACAATAGGTTATAAGGTTTGAAAAGTCAACCCAATTCCACGAAACATATATGCAATACATAATCAGTTATTTATTTAAAACACAAAAGTAAACAGAAGAATGCTGCAAATCATAAAAATAAAAAAAACAGTATGAAAGCAAAAAAAGGATTTCAATGACGGCAATGATGATGCGTAAGTTTTATCAGGTAAATAAAATAAACTTTTGTAAAACCAAAAATAAATATGTCTTAATACATTTCCGCTTTTAAAGTTTATTTTTTCAAATAGATAAAAAAATTTTTGTACCGACAGTGAAAATAACGACGAAACATTTTGTGCAATGAAAAGATTTCGGTTCTGATAAATGCAGTTAGATGAAATCAAAAACAAACATAGCAATAGCAGAGATTTTTCCGCTCCAATGTGCATAGATTGCGTCGTTATAATAATAAATTTACTTGAGTACAAAGCTCTTCCGCCGCTAATTTGAAATAAGTTACATATAAAAATTATTAAAGAAATTATTGCAATAGATATTATTTTCCTCAGATTTCCCTTTAAATAGAAAAAATATATCAGCTGTAATAAAAAAAATTCTATCAATAAAAATAAATTTGATGATGAAAAGAAAAGAATGAGAAAATCAAATATCACTGTGCATAAAAAAAATCCCCTGCTAATCATAGGGGATTTCTCATTTATTAAATGATTTCTATTCATTATTCTTTTGCAGATTCAACTGGAGTTTCTGTTACTTCAGAAGAAGCTTCAACTGCAGTTTTTTCTGCTTTTGGTGCGGCAGCTTTCTTTTTAGTTTTTTTCTTCTTTGAAATTTGCTCTTCTTCACCCAATAATTCGATAATACACATTTCTGCGCCATCGCCTTTTCTTGCAGCAAGTTTAATTATTCTTGTATATCCGCCGTTTCTTTTTTCGTATCGCGGAGCAATATCATTGAATAGTTTCATAAGCAAAGTTTCATTTTTAATAAGTTTATTTATATGTCTTATTGTATGAAGATTTTTCACTTTTGCTTTTGTAATAATTTTTTCAGCAACACGACGCAATTCTTTAGCTTTTACTACTGTTGTAGTTATTTTTTCATTTTCAATAAGAGCTTCTACCATATTGCGATATAAAGCGCGTCTATGAGCATGTGTTCTATTTAAAGTATTAAATCCTTTAAGATGCTTCATTTTATTTTCTCCATATTATTTTTTATTCAAAACTCTCGCAACAACATCCTTCATTCCAAATGAAAGTTTATACTTTACAAGTTTTTCTTTTATTTCAGTAAGAGATTTCTTGCCAAAATGCTGAATCTTAGAAATTTCTTCTTCCGGACGACTAACCAACTCCCCGATAATTCTGATATTTTCACTTCTCAAACAATTTCCCGCGCGAACAGACAATTCCAGTTCTTCCACAGGTGTCAAAAGAATTTGCTTCAATTCTTGATCTTCATCCTTTTCTTCATGCTCCTCATTAATTTCAGGTAATTTGAAATTAATAAATATAGAAAAATGATCTGTTAAAATCTTAGCAGCAATTCCCATCGCATCTTCCGGAGAAATAGTTCCATCAGTCCAAATTTCAAAAGTCAATTTATCATAATCAGAACGTTGACCAATTCTAGTATCTGTTACCTGATATGCAACTTTTTCAATAGGACTAAAAATAGCATCTATTAAAATAGAAGAAACATCTTTATCACCATATTTTTCTTGTCTGTCTATATCAATATAACCTCTTCCGCCATCAATCTGCAAATCAATAGAAACATTTGCATTTTCAGACAAAGTTAATAAATGAAGGTCTTTATTGATAACTTCTACATTTTCATCAACTGCAAGATCTCCGGCAGTAATGACACCTGCACCTTTCTTTTCAATTTTTACGGTTCTTGAATCTACATCATCAAGTAATTTGATTTTTACATTTTTCAAATTATTGATAAATTCAAAAGTTTCTTCTTTTGCTTCTGGAATATTTGCAAACGGTGAAGGCAAGACAGACAAATTGCCATCATTATCCCAAGACTGAACACGCAATGCCGTTACTGCATATCCAGGAATAGATGAAAGCAGAACTCTTCGGAAAACATTTCCTACGGTATGTCCAAATCCTCTTTCAAAAGGATAAATAATAAATTTCCCATAATTCGGAGTCAACTCATCTTTTTCATAAGAAATACTTTTCGGTTTAGTAAACCCTTTCACAAGTAAGCTCTGATTCACTTCAATCTCCTATAGTTTATTTAGAGTAAAGTTCTACAATTAGTTGCTCGTTTACGCTTACTAAATCAGGAATATCTGCTTTAGCAGGTGCATTTTTAAAAATTCCACAACACACATCGGGATTAATTTCCAAGTGGGGTAATACACCGTATGAACTTACAGCTTTTAAAGCTTCAAGAAGTTGTAAATTTTTCCTGTAATTTTCCTTGATTTCAATTTTATCACCCGGTTTCAATTGGTATGACGGAATATTAACAATCTCTCCATTGACCAAAACATGTTTATGCAAAACAAACTGTCTTGCTTGTCTTCTGCTTCTTGCAAAATGCAAACGATAAACAACATTATCTAATCTTGATTCCAAAATTTCTAATAAATTGTCACCAGTAACACCTTTTTTTCTTGAAGCAAGATCAAAATATCTTCTAAATTGACGTTCCAAAATACCATACATCAACTTTACTTTCTGTTTTTCATTTAACTGAATACTATAAACAGATGGCTTCTTTTTTCTAAAAGAAAGATCTTTACCGGGAAGATTAGGTTTTTTCTGAAGTAATTTATCGTATTTTTCAACTCCGAAAATGTTAGCACCAAATCTTCTAACGACTTTACCGCGTGGACTTCTATTTCTTGCCATATCTTAATCTCCTTACACTCTTCTTCTTTTCTTAGGACGACATCCGTTATGAGGTACCGGAGTAATATCCTTTATGATATTAACTTTTAATCCGCAAGCATCCAATGCACGGATAGCAGACTCTCGACCAACGCCCGGTCCTTTAACAAATACATCAACATCTTTCAAGCCGTAGCCTTCAATCGCTTTTTTTGCTGCATTCTCTGAAACTACTTGAGCTGCAAAAGGAGTAGATTTTTTAGCTCCTCTGAATCCCTGCATAGACCCAGAAGATGACCAAGATAATACATTACCTTTCTTATCTGTAACTGTTACAATAGTATTATTAAAAGATGCCTGAACGTAAACTTTTCCACTTGAGACAACCTTTTTTTCTTTCTTTTTGGCTGCTGATGCAGCACCATTAGTTTTTGCCAATTTCGAACTCCTCTCTTTAATCAATTATTTACTTCTTCTTATTTGCAATTGTTTTCTTACGACCTTTTCTTGTTCTTGCATTAGTTTTGGAACGTTGCCCTCTCACAGGCAATCCTTTTCTATGTCGCAATCCTCTGTAAGAAGCAATATCCATCAACCTCTTAATATTAAGTTGAACTTCACCTCTTAATTTACCTTCAATTGTATATTCGTTTTCTAAGATTTTTCTAATTTCAGCAATTTCACTATCAGTAAGATCGTTAGCTCTTTTTCCACGTTCTACACCGGCTTTTTCCAAAACTACTAATGCATTGCTTCGTCCTATTCCGTAAATATAAGTCAATGCAATTTCAATTGGTTTGTTTGGTAATTCAATACCAGCAATTCTCGCCATCCCAAATCTCCTTTATTATTTCTGCTTTTGTTTATGTCTTGGATTTTCACAAATAATTCTTACAACACCTTCTCGTCTGATAACACGACACTTATCACAGATCGGTTTTACACTAACTCTAACTTTCATTTTTTAACTCCGTTTAAAAGTTTCTTGATCTAATTTTTCCTTTCTTGACAATACCATCATAATGATACATTTTCAAATACCCTTCAACTTGACTCATTGTATCAAGATCAACTCCGACAATAATTATCAAAGATGTTCCCCCTAACAGATAAGCCATACTGCTTGGAAATTCCGGAATCATATTAATGATAATAGAAGGAATAATTGCAATCAAAGCTAAAAAAATTGATCCAGGAAGAACAATCCTATTCAATACCTTAGTTAAGTATTCTTCCACTTTATTAACAGGTACTCCAGGAATAGTTCCGCCATTTTCCCTAATATTTTTTGCAATTTCTACAGGATTTAAAGTTACCTGAGTATAAAAATATGCAAAGAATATAATCAATATCGAATAAACAATCATATAGACTACCGATTGTCCATTCAATGCATTACTTATAACCCTAAAAAAACTCACCTGATTAAAAACTGATGCCAATGTATGCGGAAATGCCAATAAAGAACTTGCAAAAATTATTGGCATAACTCCAGATGGATTTATTTTTAAAGGTAAATAAGTAGTATTAGGATTTCCATACATTTTTCTGCCCACTATGCGTTTTGCATAATTGATAGGAATTTTTCGTTGTCCCTGCTGCTCATAAATAACCAAAGCTATTATGAACACAAACATAATGACTATAAATAAAACAACTGGAATTTCCAAAGCACCTTTACTTACTTTATTAAACAATTCCCCTAAAGCTCCAGGCATCCTCGCCACAATCCCTGCAAAAATTATGAGAGAAATTCCATTGCCTATTCCCTTTTCTGTAATGCGCTCTCCCATCCACATCAAAATCAAAGTACCAACAGTAGTTATAATAACAGTAGAAAAATAAAATAATAATTTTGGTTCCATTGCAATTATATTAGCTGCACTGTTTTCATAATTTTTTATTAAATTTATTGTTAAAAAACTTTGAATAAAGCACACAGGAACAGTTCCAATTCTTGTGAATTGACTTATTTTTTTTCTGCCACCTTCTTCCTCTGCTACTCGTTTCAATCCCGGCACAATCAACATCAATAATTGCAGAATAATTGATGTAGTAATGTATGGCATTATACCTAAAGCAAATAAAGATAAATTCTCAAATGCACCGCCAGCAAAAAAGTTAAAATATTCCATAAAAGGATTATTTGAATTTGAGGATGATTGCAAATATAATTCTAAAGAATTTAAATTTACTCCCGGAACAGGAATTTGGGCTCCTATTCTAAAAAGAATCAACATAAAAATTGTGTATAAAACACGATTCCGCAATTCTTTTATTTTTAATATACCAGATAATGCATTTGACATTTTTTATCCTTAATAACTATACAATTTATTTAAGAATTGCTTTTCCACCAGCTTTCTCTATTTTTTCTTTTGCAGAAAAAGAAAAAGCATCGGCATGAATCTCTAATTTTTTAGAAAAGTCGCCATTCCCTAAAATTTTTATTTTTTCTTTAGGGTATTTTACCAACCCCATTTCAACAAGCATTTCTTTTGTCACTACTGTATTATCTTCCAAATTATCTAACAAATAAATATTAATAATATTGAAATATTTTTGAAATATGGAATTTTTAAATCCTCTTTTTGGAAGCCTTCTAATTAATGGAGTTTGTCCTC
>JAFLVQ010000099.1 GCA_022508205.1 Spirochaetales bacterium
AGAAGTGTAAAATTTTCATTATCCAGTAACTCCAAAACAGTACGATCATCAAAAGGTTTCCACACCAATACGGAGCGAAGAAAATCACGTCTTGCATGTAAATCCGGCAAAATTACAACGTATCTGAAAGCAGACAAATCAATCAGCCCGCCCGGATTCTTCTTTTTATCTGCCGGTCTGATTTCTTTATTTTCATGCATAAGAACATCATTGGTTTTTTCGATAATGTGCTCCAACATCCCTGCCGAAGGCGGAATATCTGCCATAAAAAAAGTTTCAAGCACTTCTCGCACTTCATTCGGTAAGGCTTTAGATATAAACTGAAAAGTTACATTCCACTGTGTACTCATTTTTCTTCCTTACATAATCCGGTCAAAATAATTATCTGCCAAATATTCGCTAATCCAGGTAAAACAATTCGTTTTTATGCAAATCTTTATACATCATCAGTTTTACAATCGACAAAAATTCCACGTTCGGGAATATGTGCGCCGCTAAAATTTTAATCTTTGGCATCGGACTTAACTGTTTGACAAACAGTTTCACTCCGTTGTCTGCTTTTTCCAAAGAAATAAAACGTTTCAAATCATACTCCGCACGCTCATCGGTAAAGAGTACCTTCTTTTCATACATAAATTTTTTAATATCTTCGTCTGCTTGTTCTGCAAATTTTTCATCATATACCAATACATATTCCGTCTGCGCAAGATTATTAAACAGCGACATTTTTTTCACACTGGCACATTTTCGGATGCGCGTAATTTTCAAATCAGCATGATTTCTCCTTTCCGATTGGGAAGAAATCATTTTCAATCGATTTTCAAGTTCTTCTGTAGAATACTCTTCGGTTGTAAAAAATTCGAGAATCTCGCATCTTGACTCGATTCCCAATGACAACGCACTTGAAAATTGGAATTTAGGATGTGGATTAAAACCTTCCGACATCAGCAAATTAATATTACCGATACGAAACAGTATTTCAAAATGACGCATTAAATCCTTATGAGACAAAAATCTGGATAATCCGCTTTTTGTAAATTCAAGAAAATATCTGAATCGTTCGTCTGTTTTTTTTGTCACATCATCGATTTTTTGACAATTATAATCATCGACAGCTTTTCTTTTGAAAATTCCGCTGCCGCATATTTTACAGTCTTCGTCGCAGCCTTGATTACAAAGTTGTGATTCCTCATGACGCAGTGAACGTTCACGTTCTTTCTGCAAAAAAGTATCCGACGGCAGACAATCTATCATCTTCCATGTTTCACTTCTTGCGCCATTCATGTAATCTTTCGCTGTAATTCCGGCCTCAGTAAAAACATCGACATAGCGCTGAAAGTTAAATTTTTCATTCCAACCGTCAAATCTGGCACCGCGCCGAAATGCTTCATATACAGCAAGCCCGACTTTTTCATCACCGCGGCTTATAAAACCTTCGATATAAGAAATTTCCGGTTCGTGCGCTTTCACTGCCACACGGCTTTTTCTGTAATAATCACGCAAAGCTCGAATTCTGCGGACAGCTTCTTCATAAGGCAGCTGCGCAACATCCTGATACGGAGTGTGCGGTTTCGGAACAAAAGTTGCAACATTCAGATTAATTTTCAATTTTCTATAGCGAGCCAAAACCGAATCGATACATTTTTCAATATGTTCTACATCATTTTCCTCATCAGGAAGACCAATCATAAAGTAAAATTTTACCAATCGCCACCCTTTGGCAACCGCAGCATCGAGAATCTGATAAATCTTTTCCAAATCGACACGTTTATTCAGTGAAAATTGTCCTTCGCAGCTGCCCGATTCAATGGCAAATGTCAGTCCGCTTTTACGTACTTCGGAAATTTTATCGAGAATTTCCGTATCAAAAGATTCGACTTTCAGTGACGGCAGCGATACCGAAATCTTTTTTGATTTATACATATCAGTAAAATAAGTCGTAAGCGGTAAAATCTGCGAGTAGTCACCGCTTGAAAGACTCGTAAAAGTAACTTCATTCACTCCGGACAGTTTCAATCCTTTTTCCACCGACTTCATGATAGTTGAAGTATTTTTTTCCCTGAAAGGCTTGTAAATTACGCCTGCCTGACAAAAGCGGCATTTATTCGGACATCCGCGCATAATTTCCACATTCAGCTTATTTTGTACAATATCAATATTCGGAATAATAACGGTATCCGGTCCGGTATCATTTGCAAATCCCATATAAACCTGACGCTTTACCGGTTTTGTCGTAAAATCCGGCGAATATATTCCGTCGATTTTTGCCAGTTCTTTGAGAATTTTTTTTCTGGAACACATTTCTTTTTTCAATTCGCGCAATTTTGTCAGCAAAGCAACCAAAACTTCTTCACCTTCGCCTACACATGACAAATCTATAAACGGATTGTACGGAATCGGATTTACAGATGCCGGTCCGCCGATAATAACAATCGGGTCGTTATCACTGCGTTCTGCACGCTTTAGCGGAATTTTTCCGGAATGCAGCAGTGTCAAAAAATTGGAAAACAAAAGTTCATACTGAATACTTACGCCTACAATATCAAACTTATTCAAAGGAGTTTTCGTTTCCAAAGAAAACAGCGGCAAATCCAGTTTTTCAAGCAATTCTTCAAAATCGACCCAAGGAGAAAAAACTCGTTCACACGATGCAAAAGGCAGCTTATTAATCACATCATACAAAATTTTAATCCCGTAGTTAGACATTCCCACTTCATAAACATCAGGATAAGAAATTGCCATGCGAATTTCGCTGCTTTCAAAATTTTTATTCGGAATTCCGACTTCATTTCCTATATAGCGTCCGGGCTTTTCAATTTCAGTCAAATATTTCTCAATTTGCTTAAACATTTTATCTCCACTAAAAAACGTTTCATACATTGTATAAAAATTGTGGGTTTCCGCTGCTTGGGAAACCCACAATTTTTTGCATATAAACAAAATCATTTACTCTTAAATGATTAATCATTTACTCCTAAATGATTATAAATCAGTTCAAATGATACGGATTCGTATCCAAACAGCGTTGAGCTTTGCTCCTCGTACTTTTATCCGTACTGTTTATCGACTCTTGTATATAGTTCGGATGCGCTTTCAGAAACGCAATCCCATAAGCATCGGGATCTTCCGTAAAGTCACAAACCATTTTATACTGCGCTTCGGATAAAATACCTTCATTTTCAGCGCAATGAAAAAACTCTTGATCGATACTTACCGGCGCAAACATTTCCACATTTTTAGCCTGCAATAATTTTCTGCCGCCTTGATTTCTGTCTACAATACTCGCAGTAAATATCATTTTTGCGCCGGCAGCTTCTGTCGCCGGAATCCACGCCCTGTCATAACTTGACGCTTCCGTAATCAAATCTGCAATATGCGCCGTTTTTAAGCCGCTTAAAGATTCCGTTTTATTTGCGTCTTCATCGTAGATTGATAAATCTTTAAATATGAAATAATGTTTTTTGCCGGTTAAACGTGCCGCAGCAACGGAAAAAAACCAATCGCGCCGTTCTCCGCCTGTTACGATGTCACTCAAACCGAATGACTTATTCGTTTTCAGCATCGAAACAAATTCATCCATTACTTCACGATACAAAGCATTTGTTTGATAAAAATTCCAGATTTCTTTGCTTATTGTCTTAATTAAATTTTTCGGATCTTCCGTAAGTGCCGTAATTTCATCCAAAAGTTTACATGCTGCGGTTTCATTTCCATATAAAAAATGAGTGTTGATAAAATAAGGCCCCAGTTTCCCCGATGTATACCAAAACGGTTTTTGCGGATCCGCAATACGCATTGCCTGTGTTTCAAACAATTTTCTTTCAATTATATTCACTGATTTCTCCTTAAGAATATATTTATGATTCGTTTCAAATAATAAATAAACGGATTTTCACCATAATTTTCATTGTATGATTTTACCGCATCTTTTATCTGAACACCTTCGCCGTATCGGCGTTTCAAATCATCCCAGTGCAAAACTATCCACAAATACAAATCCGCTTCGGTTCTGCCCGGAAAACGTGAATTTATTTTTTCCTTACTGATTTCCTCGATTATCGATATAAAAATTTTATCATACCAGTCTTTTTCTGCTTCTTCAAAAGATATAGGCCTGTTCTGTTCGATTCCCATGTAATATTGATGCCCGTGAATATGCTGCAAAATCAAATCATAACGCCCCGATTCCGTAAACCACAACATGGAAACATCGCGGAATTGGTCCAGTTTTGTAAAATCGAGAAAACTCTGCCGTTCATGCTCCACTACAATCCGCACCAAATCTTTGCGGGTCATATCTGCCGTTACCGGAATCGATGTTTTTATCTCCGTAACTTCGGCATCGATAAATTCACGTCCCTGCTCTTTAGCTACGGAAACACGATGATTGCCGTCTCTTACAAAATAGGCATTTCCCAGACGATACAATTTTATAGGCGGAAGAATAATGTCCTGATAATGCGCCTCATCAACACGCTGCCAGCGAACCCGCAAATTTTTCCGTTTAGGAAGAAATTCTTTATTAAAGTCGTTATACCTTCCCTCACTGCCTATTATTTCTTCGATTCTTACACACTGCAAACCTATATAAACTTCATTTTTTACTTTCAGCATTCTCATTACTTCATCAAACGAAAGAAGCGTATTATTTTCACCTTTCAAACGCGACAAAATACGAGAAAACATCGCTTTTTGATAAGCTTTATCAAAATCATTTTTCGTTATTTCTTTTAGTGATTCAGTTGTATACATAATTACTCTGCTCTCCCCCCGCGAAGTTCAGAATCAGGGATTTCCAATTTATAAAATCCCGAACAGTTAATTACTTTAGTTCCGTGGTACTTTATTACTCTGGGCTGATTAATATCATAAATATGTACATGACCATGTAAATGGTACTTTGGCTTAAATAAGCGTATAAACCAATTAAACCCTTTCAATCCTCTATGACAAAGATCGGGACGATCGCCGACATGAAACGGCGGTGCATGTGTTACAAAAATATCTAAAAATCTTCCGTATTTCAATTTATTATAAATAAGTTTTGGAAACAATTTAATCAAATTAACAAAAACTTCCCATTGATGGTATTGAAAAGGTCCGCCATTATACCAACCGGATCCTTCAAAGCCTGCAATAAGCAAGTCATTTTGCAAAGTATAACATTTAAGGTGCAGATTATTAAAACATGAAGGAACCTGTAAAACGATTTTGTTTTCCATATTCCTTGTATAATATTTATCAGCCAAATGATTTCCCACTACATAGAAAACCGGTTTGTTTAATTCACTCATTACAAAATCAAGGTAATTGAACGAAAGATCTCCGCAGCTTATTACCAAGTCAATATCATTCATGCGATATTTCATTTTTTCAGAATAAATTAACTGTTCCACCCAATCAGATATTACTAATATATTCATAATTTTTAATTATCCGCAATTGAACTGTATTTAAAATATTCCGATCTGCAATTGGCACATATCGATTTGTTGTCTGATACAATCGGAATATATTCGCCCAATACGGCACAGCATACGTATTGCGTAAAGTCACAAACCGGGCAAATCTCGCAATCTGACACTTCATCTTTTTCGGTTACAAAAAAATTTCCGCATATTAAGCATTGTTGATATTTTTCCATAAGAATGACATTACCATATTATTTATAAATTTCATATTTATTTATAAATTTGAATAACCGGCAAATTCTCGAAACTTACGTTTTGATTAACAAAAAAGCTGCTCTGTCGCCAAATCTGAATGCTTTTGCTGATGTATCGGCAATTTTTTTAATCATACGAGGTGCCGTACCGGCTGTTATTCCGCTGCCGAAACGTATTATTGACCGTATCGAAAAGCAGTACTGTTTCGCCAAAATTTTGACAGAACGAACCGACGGAATATTCAAGTGTTCATCCGGCATTAAAAAACGCCATTTATCATGAAAAAAGGATGAAACAGCTCCGCTTACCGGCACTTCAAGAACAAATATGCCGTCTTTTTTTAAAATGTAAGCAGCCTGTCTCATTAATACATTCGGTTCCTCAGAATGTTCCATCAAATGAAACATATAAAGATTATCTACGCTGTTCTGTGCAATTCCGTTCAGCGATGACGCACATACAAGCCGAATATGTTCACTGCTGCAAAATATGTTATTCATATCATGAAGCAAATCTTCGGAAATTATCTGTGCTTTCAGCTGCTGCTGCGCCGTTTCCAATAAAGATCGAGAAGTATCGATACCCAAAATATGTACTGCACCCGATTCCTCAAGGTAGCGCAAAAAAAAACCGTTCGCACATCCTAATTCTACATTTAGTCTGTTTTTAATACGTTTTTTATCGAAACCAAGCTCTGCAAACGTTTTATCGCGTTCATTTTTAAGCGAATCGTATTGATTTTCAGTCAAATAACCGGCATTCAATTTTTGTTTAATCTCAAAATAAGTTTCATAATATTCGCTTACTATTTTTTTATCCGGATAAGGAAATTGAATTACCGCGTTACATTTTTTACATACGTAATAATTAACGTTTCGCCGATTGATTTTCGATGATACATTGCAAAAAAAACGCGCCTTTCTCCCTCCGCAGTACGGACACAAAAAGGAAGATGCTGCTTCATCGGATTTACTCATTTTCGCAAGAAGCCAAAAGCTGCACTCCGGCTGAAGTTCCGATTAAATCGGCTCCGGCTGCAAACATCGCATTGGCACTGTTTATATCGCGAATTCCTCCGGCAGCTTTTATTTTTATTTCATCATGAACCACACTTTTTAAAAGTGCCACATCTTCTGCCGTCGCTACGCCGCTGCTGAATCCGGTAGATGTTTTTACCGCATCGCATTTTGTTTGTACGATAAGTTCCGCCACGGCTTTCTTTTCGCAATCTGTCAGTAAACACGTTTCTATAATTATTCTGAGTTCGCATTCCCCATACATATCTATACTGTAACGTAATGTTTCAAGCTCGTTT